>ONEU01000132.1 GCA_900316925.1 uncultured Eubacteriales bacterium
AACATGGGTGTGGAGCAGAACGCTCCCTACCGCATCAACCATCACGACCTTGTCAGACACGCCCTGATCGTCGGCTCAACCGGTTCCGGTAAATCCTGCTCCAGCAAACGCATTATCACAGAGGTACTGGAGCACGATATCCCCGCCCTCATCATCGAACCCGCCAAGGACGACTGGGTACGATGGGCCATCAAAATGAATGAAGTCCTCCCGGAGAAGAACCGTTTCCGCATCTATATGCCGGGTCTGGATGAATTTGAAGGCGTCAGGCTCAGTCAGCTGCAGCTGTCACCGTTCCAGCCGGCAGCGGTGGCCGGAGCAAAGCTGGATATGACCTCCCGCTGTGAAAACCTGATCGCCCTCATCAATGCAAGCCTGCCCTCGGAGGATGTACTTCCCGTGCTGATCGACGAAACCATCTATTCCCTGTACGCAGCCGCTTACGGCGAGAAGTTCACCAGCGGCGGTCTGATGGACCCGCAGTTTGTTTATCCCGTACTGTCCTCACTTTCCGCCATGAGCAATAAAGTCATGCAGCGAAAGAATTACGAAGAGAAGGTTCGCTCCAACCTTTCCACCTGTCTGGAGACCCGCTTCCAGTATCTCACCAGAGGTACAAGAGGAAAGCTCCTGAATGTGGCAAAGTCCACGAATTATTCCGAGCTGTTCGACCATCCCACCGTAATCAATATCAGCGGTATCTCCGCCTCCAAGGACAAGGCGCTGATCATGTCCGTCCTGCTGCTGTCGCTGTATGAATACCGGAAATCCAAGTACGCCAACGACATTGACTACCGCAGGCAGGCTCTTGAGAACAAACTGCTGCATCTCACGCTGATCGAAGAAGCGCACAATGTCCTGCTTAAGCCCGAGGGAGCATCCACCAATAATCCGCAGAAGGTCGTAGCGGATCTCTTTACGAATATGCTCTCCGAGATCAGAAGCTACGGCGAAGGACTGATGATCGTTGACCAGTATCCCACCCGCCTGATTCCCGATGCCATCAAGAACACGAACTATAAGATCATTCACCGCCTGGCATCCCCTGATGATGCGGAGGTAATGGCGGCAAGTGCCGCCCTGCGCAATGAACAGAAAGCGCTGATTCCGTCGCTGTTCCCCGGCAATGCGATCATCTTCGGTGACCGCGATGATGCGGCGGCGTGGATCCACATGAAGAAAACCGATATCTGAGGAGGATCAGGATGAATCCGGCAATCATTGTTACCATCTCCGCAGCGGTCACTATGGCAGTGCTCACACCACCGTCCATTCTGCTCACACGCAGAATAAAACGTGCCCCGGAAAGAAAGTTTACCGCCCTGCTGCCGTCTCATGCGGAGCTGTTTGAGAGTCTGTATGAAAGTCTGTATATTTCCTGCTGCGACCTGAATGCTTTTGACGGAGATACCTACCATGAATGGTGCAGCAGAGCCGCCCTCTGTCCCGATCAGGCCTTCCGGAAAGCCTTTCAGGAGAGTTTTCCGAACAGCCGTGATGAGATCCGGTGCCGCAAAAATTCCCTGCGCCTGCTGTCATGCATCTATAAAGCGGGTATCGGAAGAGTCGGCAATACGGGAGAGGAATTTGTCGTTGACGATTCCCTTGCGGATGTTTTTGAAGTCATCAACGAACAGGATGCTGTCGGAAAAGCCTGTTCCGTGATCAAACCCGCATGGGTATGCAGCGGAAAGGTCATTGAACCGGGTGTCGCGGCAGTCAAGAAATTGAAGTAACGGAGTCTGAAACCATGAAATGTTTGAAATGCGGCATCATCAATGCTAAGGGCGTCAACTTTTGCGGGAACTGCGGTTCCAGCCTGATTCCGCAGCCGCCAAAGCCGTTGGAACAGCGCATTAAATTCTGTCCCGGCTGCGGTCACCCGATCTCTGCGGGCAACGACTTTTGTCCGAGCTGCGGCAGACAGCTTTCCAACCTGAACATACCGGCGGAACCTGCCACCAGTGTTCCGAATCATTCCCCGCTCAAAACCCTGACCTCGGTGGAGAAGCACATCGGTGATGTCAGTGTGGGAAGAGCGGAGGCTACCGGTAATCTGATTATCTTTGATGACCATATCTCTTTTGAGATCACCAACGGAAATGCTGTCGGCAAGGCCATCAAATTTGTCGGCAAGGCGTTCTCCAAGAAAAAGAATGACTCAGACAATAACCCGGAGGTCTATTCCTACAGCGCGATCGGCGGCTGCTTTTTCTCGAAATATATGTCCACCATGCCCTCTGTGCTGCTGGCCATGAAGGACGGCAGTATGATCAAATTTGCCAAGCTCAACAAATCCAACGATGTGAAGGAAGCCATTGCCCTGATTAACAGCCGGATCACACCGACTGTCGGAATACCGTCTGAACAGGCACCGGCACCAACCCCCGATTCCGCTGCCGACCCCTACGCCGCTTATCGGTTTGTGATGGAAGTCACCAACTTCATCACCGTAGACGAACAGTACATTGCCATCGTCGGAACTGTCCGGAAAGGCACGGCAGAACCCGGTGACACACTCTCCGTCAATGATAAAAACGGTAATAAGAAAGGGTCGGTAGAGATCAAAAGCATTGCCGTAAATCAGGAAATTGCTTCTTCCGCCCAGGAAGGAGACGACGAAACCGCTTTTCTGTGCAGCTTCCCCCACTCTCTTCTGAAATCCGGCGATATCATCTGTTCATAAACGAAGATAACCATATCCGCAACACATATAATAATCCCCCTGACACTCCGACAAGGAGCAGTCAGGGGGATCTTTTGGTTCTACGGCATTCTGAGCTCACTGGCAATCAGCTTCAACAGCTGCTGTGGGAGCCTGTCAAGAGAATCGCATTCCAGGGTTTTGGGATATACCCGGCAGAGCTGTTCATAACAGTCATGTCCGAGGGCAACGGCAATGATTTTTGTACCGCTCCGGGAAATTTTCTCCGCCGCATTGGCGGTATCCTTCACGGAAACCGGCGGAAAATACTGCGAACCCTCACAGCAATGCTCAGGGAACCCGTCGGAGATCACAATGATAAGCTGATGATCGGTCACCGTATGAGCGGCAAGGTAGTTTTCTGCCCAGAACAGGGACAATCCCTCTCTGGTCCCGTCAGAAGCAGACAATCTCAGTAGATTATACTGCTCCTTCTCCGCAGCCGAGAAAGGCAGCAGCACCTGATGTTCCACCAGCGGCTTGTCATAGATCGCCCGGTATTCCACCACCGCGTGTTCAATATGGTTCTTTTTCAGCACCTCATGCAGGATCACAGAAGCCTGCACAGCTGCATTCCGCCTGTTGCCGAACATGGAGCCGGAGCCGTCGATCATCAGCAGCACCGATAACTCCGGTGTCCCCGGGACATGGCTGGTCCGGTACCAACAGCGTTTTTTGATATCCAGGAAATGCTTCGACGAAATCCCCTTCCCGAAATACCGCCTGTCTTCGATGACTTCGTTCTCTGTCTGGATCAACGCAGAAAAACGCCGGATATAGGTGTTGATGGTAAGCAGATACTGGGATACGATTTTCCGATAGCTTTTCTCCAACAGCAGATCAACAGACGGATGGATTTCCCTGATCCGTATGGAGCGGTGCATCGCAGAAGCACCCGTTTCCGAACCGATCCAGTCTATCATGACAGGCTCGGAATGCTGCTTGAACTGTCCGAATGCTTCGCCTCCTGCTTGTATGGCCGTTAACAGGATCGTCCCCTCCTCATCAAAGGGAATGGGGTTACCGTCCTGATCGACAAACAGTCTCCTGGTTATCTGACACGCTCGTCCCCGTGAGCCGTTGATCTGAAACGTGTTTTTTGAGGAACAGTGAGTCCCTGTTCCCCCCAGCAGCCGTTCGGTAAATGAAAAGTCGGGCATCTCTTCCGGGATCAGCGGCTCCAGAAGATCAAAAATCTCACAGGCATACCAATGCCTTTGGGAGGGTGTTTCCTGTTCCGCACCCTCAAAAAACAACGGTCTTACCTGATCCAGCCACTCCGTCAGTTCTGCAGGAGCTTCTTTCGCTTTCACCATGGGATACAGCAGCTCCGATGTCATTTGTTCCAGAATGCGCTCCAACCGGATGACCCCGGAATGCTCCTGCTCATGGTCGATTCCCGCCTGCGAAAGCCGCTCATAGACCGTACCGGCAGATTCCTGTTTTGCAAACAAGTGTGACACCCGTCCCCATCGCAAGTATAGTTCCATATTCGGAAACGCCGATACCCCCGCACTTTCGATAAACGCATCCTCGATAATATTGCCGATAAGTGCCAGCACTTCCATTCGTTCTTTGGTGGTACTGCGGACATCATGGACAGCCGGCGGAGGGAAATCGGAAAACAGAATATGCAGTCCCTCATGCACCTCCTGTGCACGGCTGGTAAAGGTCAGCGCGTGCCAGGGGGAACGGACCGTCTGTCTGAACCCCAGAAAACGTGAAGTCTCTTTAAGCGCTTTCCGATCGGTAAACAGCATATCCATCATGGGATCAACGGTAATATTTCTACCGTCAGTAAACGCCCGTCCCTCATTGACAAAGGCCAGTTCGACCTCCTCATTCTGAACAAATCCACGCACATAAGACTCTTCCCTTTTTCGGTTCTCCTCACATTGGAATAAGGCAAGAGCTTCCTCTTCTTTTTCTGTCATGGCGCTGTCTCCTCTGTTTTCACCCTCCATTGATGGGATGCAACGATTTTCCGGATCATTTCCTCCATGCTCCTCTCATTGCGTGCTATGGGCAGGATGGTTTTTTCGGCAGCGGTAAGATAGCCCTCATACACGGCCATTCTTGCCCAGTTTTCCAGGTTCCGGGGAGAGATGACAATATCCAGCTCTTCCGCACGGATCTTCGTCTTGATACGGTGATACACGCTCAACATGGTGGGAATCTGCTTGGTACAGGTCGGTACCCTTGCGGTAAGCATCTTCGTAATCGCTTCATCCGACAGCTCACTCAGTTCCACAATCGCATTAAAACGGTTATACAGTGCCTGATTCAGTTCCTTCGTCCCATAATAGCCGATATTCATAGTGGCAAAAAAGCGGAAATTCTGATGACGGCGCACGACCTCCCCGTTATCAAGCCGTACAAAGCCGTTGTCGTCCAACAGGGAGTTCAGGAACGACAGATACTGCGGTCTTGCAAAATTGATTTCCTCAAAGACAACCGCACCGCCATAACGAATCGCCTTGGTCACAAAGCTCTCTTTGAAAACGATCCTGTCGCCCTCCGGCAGGAACTTTCCGAGAATAAACTCATCCAGGTTCTCGGAACAGTTGACGGTATCCATCAGCGGCAGACCAATCTGCTGACATATTAGCTTGCAGGACATGGTCTTTCCCGTACCGGCAGGGCCATGCAGCAAAACAGCCCGCATATCTCCGGCAGCTACCGCACTGCACAGTGCGCCCAACATCGGAGGAAGCTCAAATTCCTGTGAAAGCGCAGGAACCAGCTCACGGTACTCCGGTGCAAAGGCTTCTTCCGGAAAGGTGACGGCTTCATAGCTTGTTTCTTCAGGGAGAGCCGCATTGTTTTCCATCATGGTGAGTAATCTCTCACGCAATGACTCCGTACACTCCTTCGGTACAGACAGAATCTCCCGGTAACTCAGAATGTAATCGTTATTCTTATAATACTGGTAAAAATCCTCATGCAGCACGACAAACGATGCCGCCGACGGTTTCCTGGAAAATTCCAGGAAGGCCGCACCGTATTCCTCATCGGTCTCGATCAGCCGCAGCAGCAGTAAGGTGAGGACCGGCAGCAATTTTGCGCAATCCATCAGATCAGAAGGATCCGATTTCAGGTAAATCCCATAACGATCCGTTGCACAGAACCGTATCACAGAGGTTTCATCACTATATGCCCGATAGCCGAATGCCCGGGTGATGCCGTTTTCCCGCCAATCCTTCGGTACAGGCAGATCAAACCAGAAATAGGACTGCTTCTGATCGGTATAAACCTCACCGGTGTGCTCCTTCTGGTTGAGGATATCACCAATGTATTCCGCCGTGAACGCCACCGCCTCTCCGATTGCCTGACAAAGCGTGGTCGTTCCCTTGAAGGATTCATTATTCCGATGTACATAATACGAGGTCGCATCCGAGAGGTGTCGGAAACCAAAACACTTGTAGATTTCCTTATCTTCCTCCCGAACAAATTTATAGGCCGCTTTACATGGTTTCATCTGTCTTTCCTCCTGTACGGTCAGAATCCCGATGTTGATATGGTTCACTCATATTGTAACACGCATCCATCCCGTATGCAAGAACTTCTCCGCGATCAGATCGTCAGATCACCAAGTACATCCATATCCGGAAACTTCCGGTACTT
This sequence comes from uncultured Eubacteriales bacterium, assembly GCA_900316925.1. GTDB lineage: Bacteria > Bacillota > Clostridia > Oscillospirales > Acutalibacteraceae > UBA1213. The sequence continues at coordinate 6,329 of ONEU01000132.1, forward strand.
GTAGTTCATCAGGAACACCTGAATCTGCATCTCACCGCCCTTCTGGGTACGCTCAATCGAGTACCCGACAAGCTTCATTATATTTTTCCTGTTAATAAAACGATCACATTCCGCCAGCTTCCTGACATTCTCATAGTCATTGTTTTTTATCAGCGACTGAAAAATCCGGGTACTGTGTTTTTTGATATAAGCCTCCGCTTCCGGCTGCTGTTCCTGGTCATAAATCTGCAGGATCACGCTTTCTTTGATCGGCCGATGGAGATCACACTCATAATTCTTTGAGCGCAGCATGGTGCAGAGCTCCGAAAGGGTAACCTTCCCCCAGTCAATCTGTGTGGCGTCTATCGTATGACCGGCAAGAACAAGCTTTTTCAGCTGAACGCAGTGCTCAACCATCCCGGTTCCCATTTCTTTCACACGATCTGGTATTTCCAATCGGGGCAGGCTGGTGCAATCCGAGAAAGCCTGTCTGCCAATGTACTCCACGCTGTCGGGAATCGTCAGCTCTTTCAGACTGCTGCAATAGCAGAACGCAATCTGATCAATATGGGTCGACGTGTCCGGAAGCCTGACCGACTCCAGACTGGTACAGCCGGCAAAGACTCCGTATGACAGTGCCTGCAGCTGGGACGGCAATTTCACTTCGGTCAGACACTCACAGAATGCAAACGCCTTATATCCGATCCGGGTAACACTGTCTGGAATGGCAATCTGTGTCAGGCTGTTGCAATGGCAGAACGCTTCTGAATCAATCGCCGTCACACAATCAGGAATCCGGACTTTTTTCAGATGATGACATTCAAACAACAGCTGCCACCCGATGCTGGTTACACCGTGAGGAATGTTGAGCTCCGTAAGGCTTTTGCAGCCGTAGAACGTCTCTTTGCCAAGTTCCGTCATGCTGTCAGGGAGACGGATGCTCCGAAGCCCGCTGCACCCGATGAATACGCCGCGTCCGAAGCATTTCACGCTATCGGGAAACTCTATATTTTGAAGCTGTTCACATTTTTCAAAGACCCGGTCCCCTAAGCTAATCAGATGATCCGGGAGATGTATCTCCTGCAGGCTCTCACAACCGGCGAACACCTCTTTTTCCAACCGTGTCACACCGTCAGGAAGTACAAGAGACGCCAGTTTACAACACCCAGCGAATGCTCTGTCACCGATAGCGCTCACGCTGTCAGGAATGTGTACTGTCCGTAGGGTGCTGCCATTCCGGAATGCGCCTGCTTCGATCCTCGTCACACCGTCCGGAACCGTCACAGTCTCCGCCTCCCCCTCATAGGCATACAGCACCCCTCTGACGATATAAAAGCCGTCTCTGTCCACAAGGGACCGGCATCCTCTGAACGCACCATTTCCCACCTGTGTCACAGAATCGGGAATCGTCAGCTCCGTCAGACTCTCACATCCGAAGAACACACCGCCCTCGATTGTGACCGTCCTCTCTGGGAGACGGACGCTCCTCAGACTGCTGCAGCCCGTGCACATTTCACCCTCGATCACCGTCAGGCTATCAGGGAACCGGAGATGCGTCAGGCTTTTACAGCCGTAAAATGCTCCTGCACCAATTCTCGTCATTCTGTCCGGGAAACGAACACTCGTCAGACTGCTGCATTTCCGGAACACGTCCGAAGCCATCTCCGTCACATGGTCGGGGATCACCACGGCAGTCAGACTGCTGCAGCCGTAAAATGCCTCCGCCCTGATGATCGTCACCCCATCGGGTATGGTTATTCCCTTCAGCTTCCTGCAGTCAGCAAACGCACGTTCACCGATCGTCTGAAGAGTCCCGGGCAAGATAATTTCCGTCAGGGAAGAACATTTGCTAAACACGTTAGGGGCAAGCTCCGTCAAGCCCTCCGGAATATTGATCGTTGTCAGCCCTGTACACCCGCGAAATGCTCCCCTCCCGATCACCGTCACGCTGTCCGGCAGATCAATGCGGGTCAGATGAGAGCAATTCACAAACACATTTTCTGCGATCACTCTCACACCGTCAGGAATCACCAGATGCTTCTCTCCCTCTGTCTTCCGATATTCGGTCAGGACACCATTTTTCACCGTAGTTTTCATGGTTTCACCTCATTTCATGGACCCTTTTTCTTGTGTCCGATTATACCATTCATCCGTGGGCAAGTCAATTTTAGCAGTACAAAGAATTACTCTGTATTATCCAACCGGTACATAAAACTGTTTCTCCCGTGTTCGCCTGTTTCCAGAAAAAAAGCCTGAGAACGAAACGTGTTCTCAGGCTTCCAGCGCGTTTTCAATTCATTTCATGCGGCATCCTCATGGCCCCATCGGTATGGCTGTTTCTGCGGGAAATCTTCAGCACATCCTGCTTCGATGCATCCGTTACCGAACAAGACCTCAGTATCCCGGAAATGATCGAGCGTTCCGTCATCCGGACGTCCCGGCAGATTTTCTGCTCAGTGCAATGCCCACAGCGGCTGAACAAAGCATCAGCCCAATGGCAGCAAACAAATATCCATTGCCGTCACCGGTTTCCGTCGGCTGAGCTTCCGAGGATTCCGGATGTCCGGACGGCAACGAACCGTCCGATTGTGAGGACGGTAAGGAGGATGCGCTTTCGGAAGAGGAGCCCGCCTTGATACGGGCAATCACCTGTGTATTGCCGCCGTGCCCGTCCTGTTCTGCGTGTACAACAGCCGTACAGACTGCCAGCAAACAAATGACGGACACCACCATCAGGGACAGGAACCTCCCTAAAGCGTTTTTCATATTATTTCGGTTCTACAGAGCTGAAAAATACCATATAGCCGCTGTATACGCCTGCGATTTCAGAGATCGGATAAGCATTCAGCAGATCCTGATCCAGAGTAATCTTTCCGGTAATGCTGTCATTTGTCTGGAAGAAGGAAGTCAGATAATAGCCCCTGATATCCGTCATTGTAGCGTCACTGAGAGATCTGACATCCGTAGTATTAGCATATACTTTATATTCAAACTTCTTCGTATCATCGTTCTTGTTGGCGATATAGAACTGCTGATCTCCGTTGAGTGAGGCTTTCTGGTCTTTGACATAAACACTGACCTTCTGCTTATCCACATCCAGTCCGGAAATATTGGTAGCAATGACGGAATACTGCTTCTCCTTCACATCCGGTGTACCAGGTTCCGGCGGCGTCAGAAGACCGAAATCAATGAGATCCGGAATGGTGATGATGTAACTGACATTTCCGGGATCGGAGTTGATATAAGCAGTTACTTCTGTCTGACCGCCGGGGTTTTCATTTGTCAGAGTTGCTGCCGAAGCAGATAGCGCAGCGGTGGATGCCATTGCAGCAGCCAGCGCCAATGTAACGATTCTTTTGATTTTCATGGATGATATCTTCCTTTCGGATTATAATTTTAAGGCAGCGCCTTAATAGACATAGAGAGTAAATGCGGATTCTGCGGCGTTCAGGGGTGTCTGCTCCTCATTCAGCAGTACACACTGATAGTACACACTTGCCTGATAGGTGCCCGGAGAGAGCGTCTGATTGAGCGGAACTTCCTCCATTCCCTGTCCTGGCCTGAGCAGCGGTGAGGAATAGAGCACCGTGCCGTCAGACAGCTTGAGTGTGGCAAGAAACCCGACTTTATTATCCTTCGGATTTCCGATACGGAGCTTCAGGGAGGTATCTCCCGAATGCATTTCCGCCTTGGAATAACCGGGGATCTGTGTACCGGATTTCTGACTGCCTTCCGGCTCCTGACTGATCTTCGGGTCCCAGTTATCGGTAATGACGCCGACGACTCCCTCTCCCTTTACCTCCTCGGGAGACTTTCGGTTCATCAGCAACACAACCGTCACCGCTGTGCCGATCAAAACGATCGCAATCAGAATGAGAATCAGCAGCGTATAGGATTTTTTCTTTTTCTTTTCCTGGTCCATGTAATCTCCTTCTCCTGATTAGAGAATAGTGCGGACTGTCCGGCAATACCGAAGTGTCCGGCGACAGCGAAACGAAAAAAGTAGCTGCGCCCGGCAGGTACACCTCCTCCATCGTAACGCTACTACTATCATATACTATTTTCCAGACAATAGCAAGTTTTTTGGGACAAATGGTTGATTTTTTGGACGAATGGTTGTAGAATGACGATAATCATTAGTATGATTGTATGATACTGACCAGGAATTACGGTGAATTGATATGAGAATAGCCATTGTTGATGACAACAGCACGGAACAGGAAAAACTGGCAAAGCCCCTCGGAGATTGGTCAACGGCACATCACCTCACACCGGAAATCATCCTGTTTGACAGCGGAGATGCATTTCTGAATAGTCTGTCGGAAACGGCGTATGAGCTTGTCTTCATGGACATCATCATGGACGGGAAGAACGGCATCGAAACGGCTCAGCTGATGCGCCGTATGACGCTGGAGACATTGCTGATCTTCCTTACTTCGAGCAGGGAGTATATGGAGCAGGCGTTCCCGTGCCATGCCTTTGACTATGTTATCAAGCCCTATCGGAAAGAGCAGATCATCCGGGTACTGAACGAAGCCATGCGTCAGCTGAATAAAGGCGGCGAGTATATAGAATTTCGTGTCAACAGACAGCTCTGCAGGCTCCTGCTCACGGACATTCTGTATGTATAGACACCAATTACTGCAACATTCATACGAAACAAGGACTGCAGAAAATACGCATTTCGTTCACGGAGCTGTCAAAGCGTCTGAGCAGCTGTCCGTCATTTATGGTGGTGGGACGAGGCGCTATGGTCAATTTCGACAACACCTCCCATATCTCCTCTTTTGACTGCGTGATGTACAACGGTGACAGAGTACCCGTAAGCCGCCGAAAGATCAAGGAAACAGAACAAGCCTTTATGAACAGACAGTTCAGCCGGATGCTGGCTGACGAAATATTACCCCCACCTGCCGTGCAGCTCCTCCGAAAAGAAGAGCTGCCATTTTTGTGTGCAGACCATCCCGGATATTGATCGCCTGTTTTTTAAACAAAAATTATCAGCCATTTGCAATTGTTTTGTTATAACGATATAGTATTACCTATATAGATGCGGATGATATCAGTTATCAGGTTTATTACAAGCAGAAAAAACAAAACACTGAGAGTTACCAGTCCGATAATAAAAGATGAAACGACTATTTCAGATGAGTACATCCTACTTGGTGACTATATTGCAGTAAATAGTGAATTTACAAGCGACAGCCTGAATTTTAACGTTTACCAAAATGATTATTACAGTGAATATTTCAGTAGTAAAATGAATATTTACTATCAACAGAAATCTCAGAAGAGTTGGACGACTGCATAAAAGGACGAGAATGTATTATTGTTAGGCAATTATATGGGTCCAAGCGGCGAACCTCGTTGGAAGATTACACCAAAGTCTGCAACAGAGTATGATGTAAAAGTAGTAACTACCATTGATCGTCATATATTTGAGGATGGTGTAGAAACAGTGAAAACCTATTCTTTTGAAAAATACTTTACGTTCAAGGTAATTTCGCTTAAGAACACCAGCACAATTTCAGGAATATACGATACCGGGTTTGGGTGGGTATCCAGTTCGGGTCTGCGTGGAGCCTATTATGGAATCATTGCAGGAAATACACCGACAGTCAACTGTGCGTCAAAAGGCAGAAAAGCAGGTTATCAGTATAAGGTAGTATATAAGCGTGTGGATCAGGATTATGATGAGGAGGAGCTTGTTGTTCAGAACCGGAGTACAAACAAAACGGTGAAACTACCTGTTCTGGCAGATGGAGATTATCGTGTGAAGGTTATCGTCAGGGATGCTGACGGATATGAAGTAACTAAAGAATACAGCCTGATAGTATATCCCAAAGCAAAAAACACTTCTTCACTTGCTAAAACGTCAATAGTTCAAGGCTCCAACCTGAAAATCAACTGTTCGCAAGCGGATATTTTATGCGCAAAGGTACCATCAGAGAAGGTGAAAGAAGGTTCAATGAAGTATCGTTATTTGTGATAACATACAGGCCTAAGGGACAGACTGCATGGAGAGATAAGGTTCATAATTATTGTACATCCGGCAAAGTAAAAGCTTTGCCGGATGTTTTGTTGAATCAATATTGATCAATAATGAAAGTCTTTCCTTTTGAGAAGAATTGTAGTATAATATAGTTATCTGTGGAAAAAGGAGGTACTTTTCTTGAAAGAACGGAAGTTCTATTTTTCAACCACTCACATGATCATGCTCAGCTTTCTGATCGGGATCATCATAGGCAGCATACTGCTGTCCCTGCCGATCAGTTCCGCATCCGGAGAGGGCGTTCCCTACATAGATGCACTGTTTACTGCCACCACTTCGATGTGTGTTACCGGTCTGGTCACCCTGCCAACGGTGCTGACCTGGAGCGTCTTCGGACAGATCGTCATCCTCTTCCTCATTCAGCTTGGCGGATTGGGCATCATCACTATTATGTATGTCATTCTTGTGAGCGTCAATCGTCGCCTGGGTCTCAAAAGCAGTTTTCTGATCCAGGATGCTTTCAATCTTAATTCCCTGTCCGGTATCGGTCCCTTTATCAAAAGAGTTACCCTCGGCACTTTCGTCGTAGAAGGGATTGGTGCCCTGCTCTACATGATCGTCTTTGTTCCGGAATACGGCGCCAAAGGAATCTGGATCTCCGTCTTTAACGCCATCTCGGCATTCTGCAACGCCGGCATCGACATAATGAAAGAAAACAGTCTGTGCGACTACGCACTCAACCCAATGGTCAATTTCGTCACGAGTATGTTGGTCATCCTCGGCGGTATCGGCTTTGTCGTGTGGTGGGATGTTCTTCGTGTCGTCAAAAAATTTCCCTCTCAGAAGTTCAAATGCTTCACCCACCTCTCCCTGCACAGCAAACTTGCCATTACTCTCACCGTCATCCTGCTGGCAGCCGGAACGATCCTGTTCCTCGTCTTCGAGGCGAATAATCCCCTGACTCTCAAAAATCTCCCGTGGTACGATAAGCTCCAGGTATCATTTTTCCAGTCCGTTACCACCAGAACGGCAGGCTTTGCATCGGTTCCCCAGGAAAATCTCACCAACGCCTCTTCCATCGCTTCACTGCTGTTCATGTTTATCGGCGGCTCACCGGTGGGTACCGCCGGCGGCATAAAAACCATCACCATTGCCGTGGTACTGTGCGCTGCCCTGGCCGGTATCCGCAACCAGGATGAGCTGTCCCTGTTCGGCAGACGCATCTCCAAGCAGGCAATCAGCAAGGCAGTTGCGGTGATGGCCGTTTCCTTTATGATTATGTTCCTCTCCACCCTGCTGCTGTCGGCTGTCACCAACGCTCCCGCCCTGGATGTGGCCTATGAATGTGTGAGCGCTACCGCTACGGTGGGACTCACACGGAACCTGACACCCTCGCTGAATCTTTCGGGCAAGCTCATCATTATCGTTACCATGTTTTTGGGAAGAGTCGGTCCCATATCCCTGTTGGTGGCCTTTAATATCAAGAAGGAAAAGAAAAATATCATCAAAGATCCGATTGAGGAAGTCCATATCGGATAACGTAAAAGAGAGGTACCATTATGAAGAAAAAAACAACCTACGCTGTCCTGGGACTGGGACGATACGGCCGTTCCGTTGCGGGAGAGCTTTCCGCCAACGGTGCCGAGGTACTGGCCGTGGATATCAACGAAGAGATCGTCAATGACGCTATTGCGACGATCCCCTACTGTAAATGCGCAGACGTCACCGATCCCGATACCATCCAGAAATTAGGTATTCCGGATATCGACGTGGTGATCATCTCCATGGCGACAGATCTGGAAGCCAGTGTGATGGCAACCATGCTCTGTAAGGAAGCCGGAGTCAAGACCGTCATTGCAAAGTGTTCCAGCGAGATGAACTGCAAGATCCTTGAAAAGGTGGGTGCCGACCGTGTGATCTTCCCCGAGAGCGAATCCGGCACACGCCTGGCCAAGAGCCTGCTCAGTTCAGGCTTTGTGGATATCCTGGATCTGTCCAACGATGTATCTATGGTGGAACTGGACGTCAGACCGGAATGGGACCAGAAAAACCTGTTGGAGCTGAATCTGCGGAAAAAGTACTCCATCAATATCGTTGCCATCATCGAGAACGGTGAGGTCATCGTCAACATTGATCCCGAAAAACCGCTGCGGAAAAGCATGAGCCTGATCGTGATTGCCGATACTGCCAAGCTCGCCAGATTCCGGTAGACCGACAGGGCAAGACATTCATCATTCTATATTTTTCAACCGAAACAGCGGCTCTTCCAGACGGGCAGAGCCGCATTTTGCTGTCTGTGCAGGTCCGGTGACAGAGAAGAGACATCAAATAACAGGCCTGCACAACCGAAAACAGATCATCAGAACAGGTGTGTGATGACATGAAGCAATTCAAAACCAACGTGTTATTTCTCTTTTATACGGCTCTGCTCGGAGCGATTGTCGGACTCATCGTATGGGCGTTTCTGCGTGCGATGAATCTTGGCATTGATTTCCTCTGGAGCTATCTGCCTTCACAGTTCCGTTTTCCGCTGTATCCCCTCTGTGTATGCACGGTGGGCGGTCTGTTGCTGGGGGTATGGAAAAAGAAATTCGGCGACTATCCCGAAAGACTCGCCATCGTGCTCGGGCGCGTCAAAAAGACCGGGCGCTATCCCTATGGAAATATCTTCCCCACCCTCATCAGCGCCCTGCTGCCGCTTCTTTTCGGCGCCAGTATCGGACCGGAGGCAGGGCTGAGCTGCGTGATTGCTGCACTCTGCACATGGGTCGGCGATAAACTCAAACGCTATAAAAAAGAGACCGATGAACTGACTGCCATCGGTCTGAGTGCCACTCTCGGCACCATTTTCCGTTCTCCAATGTTCGGTTTTATTGAACCGATCGAGTCCGATAAGGAAACCACTCTCCCCAAGGCATCCAAAACGGTGCTTTACATCACCGCTATCCTCAGTTCCTTCGGCATCTTTCTGCTGCTCAATTATCTCACCGGCGCCCGCACCGGCATAGAATCTCTGCCCTTCAGCGGCGTGACGGCAGAGCAATATCTGTGGATAGCTCCGATGATCCTAACCGGAATCGTAGCGGGACTTCTGTTCTTTGCGTTCCAGAAGGCAACCTCCACCATTGCAAGGAAGCTCCGCCGCTTTATCATCCTGCGCGCATTCGCCGGCGGCATCTTTCTCGGCATATCCGGCTCCTTCCTACCCCTGACGATGTTCTCGGGGGAGCATCAGATCAGCCAGGTCATTGAAAGTGCCGGCAAGCTCGGTGCTCTCATGCTCATTGTCATTGCCCTGGTCAAGCTCCTGCTCACAAATATCTGTATTGACACAGGACTCAAGGGCGGTCATTTCTTCCCGATCATTTTCTGCGGGATCTGCATCGGCTGTGCGATGAGTCTGCTGACAGGTGTGGAAATGGTATTCTGCAGCGCCGTCGTCACCACCGCTCTGGTCGGTCACACCCTCAAAAAACCGCTGGCTACCGTCCTGCTGCTGATAATCATCTTCCCGCCCCGTCTCATTCCGATCATGCTGCTGGCAGCAGCCGCTGCCAGATTCATCCCCACGCCGAAGTTTCTGCTCCCGAAGCGTGAGCTCCCCGCCGCTCAATAGTACTGCTTATCTTTGAAGGACTGATACTCTGCAAAAATTTCCAGACAGGCTTCCCGATCCAGTTCCTCCGCATAATCCGACACCTCATCATAAAACTGCTGATCCCTGAATCCGATAGCGTCCGTATCAGCGACGGTACAGCCATAGTAAACCCGTCTGATATTCGCCCATCGGATAGCCCCGGCACACATCGGACACGGATAGGCAGTCGTATAGAGGGTGCATCCCGAAAGATCATAAGTGCCCAGGGCTGCACACGCCTGACGGATCGCCATCATTTCCCCGTGACAGGTAGGATCGTTCCGTTTGAGCACCTCATTATGCCCCCTGCCGACGATTCGCCCATTCTTGACGATCACGCAGCCAAACGGTCCACCGTGACCTGCATAAATTCCGTCTCTTGCCTCCTCCATCGCAATCTGCATATATGAATCCATACAGCACCTCTCCCTCCATTGATTTTCAGGTGTATTTTTTCCCCATTATAACACACCCTTCTCCAAAAATCAATTCCGGTGCGCAGAGCCTGCGGAAATCAGTTTTAACCAGTTTTAACCAGTTTTAACCTGCCAGTTACCGGGGAAAACCTTTTTCTGGCAAGAAAAAAGGGTTTCCCCGAACCCCTTTCCAAAAATCGCTGAGAGATAAACCTTGCCACAATCGATAAGCACTGACTTCTCATCGTTGTTGACGATAAATTTGCATGGACTTTCAGGGAAGGATTGTTTAAAATTGATTTCCGTTGGTAACATGGGACCGGCAGCTTGCCGGCACACCTTGACAGGACGCTTCATGGATGTTTTTTCAAGATTTTCAAGTTCCGTTTTCTATCAGAGTACCTGTGCCTGCTTTTTAGCATTTGCCTTCCAATTAGATGAATATTTTCTTACTATCGGAACACAAAGATGAATATTGTTCAAGATATTGAATCTTATTTTGACTATAAATCATTATAATCTATCAGATATGGTGTATGATAGTTAATATAGTGTGTTTTTTCTCTGTCAACACACTGTATGAAGGAGGAGTATACCATTATGGTTCTGAACCGATCTCCCAATCACAACAGTTTATTGATAAAGCTTGTGTTTTATTGTGTTTTCGGATGCAGCCTGCTCATCGGGCTTTACCTTATCCTGAGCTATCGGGTAAATACAGAAGCAAATGTTAATCATATTGCCTACATCGACCGTTGGACGGTCATTGACAAGGATGGAAAACAGTTTGAAACAGGGCGCACCTATCAGGATGAACGTGCCTTTCACGAGGAATTTACTATCGTACCACAATTGCCGAATGAGATCTGGCACGACAGTGTACTGTGCTTTCTGAACCGCAGCGATGTGAGCGTGTATATCAACGACGAGCTTCGCAAGGATTTCCGACGCATGGAGGATACCGGTATCCCCGGCGGTTCCCTCAAGGAATTTTATATGACCGTTCCTCTCGCCTCTTCGGATGCCGGCGCATCCATCAGGATGGTACGAGGTCCCACGGACTGGAACCCCACCGTTGTCCCGGAGACATTCGTCTCCTCCCATGAGGGCGTATATGATTATCTGATCGAAAAATACGGTGTATCGTTCGGCCTGTCCGTCATCCTGTTTGTGGCGTCGCTGCTCGTACTGATCATCGGCATTGTCATGCGTTTCTGGAAACACCGCACCATCGAAATGCTCTATGCTGCCCTCGGCATCCTGAATGTATCCTGCTGGCTGATTGCTGTCAACCAGCTCACACCTTTCATCACACGGGTGTATTTTGTGGACGGCATTATGGGCTTCCTGTTCAGTATGATGATGCCCTTAGCCCTGCTCATCTATATCAATTCGATTCAAAAAGGCCGCTTCCGGATGTGTCACATCACCCTGTTCCTGCTGTCGCTGGTCAACTATACCGCCTGCACCATTCTCCATTTTACCGGTATCCGTTCCCTGCAGGAATCCCTCGTTTTCAGCGACACCATTCTCGGATTGGTCGCCGTTTGCGTGAGCATCACCGTTGCGATTGATCTCAAAAAGGGTTATATCAAGGATTACCCCTATACCGCGATCGGGATACTCACGTTCCTGTTCATGTCGCTGCTTGAGATCATTATGCTCATTTTCTTTGCACAGAAGAGCAATGAGATTCCCATTCTGATTGGACTTTTGTGCCTGCTGGTACTGGTGGTGGTTCAGCAGGTGTATGATTTCCGGAGGATCCGGAGCAGTCTGGAAAAAGAGGTCAGAGACAGAACCGCAGAAAAGGAACAGATGCTCATCCACATCGTACAGACACTGGCAGGCACCATTGACGCCAAGGATACCTATACGAATGGTCATTCCAGCCGGGTAGCGGACTATTCCCGGGAGATTGCCCGCCGCTACGGCTATCAGGAAACCGAGCTCAATGACATCTACATGATGGGCTTGCTGCATGATATCGGCAAAATCGGCATTCCCGATGCGATCATCAACAAACCGGCACGACTCACGGCTGATGAGCGCAAGGTGATTATGAAGCATCCGGAGATGGGTGCAAAGATCCTGGAGAATATCAAGGAGAAGAAATCCCTTACCATGGGTGCGCATTGGCACCACGAGCGCTATGATGGATGCGGTTATCCCGATAAAATCAACGGCGACGACATCCGGAGCAGGCAAGGATCATTGCCGTAGCGGATGCCTATGACGCAATGACGAGCTACCGGAGCTATCGTGATCCCCTGACGCAGGAGAAGGTCCGGAGTGAAATCGAAAAAGGCATCGGAACGCAGTTTGATCCTCGGTTTGCCAAAATCATGCTGGAAATGATTGCCGAGGATACCGACTATCAGCTCCGTGAAAAAAAGAAAACCGACGATTCAAAGAAAGCCGACGATTCACAGGCAACCTGAGAAATCATCTTCATCAATGAAAACGCAGACAGAACCGATTTTGATTCTGCCTGCGTTTTCTTTTGCCATCCTGTGGTATTCTCACAAGATCATGTTGTTTCCTCGAGCCAGTGTTGATCCAGATGGGTTGAGTACAACAGCTGTTCCGGCGCAAATTCTGCCTGTCCCGCAAGCAATTCCTGCATACAGCCGATGTATGCCTGCTGCTGGGGACCATACTGCTCCAGCAGCAGTGCGCCGTTCTGTGCCCAGGTATCCGACTTATAGTCGATCACCCTGGATACCTCTCCCTCCTTGCCAAAAACGATCAGATCCGTAATGCCGCTGAAATACACCTTTTCCGGCTTCTGCTGATCGCCGTCAGAAAAGCGCTTACCGATCCTGTCAAGCATCTTCCGGGAGAAATCCGATTCTTCGGACTCCTTTAACGAATCAAACACAAAGTAAAACGGTGTTTCGGCTGCCACACGGGAGCGCACCTCCGGATCCGGAAACCGCTGCCGGAATGCTTCTGCAAATGTTTCCAGGTCTGACAGCAGACGTTTCCGCAGCTGCTCCGCTTTATCCTGACGAATGAGCGAATAGTTCTCGAGAACAGCCTGACAGGCAGCCGCTTCCAAAGAAGGCTCCCCTTCGAGCTTGCAGTTGAGCAGATACAGTTCAAAAGCACGGTGCATGATCGTACCGTATTCCTTCCCGCAGTAGCGCTCTTCCGACTGCACAGCCGTTTCCGTCACATCCTCCGGCAGATCATTTTCCAGACGGCTGGGACTGAGACTCATCACACTCGTCCGGTTCACAGCCGTCTGGGATTTCGGCTTCAGGAGTGTGGGCATCTCCTTCACTTCATACTCCGACGCAATCTTGAACCCATTTTTCCATGTTTTCCAACAGTCATAACGAAAATCCTTTGCCCTTGTGTCACGGACATAGTAATCTCTGACAGTCTCCTGCATTTCCTCCAGAATAAACCGCTCCTCCTGTTCTTCCGTCATAATCGGAAAATATCTCTTTTTTGCATATTGGGAGGAGCTTTCTTTCTGGCTGATCGTCAGGTAAACCGACGGCGTTCTGAGAATACTTGTCCCATCAAGATACCGATAACAGTTTCCCTTAATCTGCATATTCTCTGCTGCCTTTTCGGTGTTTTCAAGAATGTTTTGCTTATCATTCTTCATTACATTGAAAACGATATTACCTTCCAGCCCCTTTGCCTGATGGAAATTCATCAGCCGTACACAGTTCTCATCCTCCGACATGGAAAGCTGCTTGCGAACATCCTGATTCACAAACCGCTCAAGATAGATATTCACCGCATCCATCCCGTGTACATCGAAAGTAAACAAGCCCTCGAAGAATTGGTACAGAACCGGCAGTTCCGAGATCAGGGAGATATCGTACACCTCACTATCGGTGAGCCATCCCTGACAAAGCGCATGATATAAGGCCTTTTTGATGCCCTTCTCCTGATAAACGGACTCACATTCACGGATCATGGTGACGATTCCCTCCGCCTCGCTCTTCTTCACCTGATCAAACACCGACCCTTTTCTTTCGTTGAGTTTATTATCCGCTTTCATCAGTTTGTTATTCGGTGAAAAGGCAGCAACCACTCTTGCCCGGTGAAGACGATCCGGAAACGTCAGATACTGAATCAATGCACACAGTCTTTTCACTGCCCTTTTTTCCTTGAGTTCCATCAACCCGGCCACTCTCACGGGAATCGCATTCTGAGTAAAATTCTTATAGAGATCCGATATCTCCCATTTATCATCGACCAGAACGAGGAAATCCCCCCATTCCACGGGACGATCCCGATAGCACCACTGGTCATCCTGCAAAACGAGCGTCCGCAGCTTTTTCTGTTTGAAATTGAGAACCAGATCGACCACAGAACTTATTCTTTTTAACTTGATCTGCTTCACCCCCGGCAGGATCACATCCTCACCCGGACTATCGTTTATCTCTGCAACATGGGCAGGGAGCATCTTTTCCGTGGACGGAAAACAGTTAAAGTATTGTGGGTTCCGTGTATTGTCAAAATACATCCCGTTGACATCGTCAATAATTTCCTTCTGAGAGCGGAAGTTCATCCTCAGCTCATAATAAGCATGGTCATCGTTGTTTTCCTGAAAATATCCATCATGGATATACTGATAGAAATACACATCCGCACCGCGGAAGCGATAGATGGACTGTTTTTTGTCACCCACAAGGAACAGGGAACCGGGACGGAGCTTTCCTTCCGTGTCACAGGCAAGTCTCTCCAGGATGCGGAGCTGAAGATAGTCCGTATCCTGAAATTCATCCACAAAAAACACCTTGTACTTCGTTCTGAAATACTCCAATGCACTCTGATTGTCAAGCAGCTTATCCGTCAGATAAAGAATCGAATCCTGCTCCAGTTCTAACCCGGCGCGGATATCACGGAAGTCCTCATACATCTTCTTGATGAAGACCGCAATTTTATAGGCGGTATCCATACCGATGAGATGTTTGTCCGGATCCTCCTGCTTGATCTCCGGTTTCATCTTTTTCGGCGTCTCTTCGGGCAGTTCGATATTCAGCTCCGGCACGAATGCGATCTTCTCGAAGTGTCGGAACAGCATCATGTAGGTTTGCTCTGCCATTTTTTCGTAAAGCTGCAGATACTCTTCTTTATGATCCTGGATGTATCTTCTGATAAACTGCCCCAGCAGGTCGTTTTTCTCCTTTTTGGTATATTCCCTAAAGGGCGGTGCAACGCTCAGACCGCAGTCAAAGGCACGCTGACGAAGCAGGCTGTTGCAGAAGCTGTGAATGGTGGAAATATGGATATCATCAATACGGATGTCCCGTCCGGTACTGATATTCTCACGTTTGAGATACTTTGCGATCTGTTGACGAAGATGTTCCACCGCCGCGTTGGTGAAGGTAATGACGACGACCTCGGATTCCGCCAGATCCGGATTGGCAGTCAGATGTCTGACCACCGAACTGACCAGCAGCGTTGTCTTGCCGGCACCGGCCCCTGCGGAGATCAGCACATTTTTGTCCGTTTCCTCAACAATTCGCCGACGGTTCTTTAGTTCTTCCTGAAGCAATTCTGTTTCATTCATGTTTGTCACCATCCTTTCTATTCACATTTGCAGCAAATATCCTTAAACGGACAATATGCTACTTCGTCGTTGGGATGCTCCCGATCCACTTCATCGTCATCATAACTTGTGAAATATGGATTCTCAAGATAATCCTGAAGCCGGCTTTCAACGACCTCCGGCAATACATTCAGATTCTCCCGGCTGACAAGAACCTTTGATACCTCCGATTCATCGGCTGATTTCCGGTACCTGCAGGACATCTGTTCTTCCGGAAGATAGCGGAACACCTCCTTTGCATCATCAAAGGGAAATACATATTCAAACCCGTCTATCACAAACTTGTCCTCCGACAAGCCCCATCGGTTCAAAAGATCCGCAGCAAGTCCCTTCTTGCAGACATAATGCTGAACAAGAAGTGTATGGTTTTTTCGGAAGCGTTCAAATTCTCCTGTTTTATACGACACCATACGGAAATGATACACACCGTTTTCATCCACCCTTCTGTCAACTCTGTCGATCAGACCGCTGTTATAGGAAAGATGAAGTGTGTCGATCCTATCCGTACACCGGTACTTACTGCGCTCGAAGTTCCATCGGTACCCGACAGCACAGGGAACAAATCCATCCTTCTGATCACTCAGGTGATTCAGGTACCGTTTGATCTTTTCAAAATATAATGCAAGCTCCCGGTCACGGTAATAGGAAATATTAACCGGATAGATTTCATATTCTTTCTTCACCTTTTCACAGACTTCCCGGAACCGTTCCTGGTCAAAGGAGGACAGATCCGCCTCCGCTTCCGGAAGATGACCGGGATTATTCATCAGAGAGCCTATGTACAATTCCACCACCCGATTGAAGAAAGCACTCTTCATCAACGGCATGAACCAGGTTTTTACCTCATCATCCTCCTTCGGCTCCTCCTCCAGACCGAATAGATTGACCAATGCAAACTTTTTCGGACAGTTCAGCAGCGTATTGAAACCGGAGGCATTCACCGTCAACTCATCGGGCTGTTCCTGTAGGGGCTCCGTCTGTTCGTTGGCGAACAGCTGCTCATCAACATAGAATAACAGCGGTTTCGTAATGAGCTTCTCCTCTGCCCGGTTCGCAGCGTCAACCCGCTCAAACAGGAAGTCATCACTCTTCAGATCCAGGCTGTTGTAACACTCAATGCTCTCACCTGCTGTATATTTATCAAATACGGATGCGGGCGTCCGTACGCTCAGCTTTACCTGGTCATAATAGGGATAGCTCAATATGAGACTGTCCTCCTCCCGCAGGTTCTCCACAAAGTAATCCACCGACTCAAAGATCAGTTCATTCTTCGATTTGCCCATATACCATCTGGCAAGGGTATCGTTTTCCAGCAGCTGCTGGATCGCCTGGTCGGTCATAAACGGCGACTCATCATTCTTCTCCAGCAGCAGGTCATGGGACAGTCCTGCAAGATAATTCACCGGCCGGATGGGAAGCTGCTTCTGTTTTTTGAATGCGAATGCCGCAACCGCATCCGCAGAGTATGTTTTATTGATTCTCACCGACTTGATGGCGGTTGTGAACACATCATACATCTCATCAAATTGATAGGCTGTATCATCATACGCCCACTGCATTTTCAGCGACTCTATGATCTCCATCATCTCCACATCAATCAGTCCGTATTTCTGAACGAAGGCAGTGATACGTTCAAACGTATCCGACAGCAAAAAGCTCTCCTGATTAAACAGAGCCACCAGATCGCCGACAAGTTCAATGGCTGCCCCCCGCACCGTCAGACTGAAATAGGGATTCTCTTCCTTTGTCACCTCATGTCCGGCTAATGCGGCGAAGTTTTCTCTGCCGTAAAGATAGCCGATACGACGGAAATACCGCAGTACCGCAAAAGCAGCATTCCTGCCTTCCCCTTCCTCAATACCGGGAACGTCGATGCAGAAGATATCATTCAGCAGGATCCTTTCAAAATACGGCATGATACAGTTATTCTTCCACCAGTCGAGCAGCGCCAGTACCAGCATCATCCCTTTGTGCTCCGCTGCCGACATCCCGCCCACAATGCACACGGGAATGTGGTATTCATCAAAGACCGTCCTGATGATATCCTCATAGGCGGATGAAGAATAATACAGCGCCACTTCTCCCGGCACAGATTGCTCCTTCAGAATCTTTTCTGCGATAAATCGGATCTCATCCGTCATGCTGTAGGCTTTGAAACCCGGATAACGCGCCTTGCTTCCACCGGTCCGCGGGTCAATGACAGGGATGGTCTTCCCCAAGGACGCCATCAATCGGTGCTCCGCGTTTTTGGGGACATAATCATTCAGCAATGCATACTCCGCCAGAGAGGCAACCGTCTTCCCCTGATGCTCCGACAGATAATCCGCCGCCTCAGACAGCAGGCGGGCACGGTCATATAATCCATGCTCCCTGAGAAAACGATCGTATTCGAGGGCATATTGACTGATGGAAATGGCCTGGTTCACCCCGCTCAGGTTTTCGGTTTTCCGGGGGTCGATCTCATTCATCCGCAGCATCTGGATCATACGGTACAGTTCCTTTGCCGTCCGGACAGTAGCACCGGACGGTTCCTGATTCTTCCGGAGCAGATATAAAACGATCCCCACGGCAACAGCATCGGAGATCGGCTGAATACAGATATCCCATACCTTCTCCCTGGCGTACTTTTCCGCGGCTGCCGACAGAGCAACGGAACTTGCCGTTTCACAATTCACGCCGGCAATACCGCCATGAGAACAGGCTTCCCGGAAAAACAGGTTCCTGCCGTTTACCGAATTGCCGGCCAGCAGGACCTTCCCTGATGTCATATAGGATCGCAGCGCATCCTGCCTGTACCAGTCATCGAAGGTAATCTCCTTCCGCCGGAAATCCGGACTGCTTTCACGATACGTTTGCAGAGCTTCCCCCTCGGGCACTTCCGTTTCCTGAAGATCAGAAGCACCGGGCAGCGGTTCTTCCGCGGGGGATGGGGCAGCCCCTTCCGATGCCTCCAGCAGCAGCACCGGCCGATGCAGACGGATTTTCTCGGCGAGCCATTTTTCCACGCTGTTCAATTGCTTTTCAGGGGATGCCGTCAACCGCTCCTCCCCTTCATTGACAGCGTCGCCAATCAACAGGTCATACCGCAGGATCCGGAAACTCAGTTTCCTCATGCAGTCTCGAATGAACAGTATCCATTCGCTGCAGCACTCGCTGATCAGACGTTCCGCCATCAGATGCCGTACATGGCAGCTGCCGTCCTCGTTTTTCCTGATGATGTACTCCGGATGATTTGTTTCCAGGGTGCGGATGATTTCCCCGATCAGCAGTTTTGAAAAAGCATTATCGTTCTCTCCGGAAGTAATCACATCCTCGTGGTTCAGCGGCATGAACTTGTTATTTTCAATACCGTCATCAATGATGCTTTGCAGCTTCTCCCTCCAACGGGAACTCATCAATACTGAAAAATAGATCTTTTTGAAGTTATAGGTATCCTTGTGGGTAAAATACAGCCTGCCGCAGAGATCTTCCAGCGTACCCAACAGATCGGCAACGACACCGCAATTTTCTCTTGTCGCATTGCTGCGGGAGAACAGCGCCTTTCGCCAGGGGTCTCCGGAGCTCTGATAGATCATCCGGTTGTCCGATTCCTCCAACAGCAGCTTGTCATCGCTGATGGGAGTCAGCCAGAACGCACAGGCCTTTTCCTCAAGGATAAACTGCTTCTGACGTTGATCACCCGGCCATGCTTCTTCTGTGAGATCATAGATCCGGACGTCCGGCTCGGTGAGCTGGGCATTCACCCACTTCATATAGACCTCGGCGTATGCCTCGACCATTCTCCGACAGGAGGTCTTTTCGTCTCTGCTCAGTTTCGAGCAAACCGTCGTCCCTTTCTCTTGTGCAATATAGGACACGATCTCCTTCTGGAGCTTCCGGATGACGATCCCGGCTCCATCCGTATTGCTGCAGTAGCTGTACACCTTTTCCCAGGCGCATCCGGTATCCTCACAGCCGGAAACGAAGTAGCAGTAGTCCATCCATCTGACTTTCTCCCTTTCCCAACGTCTCTCGGACCGGTCATAGAACGATCTCAGCCATTCGTGATGCTCTTTCCGGATGAGCTCAATGGTATTCCTGACACCTGCTGCAAATGTTGAAATCTGATTGGTACAGAGTGCGTACCACTTTTTGTCGGGGATATTGCTCCACAGGATCGCATCCCCCTCCATGAGGTGCTCATACAACAGCTTCCCGTCTTCACAGGGCGTCAGATAATACACATATTCATAAAACTGGTTCCTGATGCATCTCACCTTCACACCGGGAACGATCTCTTTCAGTGCGTTGGCTTTTCCTTTGCCAAAAAGCTCCAGAAACAACAGCGACGGACATTCCATCCTGTTGAAGGCTACTTTCAGATACGGCTGCAACGCCTCTGTCAGACAGCCCAGTCTTGTTTCACTCAAATCGGGATCATTGGGAAGATAGCAGATCTTCATAACCTGGTTAACATCCCGCAGTTCCGTGCCCCGCTGGCGGATAATCTCAGCAGCGATATCACTATTTCGCTTCTCTGGATCCTGATCGGACAGATAGACACTGTGAGTCGTCTCTTCATCAGACCAGAGTCTGTCACAAAGCTCACGAATCTCATTGTTTTCCGGACAATTCATGGCGTTCATCTCCTTATCATATTCACTAATAATTATAGATGTCCGGAGAAATCGTTGTCAAGTATGTATGCAAAAATTATTCCCCGCCCTGCAAGATCATCAATGATTGCAGTTCTTCCTGACAGGCTTTCTTTTGCACTGCTATGTCAGCTTTTGCCGGAGCAGACCCTCTTTTCGTTTTTTTGTATCCGTTTTTCTGACAATCACGCTGTGTTTTATTGCGTTTTCACAGTAATTGGTGTAAAATAACATTATAAGCAACGAACTCATCGCAGAAACATCTGATCTGCAAGTGTTTTTGCGCAAGAGGAAGCGAATGGATTGAAGGAGGCATACATAATGAAGAAGAAGTTTTTTAGCAAGTCCATGTCGTGGATATTGGCATTTGTGACGATCCTTGGCACAGCATTTTCGGCTTCAACTGTTTGGAAACCGGCAAGTCCTGATGTCAGTGCCGCGGATGGTTACGGAAATCATGTGGAACATTACGGCAATTATTGGTATACCGTTGAGGAGGATGATACCGTTACCATCAATCTAGTCGATAAAGGCGAGACGGAGATTACGATTCCGGGTACCATTGATGGTAAACGTGTGACAACAATCGGAAATTGTTCATTTTATAATTGCACAAACCTGACAAGCGTCATCATTCCTGATAGTGTTACGGTCATCCGTGAAGCTGCTTTTGATAGCTGCAGAGACTTAACAAGCATCACCATCCCCGACAGCGTGACAACGATAGGCGATAAGGCATTCAATGAATGTACAAGCTTGACAAGTATCACGATCCCGGACAGCATAACATCCATCGGAAATGATGTTTTTTCTCACTGCGAGAGCTTAACAAGCATCACCATCCCCGACAGTGTAACATCTATCGGAGAAAATGCGTTTCTGGCCTGCAGAGGCCTGACTAGCATTACCCTCCCCGACAGCGTGACATCTATCGGAAAAAGTGCGTTTTCTAACTGTGAAGGCTTGACAAGCTTCACCATCCCAGCGGGCGTTACAGAGATCGGAAAAAGTGTATTTTGTGACTGCTGCAGTATGACAAGCATCACCATCCACAACAGTGTGACAAAGATCGGTCCTTATGCATTCTTCTATTGCGGCAGCCTGAAGAGCATCACCATCCCCGACAGTGTGACCTCTATCGGAGACAGTGCATTTTTGGGCTGCTCCGATTTGACAAGCATCACCATCCCTGACAGTGTTACGTTCATTGACGAAGAGGCGTTTTATCAATGTAAAAGGCTGGCGAGCATCACCATCCCTGACAGTGTGACATGGATTGGTCATCTTGCATTCAATGATACTGCTTGGTATGAAAATCAGCCTAATGGTCTCGTTTATGCGGGAAAGGTGTTGTACAAATACATTGGAGAGGGACCTTACGGCGAATTAGAAATCCGCGGTGATACGGTTTCAATCTGCGATGCAGCTTTTTGGGGGTGCCGAGGCATGAAAAGCATCACCATCCCTGACAGTGTGACATCCATCGGCCCCCAGGCTTTTTATGGCTGCATAAACTTGAGAAGCATCACCATCCCTGACAACGTGACATCCATCGGCACTGCTGCATTTAAGGATACTGCCTGGAATAATAATCTGCCTGATGGTATCATTTGTTTAGGAAAAGTATTGTACAGATACAAGGGAACCATGCCCGAAAACACAAGCATAACCGTCCCCGATGGTGTGATGACGATTGAAAGCGGGGCGTTTACCGGTTGTACAGGACTGACAAGCATTACGATCCCTGACAGTGTGAAAACGATTAAAAATGGGGCATTTTATGGTTGTACAGGCTTGACAAGCATCACCATTCCCGATAGCGTGACTTCAATCGGTGAGAGGGCATTTGAGGGCTGTTCCGGTTTAGTCAACGTCACAATCGGTAGTGGTGTCACCTCTATTGGCAACAAGGCGTTTTCTGGTTGTACAAACCTGGCAGGTATCACCGTTGATAACAAGAATCAAACATTTTTATCAGATGATAACGGCGTTTTATTCAATAAGGAAAAAACAATTCTGCTATGTTATCCATGCGGAAATCCAAATCCATTATACAGAATCCCGGATGGAATCGAAAAAATAGCCGATAATGCTTTTTATGGCTTTAAATACCTCGATAAGATCATCGTTCCGGATAGTGTACAATTCATGATATATAAATATAACTTCGGCTTTATCAATGGTCAGAAATTTTATTCTCTTACGATCTACGGAGGAAAAAATACCAGTATTGAAAGATATGCCGATTATTACGACTTTAATTATGTAACCTTAGATGAACTGTCACCTGTCAATCGTTCTTCCCTCTCTGCGAAAAGTACGACTCTGGGAAGCAGTATCAATGTCAGCTGTGCTGCTTCCGGCGGCATGGCCCCCTATCAGTACGCCGTGTTCTATAAGCAGAAGACACAGACCAAATGGACCTGTGCACAAAGCTTCAAGAGCAACGCCAGTGTGATGATTACCCCGAAGGCTGCAACTAACTACACCGTCAGAGTCAAGGTTAAGGATGCTACCGGCGAGATTGTCAACAAGGACTTCACGCTGAAAGTAACCAAGCCCGTTATCAAGCTGCAGAACACCTCCGGGATTTCCGCTGATACCATCACCCTCGGCAAGCCCGTCACCGTAACCTGTTCCGGCACCGGCGGCAGAACCCCGTATTCCTATGCTGTCTACTACAAGCAGACAAAGCAGACAAACTGGACCTGCGTCCAGAGTTACGGCAAGAATACAAGCGTGAAGATCACCCCGAAAGCAGCTACTGCCTACACCATCAGAATCAAGATGAAAGACAGCAGAGGCAAGATCGTCAATAAAGACATCACGCTTACCGTTCAGAAGCAAGCCAGCACAGCTCTGACCAACTCCTCCACGATTTCCGCTACCCGTACCACTCCGGGCGAATCCGTACTGGTCACCTGCGCCGGATCCGGCGGCAAAGGCCCGTACCAGTATGCTGTCTTCTACA
>ONEU01000097.1 GCA_900316925.1 uncultured Eubacteriales bacterium
GCCACCTCCTACACCATCAGAGTGAAGGCAAAGGATACCGTTACCGGTAAGGTGGTTAACAAGGACTTTACGGTGAAGGTGAATGCACCGCTGAAAAACACCTCCGCTATCTCAGCACAGAAAGTCACAAAGGGCAGTTCGGTGACCGTGAATTGTGCCTCCGAAGGAGGACTGGGAACCAGTCAGTATGCCGTTTACTATAAGCAGCAGAGCCAGACGAAGTGGACGTGCGCCCAGAACTACAAGACCAACAAGACTGTGAAGATCACCCCGAAGGCTGCTACCACCTACAATATCCGTGTCAAGGCGAAGGACGCCTCCGGCAAGATCGTGAACAAGGACTTCACCCTCACGGTGACGGCTGTCAGTCCGCTGAAAAATACCTCGACCGTCACTCCGCACACCGGTGTAACCGGACGTACAGTAATCGTTAACTGTAAAGCCGAGGGCGGACAGGGCGGTTATCAGTATGCGGTGTTCTATAAGCGGACAACCCAGACAAAGTGGACGTGCGTGCAGAGTTATTCGTCCAACCAGACCGTGAGCATTACGCCGCAAACGGTTTCGACCTATACGATCAGAGTGAAGGTCAAGGATGCTTCCGGCAAGATTGTGAACAAGGATTTTTACAGCACCGTACCATAATCAACCAATCCGCGCACCAGCGAACGACAGCGTGACAAGGGTCCGGCAGCTTGCCGGCGCACTATTCAGACAAAACCTACAGTTAAAATCCCCGCATTTGGCGGGGATTTTTTTTAGAATAATCCTACTATCAAATAAACGAATAGACAAAGAAGTAAGAACTGTCAGGGGGACTATCACGAGAAAGGCCCCCCGACACTCCCGAAGGCGCAGCAGTGGTTGCTGCAAGGTATCTCCTCAGCGAATTTTGGAAAGGGGTCCGGGGAAAACCTTTTTTTCGCCAGAAAAAGGTTTTCCCTGGGTACCGGCAGGGCAGAATGGATTTCCATGGCACCCCGAAAAAGCGGATTTACAAATAGGATGGAGATATGGTATAATGAAAGGAGTTTATGAGAAGGTGATAAAATGGCGATAGATAAAAGAAA
This sequence comes from uncultured Eubacteriales bacterium, assembly GCA_900316925.1. Classification (GTDB taxonomy): domain Bacteria; phylum Bacillota; class Clostridia; order Oscillospirales; family Acutalibacteraceae; genus UBA1213. Next base: position 1,071 of record ONEU01000097.1, read on the forward strand.
GATTCGGAATTTCAGTATCATAGCACATATCGACCACGGAAAGTCTACCCTTGCCGATAGAATATTGGAACAGACACAGTCGGTGGCCATCCGTGATATGGAGGATCAGCTCCTGGATAATATGGATCTGGAGCGTGAACGCGGTATTACGATCAAGGCTCACGCCGTTACCCTGGTCTATCATGCCGACGACGGGGAAGAGTATGTCTTTAATCTGATTGATACCCCCGGACACGTTGACTTTAACTATGAAGTATCCCGCTCCCTGGCAGCCTGTGAGGGCGCTGTGCTGGTGGTGGACGCCTCCCAGGGAATTGAGGCGCAGACACTTGCCAATACCTACCTCGCTCTGGATGCCGGTCTGGAGATCGTTCCGGTCATCAATAAGATCGACCTACCCAGCGCTGATCCCGATAGGATCAAAAACGAGATTGAAGATGTCATCGGTCTGCCTGCGGATGACGCTCCCTGCATTTCCGCCAAAATGGGTCTGAATATCCATGAGGTGATGGAACAGATCGTCAGGCTGGTGCCTCCCCCGGAGGGTGATGACGAGAAGCCCCTGCAGGCGCTGATCTTTGACTCCTACTATGACAGCTATAAGGGCGTGATTATCTACGTCCGCGTGAAAGAGGGCAGGCTCGCTGTGGGGGATACTATCCGCCTGATGGCAACCGGCAAGGAATTTAACGTGGTGGAGTGCGGCTTCATGCGTGCAACCAGCCTTGAACCGGCAGAGGCGCTTTACGCCGGTGAGGTTGGCTATATTGCGGCCTCCATCAAGACCGTGAGTGATGCCAGAGTGGGCGACACCGTGACGCTTGCCGACAGTCCTGCCAGTGAACCGCTCCCGGGCTACCGTGCCGTTCAGCCTATGGTGTTCTGCGGTATCTATCCCGCCGACGGTGCGAAATATCCCGATCTCCGTGACGCCCTGGAAAAACTGGAGCTGAATGATGCGGCGCTGTCCTTTGAGCCGGAAACATCCGTTGCGCTGGGCTTCGGTTTCCGCTGCGGTTTCCTCGGCCTGCTCCACATGGAGATCATCCAGGAGCGTCTGGAGCGTGAGTATAATCTCGATCTCATTACGACCGCACCCAGCGTTATCTTCCGTATCACGAAAGCGGACGGCACCGTGGAGATGATCGACAATCCCACCAACTATCCCGATCCCGGTCAGATCGTCAAGGCCGAGGAGCCTGTCACGGAAGCACATATCTACGCTCCGTCGGAATACGTCGGCAATATCATGGAACTCTGCCAGGACAGACGAGGCGTCTTCAAGGACATGAAGTATATTGACGCCGACCGTGTGGATATTCACTATATCCTTCCGCTTGCGGAGATCGTCTATGACTTTTTTGATACGCTGAAATCCCGCACCCGGGGCTATGCGTCCTTTGACTATGAGGTTTCGGGATATGAGGAATCGAAGTTAGTGAAGCTCGATATCATGCTTAACGGCGAAGTGGTGGATGCGCTTTCGTTCATCATCCATGCGGACAAGGCGTATTCCAGGGCGAGGAAGATGGCGGAGAAGCTGAAGGAGAAGATCCCGCGTCAGCTGTTTGAAGTGCCGATCCAGGCGTGTATCGGCGGGAAGATCATTGCCCGTGAGACGGTAAAAGCCATGCGCAAGGACGTTCTGGCAAAGTGCTACGGCGGTGATATCACCCGAAAGAAGAAGCTCCTGGAGAAGCAGAAGGAAGGCAAGAAGCGTATGCGCCAGCTTGGTACCGTTGAAGTGCCGCAGGAAGCCTTCATGGCGGTATTGAAACTGGACACAGAATAATGATGGATGCCCATAGGGGGATGAAACAGAGATGAAAACCGTATTGCTCTATAATTTCAGCGGGGAGAGACTGCAAAAGGCGAAAGCGGCAGTTCTGCTGGCAAGAGCCGGTGCCCGTGTGGTGGAGAAGGACAGCTACGGCAAGCGCCTGGGAGAACTGGTGGGTGCCAAGGGCTATGAAACAGAGGTCACCTCGGAGTACCGGGATTTTGACGAGGAACTGCTGGTGATGAGCGGGTTTGATCGTGGGGATATCGACCGGCTGATTGCGGCGCTCCGTCAGACAGGCGTCGGCCGTGTAGCGCTCAAGGCCGTCGTCACTCCCACCAACATCGACTGGAACAGCTCACAGCTCTTTTACGCTGTCAAGGCTGACCACGAGGAGATGCACCGGGGAAAAAGCTAAGGATGTACTATATTTATATGATCCGCTGTGAGGATGCCTCGATCTATACGGGCATCACCACCAGTTTTACGAGAAGATTTGCCGAGCACTGCGGAGCCGGCGGCAAGGGCGCCCGGTATACCCGTTCCCACAGGCCCCTGGCGCTGCTGGCTCTGTGGCAATGTGAGGGCAGATCCGAGGCTTCACGGCTGGAGTACCGTATCAAGCGGCTGCCAAAGGCACGGAAGGAACAACTGGCGCTGAGCGGTGATCTTACGATCTTGGAGGGACTGCCGCAGCCGGAGCGCTATCAGAAGGCAGTCTGGGAGGAAGTCTGAGTGGAAGATATCAATGTACTGCTGAAAAAATACTATGGCTACGACTCTTTCCGCAACAGTCAGGAGGAAATTATCCGGAACCTCCTCAGCGGAAGGGATGTGTCGGTCGTCATGCCCACGGGAGCAGGAAAATCCATCTGCTACCAGCTGCCGGCTCTGGCAATGGACGGCATTACCCTGGTGATCTCGCCGCTGATCTCCCTCATGCAGGATCAGGTGCGTGCACTCATCGGCATGGGGGTGCGGGCGGCGTATCTTAACAGCTCCCTCACGCCGCATCAGCTTTCCCTTGCCACGGAAAATGCCAGACGGGGTGTGTATAAGATCATCTATGTGGCGCCGGAACGCCTGGAAACCAGTGATTTCCTGGATTTTGCCACCCATGCCCCTATTTCGATGCTGGCTGTGGACGAAGCCCATTGTATTTCCCAGTGGGGGCACGATTTCCGCCCCAGCTATACCGGAATTGCGGATTTTATTGACCAACTGCCCCATCGTCCGGTGGTGGCGGCCTTTACCGCTACCGCTACGCAGCGTGTGAAGAAGGATATCGCCTATCAACTGCGGCTGAATAAGCCCTTTACCATCACGACAGGCTTTGACCGTAAGAACCTGTATTTCGGTATCTACAAGCCCACGGACAGATATACCTTTCTGATGGATTATGTGTCCCGGAATGCGGAGAAATCGGGTATCATCTACTGCGCCACCCGTAAGAATGTGGATGATCTGGCGATGGCGCTGCAGAAGAACGGTTATTCCGCCCTGCCCTATCATGCCGGGATGCCGGATGCCGACCGCACGGCAAACCAGGAGGAGTTCATCTATGACCGCACAAAGATCATGGTGGCGACAAACGCTTTCGGGATGGGAATTGACAAGCCGAATGTGCGCTATGTCATCCACTACAATATGCCGCAGAACTTAGAGGAATACTACCAGCAGGCAGGACGTGCCGGACGTGACGGAGAGCCTGCGGAATGTCTGCTGCTGTACAGCGCCAGGGATGTGAAGCTCAATGAGTACTTCATCAACAAAAGCGCCGAAAGCGAGCATCTTTCTCCGGATGAAGCGGAGAAGTTCCTGGAATCAGAGCGTGAAAAGCTCAAGCTGATGACCTTCTATGCCACCTCACAGACAGTCTGTCTGCGCAAGAGGATCTTATCGTACTTTGGGGAGCGCTTTTTACCGCCCTGTGACAATTGCAGCGTGTGCAACCACGACAGCGGCGACAGCCTGATTACCTATGGCCGTCAGAAAACAGCCGGCGTGCGGGGAATTATGGACGAAGCATTGTTTGACCGCCTGAAAAAGTACCGAACCGTCGAAGCGGCACGGGCGGGTGTCCCTGCCTATTCCGTGCTGGGAGACGCCACTTTGCGGGAGCTTTCGGTGGTGAAGCCGAGAAATACCGCTCAGCTTGCGAGGATCAGCGGTATGGGTGAGATGAAGATCCGCCGTTACGGGGATGCTATCGTTGCGCTCATCAATCGTTATGAGGAAGAGGCGGATTTCTGAACTGCGGATTATACAAATTGTAAACTATTACGATTTGTATAATACAGATAGTAATATCAGTTAAAATAATACTATTTGTATTATGCGAACCGACGATGTTATACGGATTGGAATATTTCTGAAAATAATACAAGTTGTATATAATACTAACTGTATTATTCTTGCTGATTTCTACAAAGCGTATATCAGCCATAGGATGATGCAGCAGACCGTAAAGGAGGATGGCGATGCACCCGGAAGTGAGAGCGCATCTGCAGGAGATGCAGGAGGCGGAATATGCAGCGTTTACCGGTCGGTTAACGCCGGGAGCAGGAACCGTATTGGGAGTACGGCTGCCCCTGCTGCGCCGGTATGCCGCGGAACTGGCTGCCGGAATGGGAGAAGCAGCGATGGAGGGCGAGGATGTCTATTTCGAGGAAAAGCTGCTGCGGGGGATCCTCATCGGCAAACTCAAAATGGATCTTGAACGCCGCCTGGAGCTGATCCGGGATTTTATTCCCGTGATCGACAATTGGTCGGTATGCGACAGCTTCTGCTGCACGTTAAAGCCTTCCAGACGTCAGCTTGATCGCTACTGGGAGCTGATACAGCCATACGTCCTGTCTGAACGGGAGTTTGAACAGCGCTTTGCCGCCGTGATGCTGCTGGATCATTTTGTAAACGAGACGTATATTGACCGCACGCTCACCCTGCTCCCGCAGATCCGGACCGACGCCTATTATGCCTCGATGGGAACAGCCTGGGCGCTGGCGGAGTGCTATCTGAAATTCCCGGAAAAGACCCTGCCGCTGCTGCAGGAGCCCGTATTTGATACCCCCACCCACCGCCGTGCCATCCGCAAGCTCTGTGATTCCTACCGTGTCACCCCGGCGGAAAAGCAGATGCTTAGGGGCTTGCTGCGGGGAGAATGATAATACTGCCTGTAATATTATACTATTTGTAAAATCCGGAGGACGCCATGACACGAGAAACCGCCAAACGCAAGATCAGGGGCTTTCCCCTGAAACGACAGGCTCTGGCCAAAGAGGATATCGAGAAGCGTGCTTACATCACCGTGGAGCTTGTACCGCTGTTTGAATTGGAGGACGGCTACTACCAGATGACGGTGAACTATAAAATCCGGCTGGAGGACGGCTACATTTACGGAAAAGCCTCCGGTCTGGATGAATTTATCAGGATGCACCAGGCAGCCGACAGCGGGGAAGTGTTCCGTATTCTGTATCTGGAGCAGTCCCGTATCATCATTGAGATCGAAGAACGGGACGACTGATAATACTTACAGTATAATATTACAGATTGTATATTATACAAATTGTATGATCGACTGAAAATATACAGATTGTAGTATACTGTTTGTAATAACTCTTGCAAATAATACAAATCGTATTTTATTGCTGAAAATATCCCTTTCGTATAATACAAATCGTAATATTTATTAAAAATATACTGTTTGTATAAATTATACAATCGGTAAATAATATACATTCTGTAAAATGATAGGAGGAGAGCGTATGTCCTTTGTACTGGAAACCTTTGAGCTTACCAAGGAGTATTCCCATATCAATGTGGTTGACCATGTTTCGCTGAAGGTCAGGGAGGGTGAGATCTACGGCTTTGTGGGAAAAAACGGCGCCGGTAAAACTACCTTCATCCGGATGATCCTGGGGCTGGCCACCGTGTCGTCCGGCAGCTACAAGCTGTTTGAGCAGGAGCATATCCATGCCGCTCGGAGAAGGATCGGTAGTCTGGTGGAGAACCCTGCCATTTACCGGAATATGTCAGCCCGTGATAACCTGCTGATGCTGAGTACCATGCTCGGTCTGGACAAAGGCGGTGTGGACGGATTGCTTGAGCAGGTGGGTCTTGACAAGGCCGGTAAGAAGAAGGCTGCGAATTTCTCTTTGGGCATGAAGCAGCGTCTGGGACTGGCCATTGCGCTGTTGGGCGACCCCGAATTTCTGATTCTTGACGAGCCCCTCAACGGTCTGGATCCCAAGGGAATTGTGGAGATCCGTGAGTTGCTGCTGTCGCTCAAGAACCAAGGCAAGACGATCTTTATTTCGAGTCATCTGCTGGGTGAGCTGGAGAAGATCACCAACCGCTACGGTATCATCTCATCCGGTCATTTGGTGGAGGAGATCACCGCCGAGGAGCTGCTGAAAAAATGCGGGAGCAGAACCGTTGTGAAATCCAGCGATCCCGAAAAGGCAAAGGAGATCATCAGCAGGCTGATGCCCGGTCAGGAGATGCGGATGGAGAAGAATAAGGTCATCATTTCTGCTGCGGTGGAGGATGTGGGACAGATCACCAGCGAGCTGTTCAAGGCCGGGATCACGGTCAAGGGCATCAACACGGACGAGGATAATATGGAAGACTACTTTATCAAGAGAATGGAGGAGTGAATCATGGGCAGACTTTTTAGAGCGGATCTGATGAAACAGCGAAAGAGCACTACCCTGTGGGTCTGTACGATTCTGGCTTTTCTGTTCGGCATTGTGATGGCCGTACTGTATTACATGGTGTGGCTGAATATCGGCACGACGGTTCAGAATACCCAGCAAATGCTGGCGCAGGCAGGCTTTAGTCCGGATGCTTTTGATTCGGTCATGTCAAAGTTCCCGAAGCCGAGCATGACGGAATATGCCAACGCACTCCTGCGGGATACCAATGTGTTGTATGTCTGTGCGGTAGTGGTCGGCGTCTTTGTGGGCTCTGAGTATTCCATGGGTACGATCAAAAATACCATTGCCCGCGGTTTCACCCGCACAAAGGTGTTTATTTCCAAATTCCTGGTGTCTCTCCTTTCCATGATGATCGTGGTGGCTTCCTATGTGCTTGGCGGATCCATCACAAGTATCTGCATTTTCGGCTTTACGAGCAGCGCCGGCAAAAGGCGCGTGTTGATGGTACTGATCTCCTATTTCTGCCTGTTCGTTGCGGTGGCCGCCATGTATATGATGATCGCCATTATCACCAGGAAGACCGGTCATGCCATTGCGGTCTCAATCGTGTTTCCGATTCTGGTGGAATCCGTCATCACCGCCGTGGAGGTCGCCAACAAGGAATTTTCGGGTATCTCCAAGTACTGGCTTTTCCGGACGTTTCTGGAGGCGGAGGATCTGTGTCTGGCTTACAAAGCGTACATTCCCATTCTGATCGCCGCCGTTTACACTGCCGTCTGTTTTATCATTTCCTATCTTGTCTTCAAGCGCCAGGAACTGAAATAACGGATATCGTTTTCCGGCATTTACCACAAAACTAAGGCACGGTTGCTCTGTCCGAGTGACCGTGTCAGGGGGACTTTCACGAGAAAGTCCCCCCGACACCCCCGAAAGCGGAGTTTTGCTTTCTGCTGCTCCGTTCGATAATCGGATAAGCAGAAGTGCATAATCATCCTGAATATCCCACACAACGCAACAGGCACGGGTACTCCGAGAAGAGTAACCGTGCCGGAATTTTTTGAAAGAATAGCTGCTAAGCAGCCCCCTGAGGGCTGTGGCAGCGGACGTAGCGCAATCGCAGCCCCGCTGCGCCGTGCCGGATGTTAGCGA
>ONEU01000186.1 GCA_900316925.1 uncultured Eubacteriales bacterium
GCTGAGAGCAAGCGGCAAGAACATCTGCGCACCTTACGCAGAGAAGTTCCCCAACGCACAGTTCTTCGCAGGCAAGAAGCCCTGGGAAGCAGAAGCTGACCTCTACATCCCCTGCGCTACCCAGAACGAGATCTATCTGGAGGATGCTCAGAAGATGGTTGCCAACGGCTGTAAGTTCCTTTGCGAAGGCGCTAATATGCCCACCAGAAACGAAGCTATCGAGTACCTCATGGAGAACGGCGTAGTCGTTGGCCCTTCCAAGGCTGCTAATGCCGGCGGCGTTGCCTGCTCCTGCATCGAGATGAGCCAGAATGCCGGTCACACCGTCTTCACCGCTGAAGAGGTTTACGCAAAGCTCGAGGCTATCATGGTCAACATCTTCAACCAGAGCGTTGCTGCTTGTGAGAAGTACAACCTCGGCGACAACCTCGTTGCCGGTGCTAACATCGCTGGCTTCACTAAGGTTGCTGAGGCAATGATGGCTCAGGGTATCGTCTGATCCCGCTTTGATATCTTTCCGCTGACATGGCTTTGTCTGCGGTTCCATCCAAGCTGCTGCATGATTCATGCGGCAGCTTTTTTTCGCTCCAAAATCACCTCGGCGCATTCCGAAGGTTGTGGAACCTGCCCGATTTCATCATTTTTTCTCTTGAAAAATCGTCAAAGTGTGTTATAATAGCTTTGAACGGTTCAGGTACAAGCTCCGTGCTGTACCGAAAACCCTCCCAAAACACTTTTGTTTCTGACGCAAAAGGGCTCCTGATGCGAAAGGACGAGATTATACCGTGATGTGTAGTTTCCGTGCCTTTTATCAGGTGCGGATTTTTTTACTCACTGTTTTAAAAAAGGAGAGAATCATCATGGAAGAAAAAGTATCCCTCATCGGCATTATTGTCGAAAACCTTGAATCCACCGACAAGCTCAACGACCTGCTCCATGAGTACGGCAAGTATATCATCGGCAGAATGGGTATCCCCTACCCCAAAAAGAACGTGAATGTCATCAGCATCGCTCTCGACGCCCCCACGGACGTGATCAACACCCTGTCCGGCAAGATCGGTATGCTTGAGGGCATCTCCTCCCGCGTGGTCTGTGCCAAGGGCTGACGGCATGAGGGCGCTGATCGACAAATTAGCCCGGGGACACGATCTCACCGCAGAAGAATACACCCGGCTCATCAGCGGCTTTGACGCCGGTCTGTCCGACTTCCTCTTTGAAAAGGCTAGGGCGGTGCGGGAACGGTACTACGGCAAGGATGTGTATATCCGCGGACTGATCGAGTTTACCAGCTACTGCAAAAATAACTGTCTGTATTGCGGTCTGCGCTGCGGCAACCGTAATGCCCAGCGCTACCGGCTCACAAAGGAAGAGATCCTTGACTGCTGTGACAGCGGCTATGCGCTTGGTTTCCGGACCTTCGTGCTCCAGGGCGGCGAGGATCCCTATTTCACCGACGAACGGATGCTCGATATTATCTCCGCCGTCAAGACACGCTATCCCGACTGCGCCCTCACCCTCTCCATTGGTGAAAAAAGCCGGGAAAGCTATCAGGCTTTCTTTGACGCAGGCGCTGACCGCTATCTCCTGCGCCATGAGACCGCCAATGATGAACACTATGCCCTGCTCCATCCCGCCGAGATGTCCCCCCGGAACCGTAAGCGCTGTCTGCGTGACCTCAAGGATATCGGCTATCAGGTGGGCTGCGGCTTCATGGTCGGCTCCCCCGGTCAGACGGCGGCGCATTTAGCGGAGGACCTGCTCTTTATCCGGGAGCTGCGCCCGCAGATGGTGGGCATCGGACCGTTTATCTCCCAGCATGACACCCCCTTTGCCGACAAGCCCGGCGGTACCCTGGAGCTGACACTCTTCCTGCTGGGACTGCTGCGGCTGACCCTCCCCTATGTTCTCCTGCCCGCCACCACCGCCTTAGGGACAATCCACCCTCTCGGCAGGGAAAAGGGGATCCTGGCAGGAGCAAACGTGGTGATGCCGAATCTGTCGCCGGTGTCGGTGCGAAAAAAATACCTGCTCTATGATAATAAAATCTGTACCGGTGATGAAGCCGCCGAGTGCAGGAACTGTTTACAGCAGCGCATGAAAGCCATCGGCTATCAGGTCGTTGTCAGCCGGGGCGACTGCTGTACAAATCCATCACGAAAGAAGAATCAAGATGAAATATGATCCGAAATCTCTGAAAGCAGAGGAATTTATCAACCACGAGGAGATCCTCGAAACCCTTCAGTACGCTGAAGAAAACAAGCATAACCGTGAGCTGATCGAGTCCATTCTCGAAAAGGCAGCTCCCCGCAAAACCGGCAGGGGCGTGGAATGTGCCGGTCTTTCCCACAGGGAGGCAAGCGTTCTGCTGGCCTGCGATATCCCCGAGATGACGGAGAAGATGTACGACCTTGCCCGTCAGATCAAGGAAGCCTTCTACGGCAACCGTATCGTGATGTTCGCACCGCTCTACCTCTCCAACTACTGCGTCAACAAGTGCGTTTACTGCCCCTATCACTACCAGAACCACGATATCCCCCGCAAAAAGCTCACCCAGGAGGAAGTCAGACAGGAGGTCATCGCCCTGCAGGATATGGGTCACAAGCGTCTTGCCATCGAGAGCGGCGAGGACCCGGTGAACAATCCCATTGAGTACATCCTCGACTGCATCAAGACCATTTACAGCGTTCAGCACAAGAACGGCGCCATCAGACGGGTGAACGTCAACATTGCCGCCACCACCGTCGAAAACTACCGCAAGCTCAAGGAAGCCGGTATCGGCACCTACATCCTCTTCCAGGAGACCTATCATAAGGAGAGCTATGAGAAGCTGCATCCCGCCGGACCCAAGCACAACTATGCCTATCACACCGAGGCTATGGACAGAGCCATGGAGGGCGGTATTGACGATGTGGGTCTGGGCGTACTGTTCGGGCTGGAGCTGTACAAATACGAGTTTGCCGGCATCCTGATGCACGCAGAGCACCTGGAAGCCGTTCACGGTGTCGGTCCCCACACCATCAGTGTGCCCAGGATCAAGCGTGCCGCCGACATTGACCCCAGCGTCTTTGACAACGGCATTGATGACGACACCTTCGCCAAGATCATTGCCTGCATCCGCATCGCTGTTCCCTACACCGGCATGATTATCTCCACCCGTGAGAGTGAAGCCTGCCGTGCCAAGGTCATGGGACTGGGCATTTCCCAGATCTCCGGCGGTTCCAGAACCTCCGTCGGCGGTTATGCAGGCTATTCTGCCGATGAGCGTCCCCACGATACCGAGCAGTTTGACGTCTCCGACCAGCGCAGTCTGGACGAGGTTGTCCGCTGGCTGATGGAGAAGGGCTACATCCCGTCCTTCTGTACCGCCTGCTACCGTGAGGGCCGCACCGGTGACCGTTTCATGGCCCTGTGCAAGGTGGGACAGATCCAGAACTGCTGTCACCCCAATGCGCTGATGACGCTCCAGGAGTTCCTCACCGACTATGCTTCTCCTGAGACCAAGAGGATCGGCGAAGAGCTGATCGCCCGTGAGATTCTGAACGTCCCCGACGAAAAGCGCCGTGAGAAAGCCATGAACTACCTCGAAGAGATCAAAACCGTGGGTAAACGCGATTTCCGCTTCTGAGCCTATGGTGCCGGTTACCGTATTCCGTTTCCGTTTTGATTGATTTGAGCAGAAGCGGACGGTTTTTTTGCAAGAAAGGACGAACCAACATGAGTCTGAATGCCACCCCCTCTGCCGACAGGGTACACATTGCCTTCTTCGGCAGGAGAAATGCCGGTAAATCCAGTATCGTCAACGCCGTTACCGGTCAGAACCTCGCCATTGTCTCCGATGTGCTGGGGACAACCACCGATCCGGTTCTCAAAGCGATGGAGCTGCTGCCGCTGGGGCCCGTTGTCATCATCGACACCCCCGGCATTGACGATGTGGGAGAACTCGGTGCCCTGCGCGTGAAAAGAAGCTATCAGGTACTCAATAAAACCGACGTTGCCGTGCTCGTGGTGGACAGCTCCCTGGGCATGACGCCGGAAGATACCGCCCTGCTGCAGAAGATCAGGGAAAAAAGCATCCCCTATGTGGTGGTCTATAACAAATGTGACCTCACAACCTGCACCGACATGGGTGTGAATACTCTCTGCGTCAGCGCTAAGGACGGTACCCGTATCCACGAGCTGAAGGAGACGATCGCACGTCTCTCCAAAACACAGGAAACCGACAAGCGAATCATTTCCGACAAGCTTCAGCAGAACGATCTGGTGGTGCTTGTCGTCCCCATCGACTCCTCCGCCCCCAAGGGCAGGCTTATCCTCCCCCAGCAGCAGACCATCCGGGATATCATTGACCACCATGCCGCTGCTGTCGTCATCCAGGATACCGAGCTTGCCGCCACTCTCGGCGCGCTTGCCCGGAAGCCGAAAATGGTCATCACCGACAGTCAGGCTTTTGCGAAGGTCAGCAAGCTGACGCCGGAGGATATCACCCTCACCTCCTTCTCCATCCTCTTTGCGAACTATAAGGGGAATCTGCGTCTGGCTGTCCAGGGTGTAACGGCTCTTGACCGTCTGCAAAGCGGCGACAGCATCCTGATCTCCGAGGGCTGTACCCACCACCGGCAGTGCGGTGATATCGGTACCGTCAAGCTGCCCGCTCTCATCCGGAAATATACCAGTCTGGACGACCTGAAATTCTCCTGGACCTCCGGCACCGAATTTGCCGAGGACCTGAAAGCATACCGGCTCATCATTCATTGCGGCGGCTGTATGCTCAACGAGCGTGAGATGCAGTACCGTCTGAAATGCGCCGAGGACGAGGGCGTGCCGATCACCAACTACGGCACCGCCATTGCCTATATGAACGGCATCCTCAAACGCAGTCTCGCTCCCTTCCCGGAGATCCAGGCTATCCTCTCATAAAAAATCACCCCGTATCCTCTGTCGGATACGGGATTTTTTGACGGTATGTTCCTGCTGGCTCAGCGGATGATGCCCAGCGATACCATCAGCAGCAGGAGGAGCATCAGCGGGGCAATGAATTTTACCATCACCACATACACCCTTCTGCGCTGAAATGTTTCTCCGTTTTTGGTAGCCTCGTCGATGACGGTCCCGGGCTTCACGATCCAGCCGATCAGGATACAGGTTCCCAGTGCCACCACCGGCATCAGAATGTTGTTGCTCACATAGTCGAACAGGTCAAGCAGCTGCGCATTGGTGCCGTTGGGCAGCGGAAGTGAAAAAGACAGCACGTTGTAGCCCATACAGATGACCACGCCGATCACCAGGGCTGCCAGCGTCTCAAAGACGGACGACTTCACTCTCTTCCAGCCAAAGCGATCCATCACGCTTGCCACCACCACCTCCATGATGGAAATGGCGCTGGTCAGGGCCGCAAAGAATACCATGATGAAGAAGGCCGCTCCCACAAAATTTCCCACCGGTCCCATGGCGACAAAGACCTTGGGCAATGCCTGGAACATCAGACCGGGGCCTGCCTGCTGCAAGCCTTCCTCCCCCAGAAACGCATACACGGACGGGACGATCATCACACCTGCCAGGAATGCCACGATGGTGTCGAAGATCTCGATCCGGTTCACGGACTTGACCAGGTTGTTTTCGTCACGGAAGTAGGAGCCGTAGGTGACCATGATGCCCATGGCAACGCTGATACTGTAAAATAGCTGCCCCATGGCATCCAGCAGGATCCGGAACACGTCCTGGAACCCCATGCCCGACAGATCCGGAACGAGATAGACCTTCATGCCTTCCCAACCGCTGTGCTTATCGCCCTGCACGGTCATGGAGAAAACGGCAATGCCCACCACGCATACCAGCAGTATCGGCATCAGTACCTTCGAGATTGTTTCAATGCCCTTATTGACGCCCAGGAAGATGACTGCCGCCACAAATGCCAGGAAGATTACGGTCAGAACGAGCGGTTCCACGGGGGCTGAGATGAACTGATTGAAATACTCCGGCTGACAGGCTGCCTCCGCCTGTCCGGTCACAAAGGTGACGGCATATTTCAGTACCCAGCCGCCGATCACACAGTAATAGGGCATAATCAGGAACGGCACCACCGTGGCAACCGCACCGATCCACCCGGATTTTTGATGCAGCCTGCCATAGGCTGTCAGGGCACTCTGTTTGGTTTTTCGTCCGATGGCGATCTCCGAGACCATCATGGTAAAGCCGAAGGTGACTGCCAGGATGAGGTACACCACCAGGAACAGTCCGCCCCCGTCCTTTGCCGCCAGATACGGGAACCGCCACAGATTTCCCAGTCCCACCGCACTGCCTGCCGCTGCCAGCACAAAGCCGATGGAACCGGAAAAGGACATTCGTTTCTCGCCCATAATTTCTCCTTTCTTATCCGATTTTTGTTCACCATATTCATTTTCCCGTCTCAATGAAACAGGTCCTCACACCTGAATTATACCGTATTCCCCGACAAATAGCAACACAATACACGGATACGTTCTGTGATGATTATTTACATACCTCCCGTCAGAAAAGCCCTGCTCTCCCGGAACAGGGCTTTCGGCGGTGCTTAGTTCACGATCTCGATCTCCCCCATGTCGGGGCCGGCATAGACGGTCACGCCGTCACATTCCTCTTCGATGATGCGCTTGTCAAGCAGCAGCTTTTTCAGGGAGTTCTGCACTCTCTTTCCGGGGATCCCCGTGCAGTAGGGATGCTGCAGAATCTCCTCCAACGTCCAGAAATGATAGCTGCTCAGTACCACGTCCATCACCTTGTCTACACAGGTGCCTTCCGCCTGATCGGGCAGCGGCGGCAGCTCATAATCCCGGGTCAGCTCTTCAAACTCCCCTCGGGTGATCTGCTCATCCTTCCGGAAACACTCCTTTTCCAGCTTGTCCAGCGCTGCACCCCGCTCATTCTCCAGCCTGGTGATCTCTCTGTTCAGCCTCCCACGCTCCTGGAACAGGGTATCCAGCATCGCATCGTAATTCGGGAGAGCCTTTCCCTCCGGAACGGGGGCGGATTTGTCCCGGTTGATACGCCTGATATCAGCCTCACAACCCGACAGACGATGGTACAGCGGGTCAAGCTCTGACTTGAAGCTGTCAACGATCTTCTGATGCTCCTCGGAATAACCCGGGTTCTTTTTGGAAATAACCTCATGCAGTGCCTTAGCAAATTCCTCACGCAGCTGTGTGACACGGGTAAGCCAGCTATTGGTGCTCCGACGTTCCTCACGCATACCCAGAGCCTTCCTCAGCTGTGAAAGCTGCTCCCCGCGGCAGAAGATCAGCGCTTTGCGGATGGAATAATTCTTCTGCGCGTTTTTCCTGATCGGGAAAAGCTCCCTGATCTCGCTGACCTCCAGCTGTGCCATCCCCTTGCCGAGATAGGCTTCTCCCAGCGACGGGATGATATCCAGCACCTTCTCAAAATAGGCAGCAGCCGATTCAAATCTGCCGTCATCCAGATACATTTTTGCCCTCTCGAGCAGCGGTTCTGCCTTGAGCGTGAGGGACTGCTCCAGATTATCCTCCAACGGCAATGTATAGAGCGTCCCGCAATAGGAGCATCTTGCGAGATTCTTATCCAGAAGCTCCAGGGGAGCATTACACATCTTACAAACCAGTACAGCCATTTTTCATTCCTCCTCATCTGTTCAGCAGCGGTGCCGCTGATACGATACCACCCATTATACCCGACTGCCGTCTTTTTTTCAAGAGTAAAAGTCCGATTCCGTCTCCTGAAAAGACCGTTGTTTCCGATTTCCCTGCCAAAAACATCGCATCGGACAGTCTGTGCCGTTCTGTCACCCGTCGGGCGTTCCATCCGGCTGCCGCTGCGGACAATATTCCCCCACGGAAATCAGTCTTGAAAAATCCTTGCCTGTAAGTCCCTGCAACCTCTTCGTGAATACCTTGCTGCAAGGCTTCTCCCGCAGCGAATTTGGGAAAGAGGTCCGGGGAAAATCTTTTTTCGCCAGAAAAAGGTTTCCCCGGGAACTGGCAGGTCAAAACGGATTTCCATAGATATTCCCC
>ONEU01000148.1 GCA_900316925.1 uncultured Eubacteriales bacterium
CAGAGTGAGCGTCAGCGAACGGCAGCGTGACACGGGAGCGCAGGCTCTGCGCCGGCAGCGTGACACGGGAGCGCAGGCTCTGCGCCGGGCGCTATCGGTGGATGGCGTGGAAGCTGATGCCGACGGTGTTGGGACCGCAATGGCTGCCGGCGGTGGGGTTGACGTCAACTAATTCGATGCGCAGACCGGAGCCGAACTTTTCCTTGAGAAGACGGATGGCTTCCTGGGCAATGTCGGGGGAGTCGGTGTGGGCAACGATGACACGGTGCTTGTCAATGTCGCTGCCAAGCTCCTCCACATACTTGATGAGCCGTGCAAGTGCTTTCGCTCTGCCCTTTTCCTTGCCGACACTCACCATCTTGCCTTCGCTGTTCATGTGGATGATGGGACGGATGCCTAAGAGCGTGCCCATCGTCCCGGCAAGACCGCTTACCCGGCCGCTGTGCTTGAAAAAGCGCAGGTCGTCTGCAAAAAAGTAGACCGCAAAGTGATCCACCTCTTCTTTTGCCCATGCGATGATCTCTTCCGCCGTCTTGCCGGCTTTGTAGAGATCGCCGATCTCTTCGACAATGTTCAGACTGCCGATGGTGATGCCCTTGGTGTCGATGGAGTAGAACTTGCGCTCCGGATACTGCTTCTGCAATTCGGAAACGGCTTGCTCCATTGCTTCAAAGGTGGCACTCATTGCGGCGGAAAAATGAACGTACAGAATATCGTCGCCGTTCCTGAAATGCGGCTCAAAATACTTCTTGTAGTTCCAGGCGCTGATGGCGCTGGTGTTGGGAAGAACACCGAACCGCAGCATACTGTAAAACTCGTGGGCATCAAACTCTTCAAAATCCTCGTAGGGATAGGTGGTCTTGCCGTCAATGCTGTAGGGCATACTGATGAGATGATAGCCAAACTGCTTGGCGGCCTGCGGTGTCAGATCGGTGTCGGTGTCGGTAAATAAAATCAACATTCCATGTTCCTCCTGTCATTCAAGGATGAGTATATAATCATAAACCGGCTGTCTGCCGTCAATCATAATGATCTCGGTGGGCTTGTAGGCTTCGGTGAACTGCCGGTACACCTCGTCGCTCTCGTCGGGGGTGACGTTCTCGCCGCACACCACCAGGATAATATCATAATCGGCGGCATTGAGCTTCCTGGAAAGCTCCAGCAGGGCAGTATTCTTGCCGGAAGCGCTGTTGAGGATGCTGTCGCCCACAAATCCGATGTAATCATCCTTATGGACACTCACACCATCCTGTTCGGTATCCCTCACAGCCTGTGACACGATGCCTGTCACCACACCGGCAATGATCTCCTTCTGTTCGCTGATAATCTGCTCCACGTCGTCACATTCGGTGTCCAGCATGGAGACCGCCGCATATCCCTCTCCGATGGTCTTGCTGGGGATGATGTAGATTTCGGCATCCTCATAGAGGGACGCTGCCTGCCGGGCGGTGAGAATGATATTGCTGTTGTTGGGATAGACGAAGATTCTGTCGGCATTCACCTGACTGAAAGCCGAGATCAGATCCTCGGCGGAGGGGTTCATGCATTGACCGCCGTCCACCACCACGTCACAGCCCAGAGACGTGAACATCTCCCGGATACCGCTTCCTGCCGCCACGCTCACAATGCCATAGGGCTTGCGGGGCTTGGTCATCCGGGGAGTGAAGCGGTCCTCGGTGTGAAGCTCGTGATGCTGGAGACTCATATTCTCGATCTTGGTGGTGAGGAACTCGCCGTATTTCTGGCAATGGTTCAGCACATCACCGGGGCGTTTTGTATGGACATGGGCTTTGACGATGCTCCCCTCACGGAATGCCACTACCGAATCTCCCACGTCGTTCAGGTAGCGTTTAAAGCCCTCCAGGTCAAAGCTGTCGGGATTACCCTTACGGTTTTGCAGGCGCAGCAGGAACTCCGTACAGTAGCCGTATTCCAGCACGCTGTTTTCATCAAAGGCGGAAAAATCCACGGCCTTCACCGGCACCTGGGGGACGGGTTCGGACGAAAAATCCTCGCCGTTGAGTGCCATTTTCATTCCTTCTGCGATATAGATGAATCCGGCGCCGCCGCTATCCACGACACCGGCTTTTTTCAGCACATCCAGGAGCTTGGGAGTCCTGTCGAGAGAGCGGCGCAGTTCCCTGAGGAAGTCATCGAAGAAGACCTCGATAGAGGTATCGCCGCTGATACGGGAGCCGGCATACTTCACGGCGTCCTTATAGACGGTGAGGATCGTACCCTCCACCGGATTTGACACGGCGCTGTAAGCCTCATTGACGCCGCTTTCCAATGCTTTGCCGAGCAGAGTGACATCAGCTGTTTCCACGCCCTCCAGACCCCTGGAGATACCGGAAAAAATGCGGGAGAGGATCACGCCGGAATTACCTCTTGCCCCCAGCAGCATCCCCTTTGCGGCAAGAGACGCCGCCTCCGAAAGAGAATCCCGTGTATCGTTGCTAAGTGCCGCCACGCCGGAATCTATGGTCATGGACATATTATCACCGGTATCACCGTCGGGAATCGGAAACACGTTCAGGTCATTCACGACCTGTCGGTTAGCGTTCAATGTTGCCGCGCCGCCCTTGAGCATGTGGGCGAACATTGCGCCGTCTATTGTTCTTGTATTCATTTTTTTCCCTCTCTGTATTCCGTTTTCTTTACCGGGCCAATTAAGCCCTACACTCTTCCAGTATACCACTCCTGTCGAACAAAGTCAACGGCGCAGAGCCTGCGCTCCCGTGTCACGCTGCCGGCGCAGAGCCTGCGCTCCCGTGTCACGCTGCCGTTCGCTGACGCTCACTCTG
>ONEU01000020.1 GCA_900316925.1 uncultured Eubacteriales bacterium
ATTCCTCTTTGCTGGATTCCTCTTTGCTTGATTCTTCTTTGCTTGATTCTTCTTTGCTGGATTCCTGTTTGCTGGATTCCTGCTTGCTCGATTCCTGCTTGCTGGATTCCTGCTTGCTCGATTCCTGCTTGCTCGATTCCTGCTTGCTGGATTCCTCTTTGCTGGATTCCTGCTTGCTCGATTCCTGTTTGCCGGATTCCTGTTTGCCGGATTCCTCCTTACTGACGACAGAGCTTTCCGGCTGGCTGTCGGCTGAAACCTGTGCCACGGTCCCGGCTGCTATGGATGATTCTATCGGATTTGCGGCGGCATTTCCGGAGCAGGCTGCCGCCGTCAGTGCCAGCAGCAGAATCATGGCTGCTTTGGTAATTCTGTGTTGTCTGTTCATACGATCTCCTCTGTTATCCAAGCGGCAGCAGTCTTTTTCCCATCCTGTGCGCTTCCTTTTTGATGATGATTCGTCAACGGTCTTTCAGCAGCTTCTGAAAAGCCGTCGGCAGAGCATAATTCTCCTGCAGCTCCTGCGGTGATACCCAGATAAATCGGTCGGCTTTTTGCTGTACGCCGACACGGTATCCGCGCATGAACCAGTCAATATGCGTGAAAACGTGTTTTGCTTCCCGGTAAAAGCTCACCGTCTGAGGCTCCAGACCCCATTCCTTGAGATGTGCCAGGATCTCCTCGTCCCGGAAAAAGCCTTCTATATTCGGTAGCTGGTACATCCCCGACAGCAAGCCCTTTTTCGGACGTTTTTCCAATGCCACGGAACCGTCCGGCGCCGTCAGCAGTAACACCGTCTTCTCTTCCCGGCGCCTCTTTTGCTGCTTGATCCGCACCGGCAGCTCCCCCGTCAGGTGCTCACGGTACGCCGTGCACCGTGCCTGCAGCGGACACCGGATACAATCCGGCTCACCGTTCGGCAGACAGATCGTTTCTCCCAGTTCCATGAGACCTTCATTGAAGGCTCCCGCTTCCGCCGGCATGATCTCCTGCAATTGCTCCGTGACAGCCTTCTTCGTTTCCGGCAGCAGGACATTATCCCGGCTCCCCGTCAGACGTGAAATGACACGCAGAACATTCCCGTCTACGGCCGGCACTCTCTCCTGAAAGCAGATGGATGCGATCGCACCGGCGGTATAGTCACCGATACCGGCGAGCTTCCGCAGTTCGGCATATCGCTGCGGAAACACTCCTCCATATTCCTCCATCACGGTCTGTGCCGCCTTTTTCAGGTTCCGGGCACGGCTGTAATACCCCAGTCCCTCCCAGAGCTTGAGCAGGGCGTCGTCATCCACGGCTGCCAATGACGCCACATCCGGCAAGGCCTCCATAAACCGTTGATAGTATTTCATCACCGCTTCGATCCGGGTCTGCTGGAGCATGATCTCCGAGATCCAGACATGATACGGCTCTGTATCCTGCCGCCAGGGCAGGCTTCTTCTGTTTTCCCTGAACCACTCTGACAGCGGTCCGATCATCCAGGCAATGCTGTTGTCCCGTTTTTCTGTTTTCGTATTTTTCATTCCTTCCCGAATCCCTTCGCTGTGCAGTCCTGCACGTCTTCAAAGCAAAAGCTCGTCAATCACATCCGTATAGGCACTGGAGGGATTGGCGCCGTTAATCCGCTCTGTCAGCTTGCCGTCCTTAAAGAACAGGACAACCGGCGTCTGATCTATGGCAAACACCGATGCCAGATCCGGCGACTGCTCCACATCTACCGCAATGACACGGATATGATCGTAGTAAAGATCCGCTATCTCCTCCATGGTCGGCAGCAGCCCCCGGCTCTGCACACACCATTCTGCATAAAAAAACACCATCCGCACTCCATGCTCAATGCGCTGTTCAAAATCATACGAGTCCGCGTAAATCATATCGTCACTCAAAAAACTCACCCTTATAACGTCATTTTTCGCTATGCTGACCTGCTATAATCAGGATACCGGATCTGCTCACGGCTTTCTGTTATCCCTCTTCTCTCTCAGCCGCACGGCGTAGAAGCCGATAAACGGCAGCTGCTTTTGCTGAACCTTTACCGCAGAGGTTATTCCGAAGATCATCATCATCACATAAGCAATACTGATGGCAATGGTCAGCGTAAAGGCCACGATCCCCTGTACAGGCGGGGAGAAAGAAAAAATCAGACAGATCAGCAGGTCCAGAAGATACAGTATCGTAAAAACAACACAGAGAATCCCGCCCTGGTACTTATGAAAGCGCAGGTCGGGATTGTTCTTCTCAACTGCAAAGTGGCCGACCAAAAACAGCACACTGATATATGAAAGAGCCGAAAGGAATTTGATATTGGTATTATCCTCGTTCATCGCGTTGACACTCCCGGTAGTAAATCTCTTCTTATTGTATAATACATACTGAGAGATTGCAAGCAATTTTTGCTGGGCAGGAATGCCAGGTCATATCCGGCAGGGCTTTGTCATATAGATGTTGAGAAACAGCAACGAGGCTTGTCCTCATTCAGAAAGGAATGAAAGCAAAATGGCAGGATATTATCCTGAAGGCAGACTTATGAACACGGTGGAGAACCTTTCCGCTATGCAGTCCTTGTCGCAGCTCAATGAGGCCTATCACGACGGAAGGATTCTCGAAGCCAGAGCGATCGTGTGTGATTCCTCACACAATCTCATCGTCGATCTGGGCGTGATGCGGGGCATTATCCCCCGTGAGGAAGGTGCAATCGGTATCCGGGAGGGAACCGTGCGGGATATCGCAGTGATCTCCCGCGTCAACAGACCTGTTTGCTTTGTTATCACCGACTTCAGAAAAAATGAAGCCGGCAGAACTGTCGCCATCCTTTCCCGGAGACTCGCACAGGAACGCTGTATGCGGGAATATATTGCCGAGCTGGTCCCCGGTGATGTGATCGACGCAAAGATCACTCACCTGGACTCCTTCGGTGCCTTTGCCGATATCGGATGCGGGATCGTCTCCCTGCTGCCCATCGACTCCATCTCGGTTTCCAGGATCGACCATCCCAGAGAACGCTTTACCGTGGGCATGGATATCCGTGCCATTGTGAAGACCGTCGAGAACCGCCGTATCAGTCTCACCCATAAGGAGCTGTTGGGCACCTGGGAGGAAAATGCCGAAAACTTTGAAGTGGGCGAAACCGTTGCCGGCATCATCCGTTCCGTGGAGGACTATGGCGCTTTCGTGGAACTGGCACCCAATCTTGCAGGTCTGGCCGAAATGAAGGATCATCTCCGTGCCGGTCAGCAGGCCAGCGTCTATATCAAGAATATCATTCCCTCCCGTATGAAGATCAAGCTCATTATTATTGATACCTTCGACTACGAATATCATCCCCAGCAGCCCCGTTATTTCTTTGAGGGCTCTCACATGGACTCCTTCTACTATTCTCCGCCCACCTCCGAAAAGGTCATTGAAACCATCTTTGACACCGAGGGACAGGGGGTCCTCATGCGCCAGTGTCTGTGATTTTCCGAAAAAATCCCCCGGATATGCAGGAACGTACACTTTTTGAGTCATACCGTCAGGTGTTCATACATCAGAATGTGAATTAAAAACATCCTGGTGCCGTTTTCTGCCAATAATCCTCATTTCGTCTGACAGCGTCATGCAGGAAAAATGCCGTCAAAAATCATTTTTCCTGATACGACAAATCTTATTGCTATTTCTGCAATTATAAGCTATAATAGATATGTGAAATGAAATGATCAGAAAGCAAGGAGAATAGACGATATGGCAGGAACAAAAGGGCTGCACGACGGTCACCGTGACCGGGTGAGAGATAAGTTTTTGGAAAGCGGACTGGATAAATTCAGGGACCATGAAGCACTTGAGCTGATGCTGTTCTACGCGATCCCCCGCAAGGATACCAACGAGATTGCTCACATCCTGCTCAACCGCTGCCAGTCCTTCTCCGGCGTACTGGACGCTCCCATTGAGGTGCTGCAGGACTGCGGTCTGAGTAAAAGCGCCGCTGTGTTCATCAAGCTCATGCCCGAGGTCTGCTCACGCTACTTCAAAGACAAGTACCAGAGTGAAAACAATCATGCCGTGACCGAGGATACCATCGGTGAGCATCTGCTGCATTACTTCATCGGGGCGGATGAAGAACAGGTGGTTCTGCTCCTGCTCGATCCGAAGGGAAAAATCCGCTTCTGCGACGTCATCAGCAAGGGAACGATCTCCGCTTCTGAGGTCAATGTACGGAAAATCCTCAACCTTGCAGTCAAGTACGGGGCAAGCGGTGCGGTCATCGCCCATAACCACCCCAGCGGCATTCCTCTCCCCTCCCGCACGGATGTGAAGGTTACCATCAGCATCCAGCACGCCCTCAAGGCTGTGGGGGTTGTCCTGCTTGACCACATTATCGTAGCGGATATGGATTATACCTGTATGTCACAGCTCGACGACTATTCCGAACTCTTCCTCAAAAGATAATTCAGGCGGCTGCCGCTCATTCCGGGCGACAGCCGCTGTTTTTTTATCATACGGTTATCAGTCAAGAACAGAAAAAGAGATGTCAGGGGACTCTCGCGAAAAAGTCCCTCCGACACCCCTGAAAACGGAAATAATATCTGCTTTCGGATCGGATATCATATCCGCTTGAAGTTTTTCTCAATCTCGCTTTTTGACAGGAAGAAATAGATCGGACGGCCATGGGGACAGTACTTGACCTCCGGATGTCTCTCCAGTTCCAGTACCAGTTCGATCAGCTCTTCCGGCTTGTTCCGGTTGCCGGCCTTGATTGCCGCACGACAGGCGGTGTTCTGATAGATCCACTCCATCTTCTCCGACAATATCAGCTTCTTGTGGGTCTTGAGGTACTGGGCAATCTCCAGAAATGTCTCGGTGATCTCCAGCTGCTCCAGTAACAGCGGAACCGCCCGGATCAGGATCATTCCCCGGCCAAATTCCTCCACCTCGAAGCCTGCCTCCGACAACAGCTCCCGGTTCTCCAGAACGGCTTCACAATCCCCTTTGTCCATGGTCAACGTCACAGGCTCCAACAGAAATTGTGCACTCGTGTCCTGCTTCTTCTGCTTCAGCTTCTCGTAGATCAGCCGCTCATGGGCGGCGTGCTTATCAATGAACATCAACCGGTCGTCACCATATTCCAGGATGAGATAGGTGGAAAATGCCTCTCCGATGTAAGTCCGCGGAAGCTCACGCTCACTGCTGTCCACGATCGAAACCGGCGTGAGAATCGGCTGGGGCGTGGCTTCGGCAGCAGGCTCCTCTTCCGGAAGAACCGTCAGGGACTGCCCGGAAAGCTCCGGCTCTGTTCCGGCAGGTGCCACGGGAGGAACTGTCTGTTCCATAGGCGGTGCAGACTGTATGGGAAGGGCCACAGGCGCCGTTACCCGCTCCGTCGGCGGAACCGGCATCGGCTTTTGCGCATTCTCCCGCTCCGACAAATGCACCTCCCTGATGATACTATTGGAACGGTAATACTGCTGTGCAGCCGTGGCAGGGTCATTCAGAATCTGTGTTCCGAACGCTCTGGACGCCGGCATAAAGACCTCCGGCTCTTCTTCCTTCGGTGCAGCAGGCGTGTACGAAAATCCTAACTGTGTTCCACGGTCGGCGGTCCGTCCCAATACCTTGGGATCAACAGGGGCATCCTCCGCCGTGACGGGACGGTTCGTGCGGGTATCGTATTCCGAGAGCGCCGTGCGCACCCCATGATAGACACATTCGTACACCGGCCGTTCATTCGTGAAACGGATTTCCAGCTTGGCAGGATGGACATTCACATCCAGCGACGAGCAGTTCATCTGCAGATCAATGACGCAGGCAGGATATTTCCCCACCATGATAAAGCCCTTGTACGCCTGTTCCAATGCGGCGATCCCTGTCTTCGTCCGGACATAGCGCCCGTTGACAAAGAACATCTGCATACTCCGGCTGGCCCGCACGGCACTCACCGGCTTGCTGACATACCCCGTCATGCTGATGCCCTCATACTCATAGTTCACCGGGATCAGTCCCTCGTAGAACTGCTTGCCGAATACCTGAAAGATCGTGGTGTCGAGCTTGCCGTTGCCGGAGGTCTTCATCACCTGTCTGCCGTCACGGATGAAGGTAAAGCTGATCTCCGGATGGGAGAGGGCGATCCTGTCCATCAGAGACGAAACCGTATTCGACTCGGAGGAATCCTTCTTCAGGAACTTCATGCGGGCAGGCACATTATAGAACAGGTCACGGACAATGAAGGTAGTGCCCTGGGGACAGCCGATGGTCATAAATTCCTGTTCCTCACCGCCGTCCAGACGGTAAAGCGTGCCGTCGGCTTCCTTTTCGTTCTTGGTCATCAGCTCCACCTTCGAGACCGCACAGATGGAAGCCAGCGCTTCTCCGCGGAAACCGAGAGTCTCTATGCTGTCCAGATCGTCCTGTACCGCAATCTTACTGGTGGCGTGGCGCAGAAACGCATTCTTCACGTCCTCACGCTCTATGCCCACTCCGTTGTCAGCCACACGCATGAAGGTGACACCGCCGTTTTTGATCTCCACCGTCACGGCGGTCGCATGAGCGTCAATGGCGTTCTCCACCAACTCCTTGATGACAGACGCCGGTCTCTCGATCACCTCGCCGGCAGCGATCAGCTCCGCCACCTGCTTGGTCAATACATTGATCACAGCCATCCTTTTCCCTCCTTTTTCCGTTCCCGTCAGATTTTAGCAAGCTTAATCAGCTCAAACAAGATGTTCATGGATTCCATCGGGGTCAGCGTGTTGATATCAATGGAACGCAGCCGTTTCTCCAGCTCCGTTTCCTCCGGTACCAGCGTCAGCTGCGCCTCCTCTTCCTGCTTCTTCCGGGTGCGGCGGGTTTTGGGCTGACCGCTTTCCAGGTCTGCTAAGATCTTCTTGGCTCTGGTAATCACGCTCTCGGGAAGTCCTGCCAAATTGGCAACCGCCACACCGTAGCTCTCATCGGCAGCTCCCGGGATGATTCTCCGCAGGAAGGTAATGTCGTCACCGCGTTTGATGACGGCGATATTATAATTCTTCACGCCCTTGATGGTGTTCTCCAACACCGTCAGTTCGTGGTAATGGGTCGCAAACATGGTCTTGGCTCCCAATGTCTTTTTATCGGCCACATATTCCAGCACCGCTCTGGCAATGCTCATGCCGTCAAAGGTGGAGGTGCCTCTGCCGATCTCGTCAAGGATCAGCAGGCTGTCTTTAGTGGCGTTTTTCAGGATGTATGCCACCTCGTTCATCTCCACCATGAAGGTGGACTGCCCGCTGGACAGGTCATCGGAAGCGCCGATCCGGGTGAACACGCTGTCCACCACCGATATTTCCGCTGTTTTGGCAGGGACATAAGACCCGATCTGCGCCATGAGCACGATGAGGGCTGTCTGCCGCATATAAGTGGACTTACCCGCCATGTTCGGCCCGGTGATGATGGCCACACGGTTGTCGTTCATATCCAGCAGCACATCATTCGGGATAAACTGTGCATTGGAGACCAGCTGCTCCACCACGGGATGACGGCACTCGGTCAGCCGGATCACGCCGCTGTCGGTAATATCCGGACAGCAGTAGTTATTGTCAAAGGCCGCCTGTGCCAGAGATGCCGTGACATCCAGTACCGCCACCGCATTGGCAGTCCGGTTGATGCGGTCGAGCGCCGCCGACACCGTCTGACGGATCTCTTCCAGCAGCGCATATTCCAGCTCGCAGGAACGGTCCTTGGCACCAAGAATACGCTGTTCCAGGTCCTTCAGCTCCTGGGTGATATACCGCTCACCGCCCACCAGCGTCTGTTTGCGGATATATTCCTGCGGCACCATTTCCTTATAGGAATTGGATACCTCGATATAATAGCCGAACACCCGGTTATAGCCGATCTTTAATTTCTGGATACCTGTTTTCTCCCGTTCACGGGCTTCGATCTGCGCCATGACGGAAGAACTGTTGTTCATATCGTACCGCAGCTCATCCAGTTCCTGGTGGTATCCCTCCCGGATCATCCCGCCCTCACGCACGGAAAACGGCGGATCATCCACGATTGCCCTGTCGATCAGCTGTGCAATGTCCGTCAGCGGGTCGATATCCTGAAACATCGCAGAGAGCAGGCCGCTTCTGGCTTCCTGCACACTCTGGCGGATCGCCGGCAGCTTCTGGAGCGCCGCACACATGGAACGCAGCTCCCGGGCATTCGCTGAGCCGTAGACCACCCGCGTGATGGAGCGCTGGATATCGGTCACACCGTTCAGGGCATCCCGCAGATCAACCCGCATCATCACATTGTCATAAAGCTCTGTCACCGCGTTCTGACGGCGGATGATCGCCGCCATATTCACCAGAGGCTTCTCAATATAGCTTCTCATCAGACGCTTGCCCATAGCCGTCCTGGTCTTATCCAGTACCGCCAGCAGACAGGCTGACTTATTCTTGCTGTTCAGCGGTTCGGTCAGTTCCAGATTGCGCCGGGTATTATAATCCAGACGGACAAACTGTTCCTCCCGGTAATATTCGATCTTCCCGATACGCTCCAGACCGTTGACCTGGGTGCACCGGAGATAGGAAATCAGTGCGCCTAACGACGACACCGTCTGGGGACAGTCCTGTGACAGGAGCTTTCCCACTTCCTCCTCAGAAAACTGTTTTTGCAGCACCTGCTCGGCGTCGGCATAGGAAAAGTCCTCGTCATCCAGCAGCGACACGCTTGACGACAGCTTATCCTTGATAAAGCCGCCAAGTGTGCGGAACTGCAGGGCATCTCCGCCGATGAGGATCTCTGCGGGCTTGAATTTCAGCAGCTCGTTCTTGATATCCGTCTCCTGGTTCTCGCCCTCCAACAGGGTGGCATACAGCTCACCGGTAGAAATGTCACAGAAGGCAAGACCTGTCCTACCCTTCTGCGAAAATACCGTGGCAATAAAGTTATTGCTGCTCTCGTCCAGCATTCCGGATTCCATGATCGTGCCGGGGGTGACCACACGGATGATCTCCCGCCGGACAAGTCCCTTTGCCTTGGCAGGGTCCTCCGTCTGTTCGCAGATGCCCACCTTGTAACCCTTCTCGACCAGCCGGGCAATATACGTCTCCGCGCTGTGAAAGGGAACTCCGCACATGGGCGCTCTCTCCTCCAGGCCGCAGTCCTTTCCCGTCAGCGTCAGCTCAAGCTCCTTTGAGGCCAGCTTTGCGTCGTCAAAAAACATCTCATAGAAATCTCCGACCCGAAAAAAGACAATCGTATCCTTATTCTTTTCTTTCACGCTCAGATACTGCTGCATCAGCGGCGATAGTCCCATGACCGCACCTCCGTTCCGTGATCGTCAGACTTGGCAGCCGTCAACCGCAGCCGCCGCAGGTGGCGCAGCTTCCGGAGCAGGAGGGGGAATAATCGGCGGTCTCGGGATCCTCTCCCTCGGAGGACTGCTGGATAATGGCGCTGATACGGTTGAACAGCACATCATAGGCGTCCTTGGCATCGTTGTAGTTGATCATGCGCTCGTTGGACATGATTGCCGCATAGACCTTCCGCATCTCACGGTTGAGGCTCTGGATGCGCTCGCTGTCCTTTTCATCGTCGGATTTGGACGCTTCCTCGGAAATCTCGGTGCGCTTGATATCAAACTCGTTGATCAGCTTCTGCAGCTCCTCATCAGCATCCGCAGCCTGTCTGGCCATCTGGAGCTTGATAAAGACATCCTCCTGCTGGAGCTTCTTGCCCAGCTCTCTGGTAAGTGCGATAATATCCATTTCGTTGACAGTCTTGTTTTCCATTTGATGATCTCCTTTAATGTTATTTTAATATGATAAAACGATCGTTACACTAATTTTCCGCGCAGGATAAAGTTGCCGGCTTCGGTGATCTCCGCCTGGGCAAAGCTGCCGATCCGCTCGGGGGGAGCCGGTACCTCTACCACGACACCGCCCTGTGTCCGTGCATTCAGCACACCCTCCCTGGCCTGTTCCTCGATCAGCACACGATAGGTCTTGCCCACCATCGCTGCAGTACGGCGGGAGGATATCTCTTCCTGCGTTCTGAGAAGCTCGCCCATCCGGGCTGCTTTTTCTTCATGGGTATAGGGGTCGTCCATCCGGGCGGCAGGCGTTCCCATCCGCTTGGAATAAATGAAGGTAAACAATGAGGTGAACTCCACTTCCTTCATCAGTTCCAGTGTCTGACTGAAATCCTCATACGTCTCGCCGGGGAAGCCGACGATCACATCACTGGTGAGCGCAAGATCCGGGATCCGGCTCTTGGCGTAATTTACGATATCCAGATACTTCTCCACCGTATAGCGGCGGTTCATCCGCTGCAGGATCCTGTTGCTGCCTGACTGGAACGGCAGGTGAAGATGGCGGGAAATCTTCGGGTTCTCGGCAATCACGTCGATCAGCTCACGGGAGGCGTCCTTGGGATGGGAGGTCATAAAGCTGAGCCAGAAGTCGCCTTCGATCTCGCTCACCCGCTTCAGCAGCTGTGCAAAATGCACGCCACAGTCCAGTCCCTTCCCGTAGGAATTGACGTTCTGTCCCAGCAGCGTGATCTCCTTGTACCCGGACCGGATCATGGCCTCCGCTTCCTGCAGAATGACCTCCGGACGACGGCTCCTCTCCCGGCCGCGTACATGGGGCACGATACAATAGGTGCAGAAGTTATCACAGCCGTACATGATCGGCAGCCAGCCCTTGAAGCTGCCGTCACGATGAATGGGCAGTCCTTCATAGATCCTGCCGTCGTCGGTGCCGCGTTCGATCCTGCGCTTGCCGGTGGTCACCGCATGGTATACCAGCTCCGGGAATCGATGGACCACATGGGTGCCAAACACCAGGCTGACATACGGAAAGCTCTTGTAGATCTTCTCCGCAATATGCTCCTGCTCCATCATGCAGCCGCACAGACAGATCAGCAGCGAGGGCTTCTGCCGTTTCAGCGCTTTGAGCGTACCCACATTGCCGAATACCCTGTCCTCGGCGTGTTCCCGCACCGCACAGGTGTTGAAGAGGATGATATCCGCCTCTTCCTTGTTCTCTGTCAGCTCACAGCCCATTTTCTCCAGCATTCCTTTGATCTTCTCACTGTCGGCAACATTCTGCTGACAGCCGTAGGTATGCACAAAGGCCTTCGGATGCTCTCTGTCATAGCGCAGCGGCAATATGTCCCGCAGCAGCTCGGTATACTCCTCCTGCTTTTGCAGCAGGGGATCCTTTTCCATCATCTCAGACAAGGACGATTCCTCCCGTTTTCCGTTCTTTGACACTGTCACACCCCTTATCATATCATAAAAACTCATCAACTTCAACCGATATTGTGAATATTTTCCTCCGTGTCCGACAAAAAAACTGCTGTTCCGCTTTCTGAAAGGGAACAGCAGTTTTGCTCAGGTGTTTTTATCGACGGTGTGGAACTGCTTGAGATTGCCGGTCTTATTGCTTCTCTTGGCAAGCTCGTTCATTACCTCGTCCACGGTGATCCCCTGATTTGCCATCATCACAAACAGATGATAAATCAAGTCGGAAATCTCCAGCACCGTTTCCTGGTTGTCGCCGTTCTTGGCGGCAATGATCGTCTCGGAGCACTCCTCGCCTACCTTCTTCAGGATCTTATCCAATCCCTTTTCAAACAGGTAGCAGGTGTAGGAACCCTCCTGTTGGTTCTCCTTGCGGTCCAGTATCGTCTGATACAGGTCATAAAGCTCGTTGCTATTTTCAGTCATGTTGAAATTCCTCCCAAAGTTGATGAAAGAAGCAGGAATGGCTTCCCGTATGACAGGCCGGGCCTGTCTGGTCAACGATCACAAGCAGGGTGTCTTTGTCGCAGTCGCCCCGGATATCCACGACCTTCTGCAGATGACCGCTGGTGGCTCCCTTGTTCCACAGCTCCTGCCGGGAACGGCTCCAGAACCAGGTATATCCGGTCTCGAAGGTCTTCTGCATGGACTCACGGTTCATGTAGGCCAGCATCAGCACCTCGCCGGTGGAACGCTCCTGCACAATGGCAGGCAGCAGCTCCGCTTTCCTGAAATAATCGTCAATGAAGGCAAAACGGTCACTCATCCTGGTTCTCTCCTTGCTTTTTATCCTCAACGGCACAGGCAGCCGCAAGTGCCTGTTTCAGGTCAAGCGCACCGGTATAAACAGCCTTGCCGCTGATGGCGCCGTAAATATTGAGCGCTGTCAGGTTGATGATATCCATCAGATTGGCCACACCGCCGGAAGCGATGATATGGCACTTCACGGAGGATTTCAGCTCGTCGAGCATGGGCAGGTTCGGACCGGAAAGCATACCGTCCTTCGAGATATCCGTGAAGATGATGTACTGCACGCCGATATCCTCCATCTGTCTGGCAAGCTCGATATAATCCACCTCTGAGGTATCCGTCCAGCCGTCCGCAGAAACCATGCCGTCACGGGCGTCAATGCTCACAGCAACCTGTGAGGGATACTTCTTCACGGCAGTCTTGACAAAATCGGGATCCTTGATGGCAGCGGATCCCAGGATCACCCGGTCAATGCCGTGCTCCAGGTAAAATTCCACCGCTTCCATATCACGGATGCCGCCGCCAACCTCGATCTTCATCTTTGTATTCGCTCTGACCTGCAGAATGAGGTCGGAATTGACACGCTTGCCGTCCTTGGCGCCGTCAAGGTCTACCATGTGCAGCCACTCGGCACCGTCCTCTTCAAATTTTCTTGCTGTTTCCACAGCACTCTCCGCTACCTTATGGGCAGTGGAATAATCACCTTTATATAAACGAACGCAGGTACCGTCCTTAATATCAATTGCAGGTAATACTAACATTCTTGACTCATCCTTCCAATATTGACTGCCTGTTACGGCAGCAGCTCCATCCGATCCTCATCTTACAGCACGCCCTTTGTAGACAGGGGCTGTGCGTCACGGGTCGGTGTGACGGCCTGTTTCAGGGCATGACCGAGAGCCTTATAGAGCGCTTCCGTGATATGATGGGTATTTTTGCCGTAGAGTGCTTTCAGATGCAGGGTAATTCCGGCGTTGAAGGCAAGCGCCCGCATAAATTCCTCGGTCATGCAGCTGTCGTAGCTGCCGATCCGTTCCTCCGGGAACACCGCGTCAAACACCAGAAACGGTCTGCCGCTGATATCCAGCGAACAGAATCCCAGCGCTTCATCCATCGGCACATAAAAGGAGCCGAACCGGCTGATGCCGCTCTTGTCTCCGAGTGCCTTGTCAAGCGCCTTTCCGATCACGATACCCGTGTCCTCTATGGTATGGTGACAATCCACTTCCAGATCGCCTTTTGCCTGTACCGTCAGTCCAAAACCGCCGTGGACGGCAAAGGCCGTCAGCATGTGATCAAAAAAGCCGATACCGGTCTGAATATCCGTCCTGCCGCCGTCAAGGCTGAGTGCCACGCTGATATCCGTCTCCCTGGTTTTTCTGTCGATTGCTGCATTGCGCATTCATGTCACCTCTGTATCATTCTGAAAAAAACAGGCAACACCACAGTTTCTGCGGCGTTGCCTTTAGTATAACTCTTTTCAACCGATTTGTAAACAGATAATCCGAAACTGCAGTCGGTTTTCAGGAAATTTTTTGCAGATTTCTCAAAAAGTCAGTGTTTTCCTGAAAGATATTTCTCCATAATGTAACGCTCGATGCACGAGAGCAGAGCAGCATTCTCCTGCTCGCTGCCGGCGGTGATCCGCAGCGCCGATATATTGCCGAAATACCGCACAGCGATGCCGTTTTCCAGCAGATAGCGGAAGATGTCTTCGGCCAGTCCGGTGCGGATCAGAACAAAATTGGCACAGGGCTCCAGGATATCAAAGGGCAGCCGGTAATTCTCCTTCAGCTTGAGAAACGCCCCGAACAGTTCCCGGGTATTGCGGATAATGGACTCCCGCCTTTCCTGAAGCAGCTCCCGATGACCGTAGACACAGGCGCCGATCTCCTGGGTGAGGGTGTTGACATTATACGGGGATTTGACCGCTCTGAGTGCCTTTGTCAGCGTGGGATTGCTCACGGCAAAGCCCAGCCGCAGCGCCGCAGCGCCTACTGCCTTGGAGGCAGTTTTCAGGACGATCAGGTTATCATCATCAGCCGCTTCCGTCAGGATGGACTGGTCCCAGAAATCCATATAGGCCTCGTCCAGCACGACCAATCCCTTCACGGAACGGACAAGTCTGCGGGCATCCCCGGCGCTGATTCCCTGACCGGTGGGATTGCAGGGATTGGAGAAGATGATCATATCGGCCTGCTTTTCATTGGCCAGAGTAATGAGGTCATCCACTCTGATCTGCAGAGACTCGGTTTTCGGATAGGCATACACCACGTTCTCCGACAGGAACGAATAGAACCGGTACATGGAGAAATCCGGTTCTGCCACGATCACGGTGCTGTTCTTGTTCAGCATGGCGGAGGCGAGCAGGTAGAGCATCTCGTCAGAGCCGTTCGTAGCGGTAACATTGTCGGGACTGATCCCGTAATAGGCGGCAAAGGCAGCAATCGGCTTTTTCGCCAGCGGGTCGGGATAGCGGTTAAAGTCCGTCTTGTCAACAATCGTCTTGATCTCCTCCCGGATCTCCTCCGGCATCGGATAGAAGGATTCGTTGGCATCCAGCCGGATCGCATAGCTGCCGGTAATCGGTTCGTAAGGCTCCAGCTCACGCACCTTATCACATAATTCAAAGGACATCCTTTTCACTCCTTCACTTCTTTTCATATTTATTAAAACAATCAACAGGGGACAGCCGCAAGAGCATTCCATGACAAGCCCCCTGCCCCCAAAGCATTTCGCTCTCTGCGGAGAGCGAGTCAGTGGGACTTTCACGGGAAAGTCCCACGACACCCCCGAAAGCGAGGCGTTGTTTTCTATTGATAATTCCAGGAAATATTGCCGCTGAGTTTTAAACTATGCGGCAATGTGTCATACGAACAATCGCTCATTCTTCCGAAAAACGCACGGCAATGGAATTGGCGTGTGCGGTGAGACCCTCGGTATTCGCAAACCGGATGATATCATCCTTATCCCGTGCCAGGGCTGACTCGGTATAATAGATGAAGCTGGACTTCTTCACAAAACTGTCAACCGACAGCGGTGAGAAGAAGCGTGCCGTTCCGCTGGTGGGAAGCACATGGTTCGGGCCTGCAAAATAGTCGCCAAGGGGCTCGGGAGAATAGTTGCCCAGGAACACGGAGCCTGCGTTATCCAGCTTACCCACATACTCCATCGGATTCTGACAGCATACCTCCAGGTGCTCCGGAGCCAGCTCATTGGCCATCTCCACAGCCTTTTCCATCTCGTCGCACACAATAATCATCCCGTAATTCGTCAGGGACTCATCAATGATCTCCCGGCGGGAAAGGGTCTGCATCTGTCTGTCAAGCTCCCGGACGGTTGCCTCCGCCAGCGCTTCGGACGTGGTGACAAGGATCGTAGAGGCCAGTCTGTCGTGCTCGGCCTGTGACATCAGGTCGGCGGCAAGGAACTTCGGATCGGCGCTGTCATCCGCCAGTACCAGGATCTCGCTCGGTCCTGCGATCATGTCGATATCCACATTGCCGTAGAGCAGCTTCTTGGCGGTGGCAACAAAAATATTGCCCGGACCGACAATCTTATCCACCTTCGGCACGGTGGCCGTACCATAGGCAAGAGCCGCTACCGCCTGGGCACCGCCCATCAGGAACACTCTGTCCACACCTGCAATGGCGGCGGCTGCCATGATATCCGGATTGGGTCTGCCGTCCTTCATCGGCGGGGTGACCATGATAAGCTCCTTCACGCCTGCAATCTTTGCAGGAATGGCATTCATCAGCACGGAGGACGGATAGGCTGCCGTACCTCCCGGCACATACAGTCCCACACGTGCAAGACCTCTTACCCGCTGTCCCATGATCACACCGTTCTCCTTGGCAGTCAGCCAGCTCTGCTGCTTCTGACGGGCGTGGAAATCACGGATATTGTCGGCTGCCTTTTTCAGGGTGTCAATAAAGGCCGCGTCACAGCGCTCACAGGAAGCAAGCAGTTCCTCGCGGGACACCTCAAAGCACTCCGGTGCTTTACCGTCAAACCTGATGGTATATTCCCTGACGGCTTCATCTCCCCGGGTCCTTACATTCTCAATGATGTCCGACACTACCGCCGTAACATCCTTATTCGTCTGGCTGCTCCTTTCACGCACCTGTGACAGGAACTCTTTCTCGGTCTTTCCGTCCGCTTTGATCGTTTTTATCATATCATTTTCGCCCTTTCTTCTTCCATTTTTGCCGCCAATGCTTCAATCTCTGCCTTCCGCAGCTTGAGGCTGGCTGTGTTGGCAATCAGTCTGGCGGAGATCGGCGCTACATTGTCCTCAATGATTACCAGACCGTTTTCTTTCAGGGTGGAACCTGTTTCTACAATATCAACTATGGCATCGGAGAGTCCCAGCAGCGGGGCAAGCTCTACCGAACCTTCTATCTTGATGATACGGATATCCATGCCCTTGCCTTCAAAGAAGGTACGGGTTACATTCGGATATTTTGTCGCAATGGTCTTTTCATTGTAACCGGCGTAGAAATCCTTGCCGGCCTTTCCTGCCAGGGCAAACCGGCAGCGTCCGAAACCGAGATCCAGTATCTCATAAAAGCTCCTGCCGTTCTCCATGATGGTATCCTTGCCCACCACGCCCAGGTCGCACACGCCGTTCTCTACATAGGTGATGACGTCTGCCGCCTTTGCCAGCACGACCTCGATCTCTCCGTTCCCCACCGGCAGGATCAGTCTTCTTCCCTTCTCGTGTACCGCTGTGCAGTCATAGCCTGCCTGCTCCAGCAGCTTCACGGTATCCTTTTCCAGTCTGCCCTTCGTCAGGGCAATTCTCAATGGCTTCATACTCATACCCCCGTTTCCACGGTACGGATCTCTTCGCCGACAACTGCCAGCTTTTTGATCCCCTTGAACCGCGCATACTGCCAGGCCTCCGCCTCAGTCTCAAACACGCTGTTTTCTCCGAGGATACCTGCCTTCGACAATGTTTCCGTATATTGTATCGCTTCTATCTCATAGCCTTCATCGGCGTGTACCAACACATCCGGCTGCTTCTTCTGCGCAATGTTGCCACGCTTGAGCATTACTCTGGCCAGTGCATCTACATTGATTCCGAATCCGATGGCCGGAGCGGGTGCGTCAAAGTGATCGAGCAGGTTATCATAACGGCCGCCGATCAGCACCGGCTCACCTGATCCCATCACATACCCGCTGAAGACGATGCTGCTGTAATAATCGTTGCGCTGCACCAGTCCCAGGTCGATGATCAGTCTGTCACCGAGACCGTATTTGGAAAGATGGTGATAGATCTCACGGACATAAGCCAGCGTCTGGAGCGCTTCCGCATCGTCACAGAGCCGACAGGCTTCGTCGATCACCTCAATGCCGCCGAACAGCCGCGGCAGACGGCGGATCGCATTGACAGCCGGGGTCTGCTCAAGGGTATCCAGCTTGGAATTGAGTGCGGAGTCGTTCTTGGACTCGATCAGCATCCGCAGCTCCTCACGTTCCTCACGGCTGACAGGAAGCATCTGCGCCAGCGCCTTGAAGAAGCCTGCGTGGCCGAGTTCAATGCGGAAATCCGGCACACACTTGGAAAGTGCCTCAATGGCGGTGGTAATCACCTCTAAATCGGCACGCTTTCCCTTTGCGCCGATCAGCTCGATACCTGCCTGCATGACCTCGTTGCTCCTGCCGGTCAGTCCGGGATTGTACCGATACACCCGCTGGTTATAAAACAGGCGGATAGGGTGCTGCATACTTTTCAGACGTGTGGTGACCATACGGGCTATCGGCAGCGTGGAGTCGGGACGCATCACCATCAGACGTCCTTTGGAATCGCTCATCTTGAACATATACTCCATGGGAATGCCCGAACATTCTTCGTTGAACAGATCGTAAAATTCCACCGCCGGAGTCAGAACCTCATGGAACCCACGCTTCGAGAATACCTTTCCTAATATTGAGGAAACCGTCCGATTCGCAAGACATTCTTCAAACAGAAGGTCCTTTGTTCCCTCAGGGGTGATTTTTGAATAATTCTTCATATTTCTTTCTCATTCCCTTCTGAAACTTCATCGCGCTAAAGTGTTAACGCAATAGTATGATGGTATAATAACATAGGATTCCATTCCTGTCAATAGTTTTCTGATAATCCGGCCGGCTATGGCTGTCTGATCGTATCAATTTTCTGTCACAACAAAAAACAGATGAAAATTTTACCGCTTCTATGATTATCTCATAATTTTCATTTTGTTTGATTGCTTACTATTGTAGCATATTTTACAAAACAGGCAAAACGCGGAAAATCATAGGCTTATGAAAATAAATATTCGCGTACAGCATTATAAAAATGTCGGTATTTTTCGTGATTTCTCGTGAATAGTCTACAAAGCTGACAAATTACTGTGAAATCTCTTAATTTTTTTGCAAAAAAGTCTTGTTTTTATTCCTTGGTTGTGGTAATATTGAATTAGCATTAGGCGGTAATATTTTGGACTGTCACTCAGATGCAACGTAGTTTATTTTTTACAGAAAAAAAGTTGACACCTTTAAGATATTACTTTTATGTTATTCGTTTTAGAAGGGGGGAGTTTTATGTTCTGGGAAAGATTTTACAGCTTGTGCCTGAGAAACGGAAAGAGACCGAATCCTGTGGGCAAGGAAATCGGCCTGTCTTCGGGCATTATCAGCAAATGGAAAAACGGCGGTATTCCAAACGGCGAGACACTGATGAAGCTCGCACGCTATTTCAATGTTTCAACGGACTATCTGTTGGGGCTGAGTTCTTATATCCAGATCAACGGTGAGTTAGTGGAAATGGAATACACCGATCTGGAATTGAAAAAGCAGATTGACGAAAATGCCAAGAAGCTCAACAATAAAGGTCTGAAGAAATTGTCAGACTATTCCGCTGATCTTGTAGCGGCAAACCGTTATCTCAAAGACGAGGATGAGTGGAACGCATAATTCATTACGAATAACATTATTATACTGACAATGAAGGGCTGTCGGAACTTTCCGGCAGCCCTTTTTGCGTGGTCTCTGATACCCAACGACTGAATGACCTTTCATTATCCGACATTCTTTCTCGTCTGCAACTGCGATAAAGCAGGCACGGGTACTCTGAATCGAGTAACCGTACCTGAAAATTTACAGATAGCAGCCGTCAAGCGCCCCTCATAAGGGGCGTGGCGGCGGACAGAGAAAATAATCGGCGTAAGCCGCCGTGCCGGATGTTACCGACATAGCAGTTTCGCCTTACCACAAACAGAGTGAACGTAAGCGAACGACAGCGTGACTACACAGCAGTGGGGCGCCGCGGGGTTGACAAGAAGGGTGGAATATAGTAAAATGAAAATGCTTTTCAAATTCAGAAAATGGAGAGAGTGATATGCAGCATTCCGGAGGCTATAAAACCAAACAGCGTGAGGTAATTCTCAACTATATGATCGAACATCAGAACAGCCATGTTACGGTGAACCATATCAGTGATTATCTGACAGGACAGGGCACTCCGGTGGGAGTGACGACAATCTACCGGCACCTGGATAAGCTGCTGGAACAGGGGCTGGTTCGGAAATTCACTGTCGATGCTTCTACCTGCGCCTGTTTTCAGTATGCGGCTCATAATGAGGATTGTCACCAGCATTTTCACCTGAAATGCGATACCTGCGGTAAGCTGATCCATCTTGAATGTACCCATCTGGATGAACTGATTCAGCATATCTGCTCGGAGCACGGCTTCGAGCTTGATCCCTTCCGCACAGTACTGTATGGAAAATGCAGGGATTGTTTACAGAACATCAATATAAAGGAGCAGACAACATGAAAAAACTGATTGCCGTATTTCTCGCAGCACTGACCGTATGCATGACGCTGTGTGCCTGTACGGGAAATACCGGGGACAAAAAAGAGAACGGAAAACTGAAGATCGTAACCACCATCTTTCCGCCTTATGACTTCGCCCGTCAGGTTTCGGGGGACCAGGCAGAGCTTACAATGCTGCTCCCGCCCGGCACCGAAAGCCACAACTATGATCCTACTCCACAGGATATCATCAAGATCCAGAGTGCCGACCTGTTCATCTATGTTGGCGGCGAATCCGATAAATGGGTAGAAGATATGCTCTCCTCCTCTTCCAATAAACCGAAAAAAGTCCTGGCTATGATGGACTGCGTGGACAAGCTGGAGGAAGAAGTCGTGGAAGGGATGCAGGCCGAAGAAGAAAAGGATGACAGTGACGAAATCGAGTACGACGAGCACGTCTGGACGTCCCCCAGGAACGCCGTTATCATCACGAAGCAGATCGGCGCCGCTATGAAGGAGCTTGACCCGGATCACGCTTCCCTCTATGATAAAAATATCAATACCTACAGCAAACAGCTCTCCGCTCTTGACGACAGCTTCAAAAAGGTCGTTGATGCCGGGAAACGCAAGCTCATGGTGTTCGGTGACCGCTTCCCGTTCAAGTATTTTGCGGACGCCTATTCCCTCAGATACTACGCCGCTTTCCCCGGCTGCTCCAGCGAAACGGAACCGAGTGCCGCTACTGTCGCTTTCCTTATCGAAAAGGTCAAGAGTGAAAATATTCCGGTGGTATTTACCATTGAATTCTCAAACGGCAAGATCGCCGACACCATCTGCGAGAGCACCGGTGCCAAAAAGCTCATGCTCCACTCCTGCCACAACGTCACCCAGGAGGAATTTGAGGGCGGTGTCACCTATCTCGAGCTGATGCAGAAAAACGTCATCAATCTCAAGGAGGCGCTGTCATAAATGAAGCTGCTGGAATGTGACAATGTGTCCTTCTCCTACGAAAATACCGAGGTCATCAAAAACCTCTCCTTCTCTCTCAACGAGGGCGAATACCTCTGCATTGTAGGCGAGAACGGTTCGGGCAAAAGCACCCTCATCAAGGGATTGCTGGGACTGAAGCCAACGTCCGGCGGCAAGATCATCCGCTGGAACGGCCTCAGGCCCAACGAAACAGGGTACCTGCCGCAGCAGACTCCTACCCAGAAGGATTTTCCTGCCAGCGTCTATGAAGTGGTACTGTCAGGAAGACTTAACAGCCGCGGCTTCCGGCCGTTTTATTCCCGTGAGGACAAAAAAATTGCCGAGGATAATATCCGGCGGCTGGGCATTGAATCCCTGCGTAACCAGAGCTACCGTGATCTGTCGGGAGGACAGCAGCAGCGCGTCCTGCTGGCCAGGGCGCTGTGTGCAAGCAAGCGGCTCCTGCTGCTGGATGAGCCTGTCACCGGACTTGACCCGCTGATTACCGAAGAAATGTACCGCCTGATCGAAAGCCTCAATAAAGAAGAGAAAATCACCATCATCATGGTTTCACATGATATCGGCGCTGCCGTGAAATACGCTACCCACATCCTTCATCTGAATGACAACAAGAGCTTCTTCGGTACTACCGCCGACTACCTTAAAAGTTCCACCGGCAGGAGCTTCCTGATTACAGATGACAGCGAACCTCATCAGACAGAAACGAGGAATGAAAAGTGACGGAAACATTAGAAAGCTTTTTTCAGATGTTTGAATATGACTTTATGATCCGCGCGATCGTAGGCGGGATACTTGTCTCGCTTTGTGCCGCTCTCCTGGGAGTCAGCCTCGTGCTGAAACGCTACTCCATGATCGGCGATGGTCTGTCCCATGTGGGCTTCGGCTCCTTAGCCATTGCCGCCTCCATGAATCTGACCTCCCCCCTGCATCTGGCCATGCCTGTGGTGGTCATTTCTGCCTTCTTCCTGCTCCGCCTCAGCAGCAACAGCAAGATCAAAGGAGACGCCGCCATTGCTCTGGTCTCTACCTCCGCACTTGCAATCGGTATTACCGTGGCTACCATGACCAAAAGCATGGATACCGATCTCAACAGCTATCTCTTCGGCAGTATCCTCTCCATGTCGGAACAGGATATGTGGTTCAGCGTGGTGCTTTCGGTCATCGTACTGGTACTGTTCGTCATCTTCTATAACAAAATCTTCGCCGTTACCTTTGACGAAAACTTTGCCAAGGCTACCGGTACCAAAGCCGGTATCTATAACATGATCATCGCCATGCTCACCGCCCTGACCATCGTCGTCGGCATGAAAATGATGGGCTCCCTGCTGATCTCCAGTCTCATCATCTTCCCGGCCATCACCTCCATGCGCGTGTGCAAGCGCTTTATCACCGTAATCATCAGCTCCGCTCTGGTGTCGGTGATCTGCTTCTTCATCGGCCTGACGATCTCCTATCTCTATTCCACACCGGTAGGCGCCAGCATTGTCATCGTGAATCTGGCGGCGCTCGTCCTCTACTCCCTTACCGGCGCCGGTATCCGTCTGGTCAGGACTCGAAAATAACGAAAGGAACTTATTACTATGAGCTTTTCCAATCCGTTTTTTATTACCGCCCTCATCGTTCTGCTGGTCCTCATTGTCGTCGGCGTGATCGTGATACTGGTAATGAAAAAAAAGAATGCTTCCGAAAAGGCACGCTCCATTGCCGGTGTCTCGGTCGTCTTTGCCGGGCTGCTGCTGTCAGGCCTGCTGGTGTATATGATTACCATGAACATGATGTACGATCTTGTCGCTCAGAAGCGCTATACCGAGTTTACATTCCACAATCCCGACAAGTCCCGACAACTGGTCATCCAGGAATATTCCTCCGCCAACGAAACCGGCTTCGATGTCTATTTCAACGACAAGAAGCTCGGCGAAGTCACAACTGACCATTATCTCCCCTTCTCCAAGGATGAGATACAGGTTGACTGGGAGGATGATGAAGTCGTTATTTACTACACCTACCAGAGTGATGATGACAGCTATCTCTGCAAGAGCTGCCGGGTGGATCTCAAAAACGGTACGGTTTCCAGGAGCGTCACGGCTGAAAAGAATCTCTCCAAGTCTGATGAGGATTCCTCCGCCCCCAGCGCTGCATAAAAAATAGAGCGGTAAATTTATTCAATTTTATTATTTCCTCCTTTTTTTATCCGAATAATGTACAAAGCAATCACTCTCCTGTTAGTTAAAATGCCTATGGTTTGTACCTATTGATAACAAGGCTGTCAGTTTCCGTTTGCGGATTTGTCGAATCTGTATTTTACAAACAGCCTTTCATCATGTACAATATAAGGTAGAGAATTGCCGGCTGTGTCTGTCGGCTTTTCAAATAACTGACAGGAGAGTGATCCTATTGTATCGGAAACAACATAAGGCCTTCGGCGCTGTCAAGAAAATTGCCGCCGTTGTGCTGACTGCCGCTGTCATGGGAACTGCATCGTTCAGTCTGGGCAGCAGCACCAGCTTCGGCGTGATCAGTGCAGAGGCCGCCGCAACCACAAACTATGGTCTGGCAAAAACGTCTCAGGAGGGTGTCATCCTCCATTGCTGGAACTGGTCGTACAACAATATCAAGAAATATATGAAGGATATTGCCGCTGCCGGTTATACCTCCATCCAGACCTCCCCGGTGCAGCAGCCAAAGGACTACTACTGGGAGGGCGTTGCCTACGGTAATGTGGGTATCCCCAACGGTACGGGCGGTGAGGACGGCAACTGGTGGAAAGCCTATCAGCCGGTCACCTTCTCCATCTGCAACAACGGCTACACCTGGTACGGCAACAAGGCTGAATTCAAAGCCATGTGCGCCGAGGCCGAAAAATACGGCATCAAGGTCATTGTGGATATCGTTGCCAACCACATGGGCAATATCCAGGGCTACAAGATTGCCGACAAGAGCGCTCCTCTGGCTGAACGCCAGCGCGCCGTCATGGATGATATTTCCCCCCAGGTGGGACAGTTCTGGAAGGCCGATATGCTCACCGACCCCTCCTACTGGCACATCAGCACCTCCTGGACCCATTCCAGCGACGGCCGTTTCGATGTCACACAGGGCAACATGGGTATGCCCGACCTGAACACCGGTGATAAAAAAGTACAGAACATGGTGCTGGGTCTGCTGAAAGAATGTATCGACTGCGGTGCTGACGGTTTCCGCTTTGACGCCGCCAAGCACATTGAAACACCTGCCGACAGCGCTTCCTTCGCCAGCGAATTCTGGAATGTGGTGCTCGACGGCGCAAGAGCCTATTACAAGCAGGTCAACGGCTATGACGGCGTGTATTTCTACGGAGAAGTCCTCAACCGTCTGGACGATACCAACGCCGAGAACTACTATCTTTCCAAGATGTCCCTCACCGACAACTCCACCAGCGATAACCTGCGCAACAGCGTCGTACACGGACAGGTCAGCGCCCTGGCTACCTCCAACTACTGCGGCTATATCCACGGCAAGGCCAACCATGCCGTACTCTGGGCGGAATCCCACGACACCTATATGGGCGGCGGTTCCTCCTATGACGCCACCGACGCCGATATCAAAAAGACCTGGGCAATCATGGCTTCCCGCAAGGATTCCACGGCTCTGTTCTTTGCACGTCCCTACTACTCCAAGGATATCCTCGCCGGAGACGTCTCCAAGGCAAGACAGTCCTCTGCCGTCATCATGGAGAACATCGGCGGCGAACAGACACAGCTCGGTGATGTCGGTACCCTCACCTGGGCCGATCCAGAAGTGGTTGCCGTGAACCGTTTCCGCAACTTCTTTGTCGGTCAGAGTGAAAGACTCGGCGCTACCGGCAACACCGCCTACAACGTCAGAGGTACTACCGGCATCGTCATCGTCAGAGGCGAGGGTCCCGGTACTGTCAGCATCAGCGCCGGCATGAAGGACGGCACCTATACCGATCAGGTCAGCGGTGAGAAATTCACCGTCAGCGGCGGCAGGATCAGCGGCAAGATCACCAACAAGAACGGTATTGCCGTTATCTACAACCCCACGGTGAACTACGGCAAGGTGACTCCCGAAAAGCCTGTCAAGCTCCTGCTCAAGGCCGGCACTGCCGACGGCAAAACGATCTTTACCACCGATCATGTCAGCGTCAGGATGGAGGCTGAAGGCGCCGTCAGCACCAAGTATACCACCTCCGAGGGACAGTCCGGCAGCTTTACCGGCACCTCCAAGACCATCACTGTCGGTGACTACACCTCCACCGGCGATACCGTCAGCGTCACCATGACGGCAACCGGTTCCGACGGTATCAGCAAGCAGAAGACCTTCTCCTTTACCAAAAAGGTCATTACCTCTGAATATCCCACCCTCTCCAAGGGCGGCGTGGTCTTCGACAACAGCGGCTACGGCTGGAAGGACGTTTACTGCTATGCCTATATGAATGACGGCGCTGTCAAGAATGCCGCATGGCCGGGCGTGAAAATGTCACAGGATGTGGGCGATTACTTCTCCTACGAGTTCCCCTCAACCCTGTCCGGAACCGTGTACGTCATCTTCAACAACAACGCCGGGGTACAATATCCCTCCGGTGCCGGTCTCACCATGGCAAGCACCGCCAAAAAGCTCTTTACTAACAATGCACTCACCGCACTCCCTGCTTCCAGACCTGCTCTGAAAGTCTCCTATAAGCTCTCCGGCTCAGAGCTGGCGGTTGGACAGCCTGTGACGATCACCGCTACCGCTGCCAACGCTTCCGGAACCGTCAAATACACCTTCCTCTGCAACGACGGCACCACCATCCGTGCGGCAGGCACCTCCAATACCTGCACCTGGACCCCCACAAAGGCCGGAAAGGTCATTATCGCCGTCAAAGCACAGGATTCTTCTTACAGCATGACCACCGCCGGCAGCTTTACCGTGCAGAAACAGAGCAACAAGCTC
This sequence comes from uncultured Eubacteriales bacterium, assembly GCA_900316925.1. GTDB lineage: Bacteria > Bacillota > Clostridia > Oscillospirales > Acutalibacteraceae > UBA1213. The sequence goes on from ONEU01000020.1 coordinate 25,697, forward strand.
ATTGCCAACGGTTCCCTTACTGCTTCCGGCAACACCATTACCCTCAAGGGAAGCGCCACCGGCGGTACCGCTCCCTACCAGTACACCTACTGCTATAAACCGGTCTCCGCAACCTCCTGGACCTCCGTGAAGGGCTACAGCTCCGCTACCTCCGTTTCCTTCGACGTCAAGACCGCCGGCGATTACGATGCCTGCGTGAAGGTGAAGGATGCAGCCGGCACGGTGGCAAAGGCTTACTTCAATTTCACCATTGCGCCCTCTACACCCACGCTGAAGATCAACCTGAGTGCTTCCTCCATCACCCTGGGAAAAACCGTAAAGGTAACGGCTGTGGGTTCCGGCGGAACGGCTCCCTATGAATACGCCGTATTCTACAAGAGAGCCTCCGCATCCTCCTGGACCACCAAGCAGAAGTTCCGTGTTAACAATACCGTGACCATCAAGCCCCTCCACACCGGCACCTATCAGATCTGTGTGAAGGTCAAGGACCAGAGCGGCAGCATCACCAAACTCTACAAGAATGTGACCGTAAAGGAAGCACCGCTTTCCTGCACCCTCAAGGTCTCCTCCGACAATCTGGTTCTCGGCAAGAATCTGACAGCCACCGTGACCGCTTCCGGCGGCAAGACACCGTATCAGTATGCTGTGTTCTACAAGAGAGCAAGCTCTTCCACCTGGACGACCGCTCAGAAGTTCCGCGAGAATAACGTTGTCAGCTTCAAGCCCCAGAATACCGGAACATACAACATCTGTGTCAAGGTAAAGGACGCTGCCGGCACGATCGTAAAGGCCTATACTGACATTACGGTCATCAAGCCTCCCCTCTCCGGTTCAGCAACGCTGTCCGCCGGGAGCATCCAGAAGGGCAAGTCTGTCACCATCACCGCAAAAGGGACCGGCGGCACCTCCCCCTACAAATTCTCTTTCTTCTATAAGAAGACTGCCGACTCCAAGTGGACAAACTTACAGAGTGCCAAAACAAACAGCAGTCTGATCTTCACTCCCGCTGCCGTCGGCACCTACGATATCTGCGTATATGTGATTGACAGCACCGGCACCATCTCCAAGCTCTATATGACCCTGAAAGTAACCGCCTGACACACTCAAAAAAGCACTTCCGCCCCAAAAGCCGGAAGTGCTTTTCTGTTTCCCGTCCCCGTGTCATCACGGGCGGACGGTTCTTGCTTTCATTACAGGCTGTTTTGCAGTACGGTGCGTACATCCTCCTTGGTGAGCTTCTTGTAACCGCCCTCCAACATGATGGTCGCTTCGGTGATACCGTCCAGCATAGAGGCATCCGCACCCAGGTCGCTCAGCTTCATCACCAGACCAAGCTCCCGCATCCAGGCTTCCATTGCCTCCAGACCGGCTGCCCCCGCCTGCTCATCACTCATGCCGTCTGTCTGCACGTTCCAGACGTTCTCCGCAAACCGGCGGAATTTCCTGACACCACAGGGCAGGATCAGTCGATAGTACGGCAGGGATACGGCCGCCAGTGTCATTCCGTGGGTCGCATCGGTATAGGCGCCTACTGCCTGTCCAAGCATGTGTACCATCCAGTCGGTTGTCTTTCCGCGGGAGATCAGGGTATTCAGCGCCCAGGTGGCTGTCCACATGATGTTCGATCTGGCTTCGTAATCGGTGGGGTTCTTCAGAGCAATCCGGGAGCTGTGGATCAGTGATTTCATCAGACCCTCTGCCAGGTAATCGCTGGTGTTATCGTCCTCACCGGAAAAATACTGTTCGCAGATATGGTTGAAGATATCATAAATACCGGCAACCATCTGATACTGCGGCAATGAGTAGGTAAACTCAGGATTCAGCACGGAGAATTTCGGCATAACCTCGCTGCCGAACACATGACCGATCTTCAGTTTCTGCTCGTGATTGGTAATGACGGAACCGGCATTCATCTCCGAACCGGTTCCTGCCATCGTCAGGACGCAGCCCACGGGGATGATCGGACAGTCAGGTTCCTCAAACCGGATAAAATACTTCTCCCAGGGATCGTCATTACAGTATGCGGAAACGGAAACTGCCTTGGCATAGTCGCAGCAGGAGCCGCCTCCCACAGCCAGCAGAAGATCCACCCCATTTTCCCGCGCCAGTTTTGCGCCCTCGCGGAGCTTATCGGCGGTAGGATTCGGCATCACACCGCTGTCCTCAATAATTTCCTTACCGTTCTCACGGAGCAGGCTGACAACGCTGTCATAAATACCGTTCCGTTTAATGGATCCTCCGCCATAAATGAGCTGTACCCTCTTACCGTATTTCTGGAGTTCCTCACCTGCCAGCTGCAGTGCATCCGCACCGAAATAGAGCTTCGTGGCGTTATGATAACTAAAGCTTCCGAGCATATTGACCCAACCTTTCTTTGTGTAAATGTAATCGTTTTCGTTATTCCGACACTTCTATTATATAGAATGCCTCCACACTTTGCAAGAACAAATCCCCCACTGCGCAGAGCCTGTGCACCCTTGTCACGCTGTCGTTCGCTTGCGCTCACTCTGTACGATTAAGGCGAAACTGCCATGTCGCTCACATCCGCCGCCACGCCCCTTGACGGGGCGCTTGCAGGCTTTTTTTGATAATTATCAGGTTCTGCTCTCTATTCAAGTACCCGTGCCTGTTTCTTTTTGAATGATGATACGGCTCCCTTTCTTCCAAAATCTGTTTCAGGTCTGGCTTTTTTGATCCGATGATCGCTGGTGGATATGCTGTCATACGAACAGCTACAATAAAACAGATCGTCCGAAAATGTATCCATGATAGCTTTTGTCCCCTGTTTGCCGTATCCGCTAAATCCGCCCCTGAAATTTTGGATTGATTACGAATTGATTTGCGCTGAAAGAAAATAGTATAATATTGACGAGGTGATCAATATGGAGCTATCCGCCATCCGACACAGAAATTCCTACTGCGAGTGCTACGCTGTCGATCAGGACAGCGTGATCCTGCTGCTGCAGACCGGCAAGGACGCCGACAGCGCCTTTGTGATCTGCGAGGACCCCTTTATCAACCAGCTTTACGGCAAACCCCAATGGTACGGCGAACGTGTACCCATGCCGGAGCGGTTGGAACTGGAACATCATTATCTCTGGAGAGTACAGCTGAAACCCGCCTATAAACGGCTGCAATATTACTTTGAGATCGTCTCTGACGGTCAGTCCTATCTCCTGTTTGAAGACAGGGTGTGTCCCATCGAAGACAAGGACAAGCGGTCGCTGCAGTATTTCAAATTCCCGTGGATCAATCCAGCCGATGTGATCGCACCGCCGAAGGATATCCGCAATACTGTCTGGTACCAGATCATGCCGGATCGTTTCTGCAAGGCGAAGGGGACGAATACCGATGAACGCTTCAAGGAGTGGGAACAGCCGGATGAGCCGTATTTCCACAGTAACTACGGCGGCAATCTCCGGGGCGTGATCGAGCGGATGAACTATCTGCAGGAACTGGGCATTGGCGGCATCTATTTCACGCCGGTATTCAGGGCAGGTTCCTACCACAAATACAACACCTTTGACTACGAGATCATTGATCCGGATTTCGGTACCAATGACGATATGAAGGAACTCGTTCGTCAGGCACACCAACGCGGCATCAAGGTCATGCTTGACGGCGTATTCAACCACTGCGGAATGGAGTGGTTCGCCTGGAAGGATGTCTGCGAAAAAGGGCGTGCTTCCCGCTATTTTGACTGGTTCTTTATCAATACAGATGATTTTAATAACGGCAAACCCAACACCGATGACGGCCGTTACTACACCTTCTCTTTCTGGGCAAGAATGCCTAAGCTCAACACCAACAACGAAGAAGTCATCCGTTACTTCACAGATCTGTGTGTCCGTTGGGTGAGAGAATGGGATATTGACGGTATCCGTTTTGATGTGGGCGATGAGATCTCCCATCATTTTATGGCAAGCCTGCGACGTGCACTCAAAGCCGTCAAACCGGAGCTGTTCCTGCTGGGTGAGATCTGGTTCGATTCGATTGACTGGCTGCACGGGTCGGAATATGATTCGGTAATGAACTACCCCCTGAGCAACTGTCTTAACGACTTTTTCTCCCATGAAGAGATGACCGCTCAGGAGCTTATGTACAGCATGAACGAATGTCTGACCATGTATCCGCGGCAGATCACGGAGGTGCTGTTTAATTTCCTTGATACCCACGATACGGAACGGGCTTTTGAAAGCTGTCACGGCAACAAAGATATCCTTCTGCAGCGTCTGGCTCTGCTGCTGACACTTCCCGGCACACCCTGTATCTATTACGGCACGGAACTGGCTCTCAAAGGCCTGAACAAGTATGACAACCGGCAATGTATGCCCTGGGAGCGCATTGACCGCGGAGATTACAAGGAATTTTTCAGTGAAGTACAGAAGCTCCTGTTACTGCGCCGGCAGCATTCCCTGTGTTCAGCCTATTCCACAGAGATACATCCTGATGCATCGCAGCCACGCCTGCTGAAGGTTGTCAAGAAAGACGGCAGCAAACAGCTGGAGATTCTCCTCAATGCCGGAAATGAACCGATTACGCCTCAGCTTCATGGCAAGGTACTCTACAGCAATGCATTTGACGGAACCACTCTCCTGCCAAACGGCACGGTGATCTGCGAAACAACATAACAAAACCGCCGGGAACGGTCAACGCTGACCTTCCCGGCGGTTCATTATTTGAGACAGAATGATTCCACACAGAACGAAGCGGCACATTCCTGCGGTTGTAAGATAAGGGTTCATCATGCCCAAGCAAAAAATCATCAGACGATTGATTATCTGCTTTAGCAAGCTATCCAACCGGACATTAAGCAAAAAAAGTAGTCACAACCATACCGTTATGACTACTCAAACTGGTGCGGGTGACAGGACTTGAACCTGCACGCCTTCCGACACAAGAACCTAAATCTTGCGTGTCTGCCAATTTCA
>ONEU01000042.1 GCA_900316925.1 uncultured Eubacteriales bacterium
TGTTAGCGACATAGAAGTTTCGCCTTACCACAAACAGAGTGAGCGTAAGCGAACGACAGCGTGACTACACAGCGGCGGGGCGCCGCAATGTTGACTGATGGGGGAGAAGCTGATAAAATAAGTTTTTTCAGTCTGATTATTGTATGAAGGGAAGTATCAGGATGCCAGACGTATTTATCAGTCACGGCTCCAAGGATAAGGATATCGCTGATAAAGTGGTTTCTTATCTGGAGGATCGGGGATTGATCTGTTGGATTGCTCCCAGAAATATTATACCCGGAAGTGACTGGGCTGCTTCGATCAATACCGCTATTACGGCATCCAGGATTTTTCTGCTTATCTACCGCGCTAACAACGCCTCTTCCTCCCAGGTGAGAAGGGAAGTGGGACTGGCATCATCCAGAAGTAACGTCTTCATTATCCCCTTTGGGGTGGACGATACGCCTCTTCACGGCAGCCTTGAATACTACCTCAATACTTCCCACTGGATCAATGCGGATTTTGCCAATAAAGACTATCAATTCGAGGCGCTTTATCAAAATATCATCACTATCACCGGAAAGAACCTGCAGGACATCTCCAACAATACCAATGTCGATAACCTCCCCACGCATCACATGGATGCCCAGCCGGAATCTCCAAAGACTCCGCACAAAAGCCGCAGGAAAAAGAAAAAACGAATAAGATTGCTTTTATCGTCTTTGTCACGCTGGCGGTTGCCGCAACTGCATACGTATGGATCGTTTTCGGTACGTCGAATCACTACGATACCAATGTCTCTTCTTCAAAAAAAGAACTCGACTGCTCACAGCAGCGTTACTTCCACCAAAAAACAGTCATCCTTACAATCCGAAAAGTCCTCGAACCCCGAATCCATTACCACAACCGTTTTGATATACGGTTATTCGTCCACCGGCACCTATACCGGTAAGATGAATAAAAAAGGACATCCGGATGGCAGCGGCTACTATTACGGCTCCTATGTTATTGACAATGAAACGGTAACCGTTGAACTGGATGGCGAATGGGACGACGGCGCATTCAGCGGCAGCGGTGTGGCCGTCAGCAGCTATGAAGAAGGCATTATTTCTAAGGGAATATGTAAAGGCATCTGGGCAAACGGTTCTCCCGACGGGAAAATGACGCTGACCAGGACCTACAGATCAGGAGATTATTCTAAATCGGTCATTCAAGGTACCTGAACAAAAGGTGTCCTCTCCGGTAATATCATTCAAACCGATTACTTTACATCCGGAACGGTCAATGTCTATGAAGGCGGGTATTCTAATAATCAATGGAACGGGGAAGGAAAGCTCACCTGCGCCTATCAGACAGGAGATTATTCTAAAACAATCTATGAAGGCAAATGGACCAACAACGTCCTCTCCGGCACAATCAAGGAAACCCTATACTATACAAACGAAGATGTCGTTGTCTATCAGGGCGGGTTCATTAAAAACAGCTGGAACGGTAAAGCAAAGCTCACCATCAGCTATAAAACCGGAAATATCTACCAGAGAGAAATGGAAGGCAATTATCAGGACGGAACAAAGATCGGTACATTCCATTTCACCGACTATTACCAAAACGGGGAAGTCAAACAATACGATCTCAAATACTGACAATCACAACACCGCCGCCGTCGGTCTCAGCCTGAGCGTCCTGCCGTTCATCTCAAAGCTCTCCGCACGGAAACGGTTGGCAAAAATCTCCATCCTGCTGTCCATCCTGGTATCTACACATCGACGGTGATCTTGTTTTGCCGGTGCATGACGCCGAGATTCATTGCCTGGAGCAGGGCGTGCTGGCAATGCTGCCAAAGCCGATAATCAGCATCCGGGTATCTCACTCCCGCAGCGGCAGGTCCTTCCCGAGATAACAGGAATACAGCGGCACTTCACGGTACATCTGCCTTACCTGCAGCTCCGGCAGACTTACGATCTCCAGATCATAGCCAAACTCACAATCCTTTTCTACCCGGTAATAATCGGCAATCAGCTGTGCGATACTGTCCTCTTCACAGCGGCAGGTGATCTTCGCACCCTTCCGGAGCACAAACCCGCCGTCACCGTTTTTCATGCTGAATACCTGCAGGATCGAAAAATAATTGATGGAGTTGTTATCCATCAGAATGATATGCTCCGCCTCCTGACAGCCTGATTTTTTCAGCAGATAGGAAAGCTCCTTTTCTTCGGCATTGAGCACGTTATAGCAATGGACCAGATAGCCCCTTTTGCTGAGATCGTAGCGCTGGTCATTGGAAAATTCCGTATCGGTGACGATATGGATACAATACTTGCGCCCCTTTTTGAGGGGTTCATTCCGGATCAGCGCTTTCACATCGTCATTATAGCCAAATATGACGATATGGTCACGGTTCCGGTACCGCCGCACGTTGAACACGATCCGCAGCAGCTTGTCCAGCACCTTATAAACCACCGCCAGAGTACAGTACGGCGCCGTGAACACCGCTATGCCATAGGCGTAACCGACAAGATAATAGATGAATCCCTGACTGTTCTGCATAAAGGTAATGGAATCCTTCAGGGTGATGGTCGGTTTGAACGCAAACGCATTGATGCCGTTCTGGAACACCAGCAGGATCCGGAAGAACGGTTCCTCATTGGCATAGTAAAGAATCCCCTCCGCCGCGGCGATCAGAAACGATACGATCGCCAGGATCAGCAGGAACCGGCGTCCTCAGTCTTGTTTTCTCTCTCATTTCTTTTGTCTCCCACCTTCTGCGGTTTTTGTTTCTGTCAAAAGGGAAGGCACAGTTACTCGATGGGAGTTCCCGTGCCTTTTGTCAGTCATTTTTAGCAGTTTTCGGAGAGGGGACGGAAAACTACCTTCCTCCCTCCATAAATGCCCCCGTTACTTGTCGATCCAGCCGGAAAAGCCTTCCGTGTACTGATGATCGGTGATGGGCGTGAAACGGGACTGGTTGGAACCGCCGATATCCTCCAGGAACCCGTTATAGGCGCGGTAGATCTTGCCGGAGTCGTTATCATACACACGCTCGTATTCGCCGATCATATCGGAACGCTTCTCCTGGATGATAGTATCCTGTTCCGAGCGCTCCTCGAATGCCTGCAGCACATCATCCGTACTGCCGGAACCGGAATCCGGGGTGCTGGTGGTACTGTTGGCCTGCTGCCATGCGTAGATATACTCCTGGGTGTAGTTAAACGATTTCATCATCTGCACGAAAACGGGCAGCCAGTTTTTCAGCTCGCCCTGGGGTGCAAAGCAATAGTGGACAAAATCAACTTCCCACATACCATAGTTGCCGCCGTTCATATAGACGTCCTGTCCTGCAAAGATCAGCGCAGAATACATTCCCTCACCTTCCCTGCCGTTCTCGGAGAACGTCGCATAGAGGGTGCGGTAGTCATTGATCGTACTGTTGGGACGTGCCTGCTGCAGGACCTGATAATCAGCCGGCACTGCGGAGGACTGCACGGTGAAATACTGGGTGGTGTCGGCAAAGCTCTTCTCAAAAAATTCCTGCACCGTTCCGCTCTCAATGTAGAACGTCCTTCCCATCATCTGTGCTCCCTCAAGGGTCTTGTAGACATTGCCTCTGTCTATCATACTAATACCGGTGATGGCGTTGGTGGGGTGTTTCACACTCAGGGAGACCTGGTTCAGATCGGCGCTGTATTCTACCTTCCATCCCTTTGGTATGATGAGGGTAAAGGCTTCGTTGGCATACTGCTCCCACTCCACCGTACTCCACTCTGCATCCCTGATATTTGCCTGAACCGTCGGTGTCGGCAGGGTACCGGGTTGTGAGGTGGTCTCCGATACCGGGGTACTGATGGGATTCTCCGGCGTCTGCTGGCTTACCGGTGCCTGCTGGCTTTCCGGCGTCTGCTGGCTTACCGGTGCCTGTGATGCGGCAGACGCTTCTGGCAGACTGAAAATATTTGGAGCCCCCGAAAGGACCTGGCTGTTATTGTCTTCTCCGCCGGCGCAGGCGCTGAACAACAGGGTGGATGCCGTCAGCAGCAGGCTCATCACAATGTTTTTCGCTTTCATCTGAACTGCCCCCATTCTGAATCGTGATGTCTTTATTATACCATTTTTTTATTATATTGCAATGATTTTCGTATATTTTTCTGATATTCGGCCTTTTTCGGGGGACTGCCCATTTTTTCGCACTTCAATTGGTTGAAAGAAAAATAAATATATGATACAATATTACGGAGAATAAAAAAAGGAGCAGGCATTTCATGGCGGTCAGACAAAAATCCAAAAAGAAATACAACTATAAAAGAATCGTCATTTTATGTGCGGTGCTGTGTATTGTAACAGGTTGTTGGCTGCTGATCGTCAACGGAATGCTGCACCACACCGCTGAGGAAAGTCCCGTCGTCCCGGCAACTGCTCCGGCGGAGGAATATCCCACATACATCGACGAAAAACACCGGAAATACGGTGATCTGGCAGATATCCATATCCGTCTGGCCATCGGCAGCTCCGTGGAGGAGCTCGATATCGACGACATTGCCCCGTGGCTGAGTCTTACCCAGAAGAACCATCATTACAGCTATCACATCCGGGATGATGAGATTCGGAACTATGCGGCGGGATTGGCCGTCAAATACAATAACTATCAGAGCCATGTGAGCTTTGTCTCCCACAGCGGCGAAGAGATCACCCTGGAGAACCGCAGCACCGGCTGGATCTTAGATGAGGAATACGCCTACTCCCAGCTTCTTCACTTTATTCAGGAATATCAGTCCGTTGATCTGAATCTCACCAACCGGAGCAAGGAAAGCAACCAATGGTGGATCAGGGTCTGCGGCAATTATGACACGCAAAAGAAGAAGGGGACTATGTTTGCGGAGGTCAGCATTGACGATCAGTATATGTGGGTGATGCAGGAGGGAAAGGTCATCCTGGAATCTCCCATTGTCACAGGCAACCCCTATACCGGCAATGATACCCCCAAGGGCGCCTACTATGTCTATGAGAAGAAGAGTCCCGTCACGCTCTACGGCCCCGGTTATGACACCGAGGTGGCCTACTGGATGGCGTTCGTTGACGATGTCGGTTTTCACGACGCTACCTGGCAGGATTACTTTGGCGGAGATGTCTATCTGTCCTACGGTTCTCACGGCTGTGTCAATCTTCCTCTCTCCTTTGCCGAACAGCTCTATCATACCGTCTATGTCAATATGCCCGTCTATGTCTACTGAAAAACAGGCACGGTCACTCTCTCTTCCGGAGTAACCGTGCCTGTTCATTTTTTCAGAGCAGGGGGGCGATCAGGCGCATAAGCGTGCCGATGATCTTGATACTGCGCTTCTCGTTTCTGATGGTCAGGGGGGTGACTTCCCGGCATTGGAGCAGGGTGCGCTCATAATCCTCCTCCATATCGTAAATGCAGCTGGACTTATAGAAAAACGTCGCACATTCAAAGTGGTGGTACAGACTGCGGTAATCTAGATTGATCGTGCCGGTGACGCCCTTGATATCGTCGCTGATAAAGACCTTTGCATGGACGAAGCCCGGCTGATATTCATATATCTTCACGCCTGCCGCGATCAGGTACTTGTAATAGGATTTTGCCAGCGCATAGACGGATTTCTTGTCGGGAATCCCCGGGAGGATGAGCCGGACATCCACGCCCCGCTGTGCCGCATATTTCAAAGCCGTCTCCAGCTCGTTGTCCAGAATCAGATAGGGCGTCATAATGTGCACATACGTCCTCGCCCGATAGATGATGTCCATATACACGTTCTCGCCGACCTTATACTCATCCAGCGGACTGTCTGCATAGGGCATCACAAAACCGTCGCTCTTTGCCGGTACGGAACAATGCAGATATTCATCCCATTGCACCTCCGTCTCCGTGAGGTTCCACATCCGCAGGAACATCATCGTGAAGCTTTCTACCGCTTCCCCTTTCAGCATCACAGCCGTGTCCTTCCAGTGCCCGAACCGGTCAATTGCATTGATATACTCATCCGCCAGGTTCACACCGCCGTTGAACGCTACCTTGCCGTCGATCACCAGGATCTTCCGATGGTCCCGGTAATTATAGTGGGTGGAAATAAAGGGCTGGAGCTTGAAAAATGACTTGCATCTGATTCCCAGCTTCTCCATCCGCCGGGGATAATCACTGGTCAGCGTGGACATCTCACACATCCCGTCATACATCACCCGCACCTCTACGCCCTGTGCGGCTTTATCGGCAAGAATCTTGAGGATCCTGCCCCACATCGTTCCCTCCGCAATGATGAAATACTCCATGAAAATAAATTTCTCCGCCTTCTGCAGTTCCTCCAGCATGGCTTCAAACTTCATTTCTCCCAGCGGAAAATAGGTCACCTCTGTGTTGCGGTAGAGGGGATAGTGCCCGCTGCGGTTCAGGTAGCGGCAGATATCATCCGTACCGGAATCGGTGATCTCCGGCAGCTGCAGGACCTCCTCCTCCTGACAGAGCTTTCCTTCACTCTCGTCATTGAGATTTTTGAGACGCTTTTCCAGTTTCCGGTGACCGATATGCTTTTCGGTAATCCAGAGCATGATCGCCGCCTGGATAGGAAACAGGAGCATCATCACCATCCAGGTCAGCTTGGCGGTGGAGTCCATATCACTTTTCAGGAGATGGAAAAACATCATCATGGTAAAAATCGTCATCCCTATGGTGAACCATCTGATCTCACGGTCAAGCACATTGAAAAGCACCGTAAAAGCGGCAATCTGGATGACGAACAGCAGGGTGATGATCCCGAAACGGCTGAAAATAATACGCAGAAAGCCTTTTCTTCGCTTTTTAATGAGATGAATTTCATCCGGTGACGAACGCAGCTGATTGTCCATTCTACCCCTCCTTTCTCCACGAAAATCCATTCTGACCTGTCAGTTCCCAGGGAAAACCTTTTTCTGGCGAAAAAAAGGTTTTCCCCGGACCCCTTTCCAAAATTCGCTGCGGAATAAGCCTTGCAGGAATTGGTAA
>ONEU01000070.1 GCA_900316925.1 uncultured Eubacteriales bacterium
AGAAACAAAAGCAAAGAAAAATAAGAGAAGCAATGAAAAGAAGAACGACTGAGAAAAAGCAAAAACAAGTCACGAAAAATGAGAGAAGATAAAATGAAAAGGATAGCTGTTTTTGCCCCTGAGAGGATCATCGGGGGTGACATGGGACAAAAAATGTCCCCCGGCAGATCCCCTCAACCTTTTTCGGGGCACCAAAACTATCTTAGAAAAAAGATAAAGAAAAGAATTAAGAGACCTTGTAAAGTGAGTGTATTGCTCCCAATGCAAGGTCTTTTCTTTGTTTCTAATAAAGCCAGTCGTGGATAGTATGTAGTACTTCATAAGTAACCGTCAAATCTCCAACGTCTTTCTCTCCAAAATCTGAAAGAATATAATAAACTCCAAGTAAATATTCAGACTAGATCAAGCTCCAGGGGAGACCTGTCCAGTCGTCGTGAGTTGGTGAATTGTTATTGCTATCGTCAGATGGCGCAAAAGGATCACCATTTTTTATTAAATGCCGGTTACAATTTTGTTATAAACGCAAAATCTGCATAATTTGTCCCCACTTTTGTCCCCCTTTGTGTTGTATCATATATTTGAAAAGAAATGAACTGTTGTGTTGTTTCTGTAAAAAATCAAGATAGGAGTGATTCTTATGAAAAAGACACTAAAAATCATCACGGCATTGATATTGTGTATTTCATTGCTGATGATACCGATGCAGGTAATGGCAGCACCGGAGGAAAAAACAACCAAGCCCCTTTACATCAGCGAAGTAAAGGTCGGTATGGGTGAAACATCCGAAGAGGCCGCCAAGGAGCTTTTGGCTGAGGGCTTCACCATCCTCAAGGAAGGCAGCGAGTATTCTGCATTTGAGGTCTATCTTGATGAAAGCACAAATCGGGCTAATCCGAGCTTTTTTGAATGGAGTCCTTCGCAGCCAATGAGGCTTGTTTCCACAGAAAAGGACTTTTACAGTCCTAAGAAGCTTATTATGAAGTTCGAGATCTTCTATGCGGATGGTGAGGTCGGTTCGGAGGCATCACTGAATGCCGCATTGAACCGGGACGAAGTGATCGTTTTAGCAAATAACATTGAGCTTTCCGACTGCTTTTTTGTCAGAGACGGAAAAGAACACACCCTCGACCTGAACGGCTACACCCTGTCCCGCAATATGGCAGGCAAAGCTGCCACAGGTCATGTATTTCAGGTCAACAAGGGTTCAAAGCTGACAATTAAGGATTCAAGCACGGAACATTCCGGACTGATTACCGGCGGTCTTGCCCCGAACGGCGGCGGCGCCATCTATGTGGATGATGCGCCTGCGGATCATCAGGCGATCCTGTTTGAAAGCTGTATCTTCCGCGGCAATCGTGCCGGAAGGGACGGCGGTGCGTTCTTTGTCTGTGACGACGGCGTGGCTCTTTCCAATACGGAGATCACTAAAAATTCCGCAAAGAAGCGGGGCGGCGCAGTCTTTGTGGATGCCCGCTATGGTATCACCGTCAGGGGACTTGTCACAATAGATAACAACACCTGTGACGACAACAAGTCTATGGCAAATCTTACCCTTGAGGACGGCACCATCGACGAGGCCAAGATTATGAACGCCGGTCTTTACAAGGGGTCCCATATCGCTATCGGAACGACTGCAACCAGCGGAAAGACCTAATATCTTTCGGGAATCTATTTTGCTTTTGGTGTGGACTCTGAAAGCGAGGGCAGATTTGATATCGCAACATCGGCAGGCACGGACGAGGTTATCCCTGTCAATGTCGCTGCCGATCAGGACAAGGCATGGTATAGCCGCAAAGACAGCAAAGGCAGACTGGAGATCGAGCCTGCTGAGGATCAGCCGGCAGCATATATCAGCGTTGCAAGAACTGACAAGGAAGAGGAAGCCATAAGGGGTATCATGCTTTATAAATCCTCTCCTGACAAGGCTGTACCGAATCAGCTTGTTGTAGACGGTGCGACTTACTATTGTGCAAGCAATACTTCACCGATAAAGATGTCTAACGGAAACAGCTATTACCTGTATTTTACCTATAATATGGGTGTAAGCCCCGGCAGACCGATCACCTTCATTGCTGCGGGTTCCGAACAGTTCAGGTCAAGACAATCCACTGCCCTTGTGGCAGACAGGGCGGACACCAGTGGTTCAAAGTCTGTGCTATACGGCGACACCACCATGAAAACCTTTATTCGTGCCGCTTTTGAAAACAGCGACCATGTTTATTTCAATAAGATATATGCTGCTTCGGGTTCTGATGAAGCCTCTGCAAAAGCAAAACTGCTTGAACAGGGCTGCACCGAATACTGCGATATCAATCTGAATGACAATGCAGGGGGCAAGGCTGTTTACTTCGGCTACCGCAGCTATACGCTTAACGAAAAAGCAATCCGCATGAAAAATACGGACGAGGCAAAAGCGGCGGAAAGAGCTTCTCAGCTCAATCAGGCAGTCTATGATATCGTATGCACCGTGGACGAACCCTTCAAACCCGAGGGCTTTGTGTCCCAGCGGTATCAGATCTATTACGCTCCCGTTGTCACTATTGACAAAGGAAACAATAACAAGGCGTCAGGCGTAAATCTGAACGAGGGTACAACAGGACCTGAAATCTATATGTACTATGCTACCCCCTATGCGGCTAAAGAGTATAACGAGCGTGCAAAGACCGATAAACGGGCTATCCTCTCATCCATGCCGGGCAATTATTTCTCTGCTCCGCTGACAAAGATCGCTTTTGCAAAGTATGACCGTGTACCCTATTCGGAAGATCTCGAAGCAACAACTTCCGAACAGTCAAATTTACTGCCCTGGGAATATGTCATGCAGAGCAACAATCAGCAGCATATCGACCTTAACGAAGGTGCGATCAAGTTTAACAGTGATTACCGTGCAGAAGATAACCGTATCTCTATGTTCGTTCAGCGTGATGACGGCAGTGTAAAGCCCTCCGCCGAGATCACCGGAGGATATATTGATGATTACGAGGACGTCGGATATTTGTTAAGCATTAAATATCAGATAAAGCCTATCTATCTGGAGTATATCAAGGATGGAATGATAAATCCTAGTGGCAAAGAGAAATTTGAAACCATCGTCAATTCGTGGAGGAAGGCTGAATTTTAAAAACCAATCGGTCATCTATGGCACTTTCCATCATTGCTATGATACTCTCAGAATTTTCGGAGAAAGACGTTGGAGATTTGACGGTTACGATATGTTTTTGAAAAAAATAAAAAATCACGGCAATCTGTTGTTGGTTGCCGTGATTTTGTATTATTTGATGCCTGTTGGAACCGGCGAGCCGCCGGAGGCAAATCGCGCTATCGTATATTGCGAACTGAAAAATATTTCCGCGAATAAAAATTTTTCTAAAATTCGACCTTTTCAGGTCGAAAAATGCCCTCATAAGGGGTATTTATAGAAAGACTTTTTGAAAGCGAGGAAAAACAATGAGACCTTTTACCGATTATGAAACAACCCCCGAATTTACTGTCAGTGAGAAGCTTCCCGCCGGCGCTTATGTCGTGAAGATCAGGCGGGCAGAGGAAAGCGACGGCGCTCTGTGCATCCTGTTCGACATTGCAGAGGGCGAGTTCAAGAACTATTTCATGGACAAGTTCCGGAGCGACAAGGAAAATTTCCCCGAAACAGCCAAGTACAAGGGCGTGTACCGCCTGTGGTACCCCAGTGGGAAAGAGTATGACGAGACCAACAAGAGGCGCATGAAAACCGTGCTCAAGCTCATCAAGGAGGAAAACAGGCTCAAGGTTGATTTCTCCAAAGAATGGGACGGAAATGCCCTCAAAGGTGCAAAGCTTGTGCTGGTCTTCCAGGAGCAGGAATACGATTACAACGGTTATCACGGCTTCACCGCACAGCCCTACGGCGTTCTTTCGATGGAGAACTACAAGGCAGGAAAGTACAATATTCCTGAGCCGAAGCGTCTGAAAGCAAGTCAGAGTGCCGAAGCGGTGGATGATGTTACAGAAACTCCCGGTGTCAGCTCCGATGAGGACCTGCCGTTCTGACGGAGCTTCGGGATTATCAGAAAGACCTTCCCAAACGGCTTTTCAAGGCTGATGAGGAAGGATATCGGGCACCCTGCATCGTGCTTCCCTGCGGCGGCGGACTTTCGGATGTCAACGATCTGCTGATCGAGGGCGTGGACGCTCAGTGGCTCATTGAGCATGCGTTTCTTTCTCCTGATGACGACGACGCCCCGAATATCAGGATGCCGTGTCGCCCTGTCTGACATCGGAATTGTCAGACGTAACAATGTAGGCGTTTATGTTACCGCCTACGGCTCACCGATACGCATAGGTATCCCGGGAGAGCCTGATCTGACCCTGTTCACGAAAACAGGACAAACGATATTGATTGAAATAACAACGCCCACAGGGCGGCAGAGTGCCGAGCAAAGGCACTTTCAGAAGGTTGTGGAGAGCTACGGCTTTCGGTATCCTATCATGCGCAGTATGGAAGACGCGCAAAAGCTCATCAGGGAGGTGAAGGGATGACGGAAGAAGGATTTGTCAAGATCAGCCGGAAAATACTCAACTGGGGTTGGTTCAGGGACATCAACACGACCCACTTGTTTATCTATTGCCTGATCCGCGCAAACTACCGGGACGTCGAGTGGAAGGGCATCAAGCTGAAAAGAGGCAGCTTTGTCACAAGCCTTAAGCATTTGTCGGAGGAGACGGGTCTTTCGCAGCGTGAAGTGCGCACAGCACTTGAACACCTGATATCGACAAACGAAGTGACAAAGCGTACAAGTGCAAAAAACACAGTGATAATCGTAAATAATTACGAAAAATATCAAAGCAGCGACAAGGTCGGCGGCACCAAAACGGCAAAGTACCGACAAGGTACCGACAAAGCACCGGCAAAGTACCGACAAGGTGGCGACAAAGTAGCGACAACAGATAAGAAGAAAAAGAAGTATTCTCATCCCAATAGGGATGAGAATACGGGTGCTGCGCCCGGGCGCTCTGACGGCGCCGGGCTTGACGCACAAAGAAAGCCTGTGATGACGGTGGAGGAAATCCGGGCATTTGCCGCGACCGTTCCGGGCAGTGACGATTATCTGGCGTGTGACTTCCGGCGAGGTTTTATCAAGTCCGGCACCATGGTTCCGGCGGATTGGCAGGAAGTGTATCTCCGCTTTGCTGCAGCCGGTAAGGACCGGCAGCGTGAATTTCTGGATTTGCTGGAAAAAGGTGCCTACCGTGACAAGTGGGGGTGTGTGGATTGAGCCAATCGGCGATCTCACCGGAAACGCAGTTAGAGTATAAGCTCATCGGTTCCATGCTTCTGTTGGATGGCAGCGACCGCAGTCGGATATTAACCGCTGTCAGCGGCAGGGATTTTGAGGACGAAACCGCACGGGAGATTTATCAGACACTTTCCGATCTTTGCCGCAGGCACCCGGAAGCGGATGAAACGGTATTACTCTCTGCTCTGACGAAGGAACAGCAGAAAACGACCGTTGCACTGCTGGACACCATGATGGCGCCGAACATTGCCAAAACGCACCTGGACGATACCCTTGCCGCCATGAAAAGCCTGAGGGACGACAGACGGCTCCGTCGGGCAGTGACGGAGCTATCAATCAGCAAGTCCATTCAGCCCGGCGATATCCGGCAGCTCTCACAGCTTGCCGACGAGATGAGCCGCACTGCCGCCATGAGCAGTGCGGAAAGCTATCTGCTGCACTACGGCGATCAGCAGGTGCAGTTTTCCACCGGCTTTGCAAGTCTGGACAGCTTACTGAACGGCGGCTTTGCTGCCGGAACGCTGGCAACGATCGGCGCCAGACCGTCCACCGGAAAGACGACCTTCGCCATCAACATTGTCTCCCATGAGCCAAACCGGAAGGTACTGTTTTTCTCGCTGGAAATGACTTCCGGCATGATCTATGACCGCCTTGTTTCGGACATCGCGGACGTGGAATATCATCTTGCCTTCCGGCACCGGCTGCCGATGGAGACGGTTCGGGCCGTTGTGGAACAGTACCCGCAGCTGACCATCGTGGATAACATTACGGACGTGGAAACCATTGTGGAGCTGATCTATACCCATCGTCCGGAAATGGTGATTGTCGACTATGTGCAGATCGTCACCAGTAACCGCCGTTTTGTGGACAACCGGCAGCGGATTGATTACATATCCCAGGCGCTCAAACAGGCTGCCAAGTCAACCGGCTGCTGTATTGTCACCCTGTCGCAGCTCACCCGTGCCGGCAAGGATAAGCCGACCATGAGCGACCTGAAAGAGAGCGGCGGTCTGGAGCAGGATTGCGACTATGTCATCCTGCTGCACCGCCCCTACGTCAACGACAAAAGTGACAGCAAGTATGAACCGTCTGATACCACCGCTATTCTGGACAAAAACAAGTTTGGCGGCACCAAAGAGTTAAAACTGTATTTTGACGGACGGTACCAGCGGTTTACAGAGGACGATGCGGAAGAAGTGGCAAGACCGGCAAAGGTGACGGCAGAGGATGATTTACCGTTCTGACGGAGGGAATATGGAGAATTTTGACAAGCAAAACTATCAAGTCCGGCTATCCGAGCTGACAAGCCGGGCAAAGAAGGCAAGCACTGATACCAATGACCTGGATATCGGCGAGAGCTGCTATCTGCTGTCGCTGACCGGAGCGGTGAAGCTGTTCCGCATGAAGTGCATGAGCAGCGACGAGCTGTATCACGAGCAGAAGCGCCTGGAAGCAGAGCTGCTGAAATACTATCAGCACCGGGAGCTGTCTGATCTGCATATCTCCATCCGCAACCGCTACAGCCCTGTGCTGACGGAGGCTGAGAAGAGCGGGTGTGAGGTGTGTAAGAAGCTGGTCAGGATTTTTGATGGGAGATAGAAAAATGCGACCACTGGAAGAAATCAAAGCAAGCATCCGAATGATAAGCCGACACAAATCATGGTAGTGTTTACTTTCGACAGAGGCCGGGAGCACGCATCCGTCAGTCTCCGGAATCAATGTCCTACTTGGGACGAGATGTGAGTCATCAAGGATATTTTCTGGGGTGAGGAAGAGGCGGTTATGCAGGTACATCCTCCGAGATCGGAATACGTCAACCTGCATCCGTACTGCCTGCACCTGTGGAACGATATGTGGCAGGGGCGGGTGTACTGGCTGAAACACGGCGTGGAAACCATGCACACCGAACAGGATATTGCCAGGGAATTTTCCGACACGGTGACGAACGAGATGACCGTGACGATCTCCGACGGCACTTTGCAGGAGATTGTTGACCGCTCCGAAATGAACCTGTCGGAGGAGCTGCAGGACGGCGGCGCCGATGAAAATGAGTGATTGCCGCCCGCTGCCGTTACCGTCAGACCTCCCGGACGTACAAGGATTTCTCCAAAGCGATGGAACTTCCCGAACAGCGCCAGCGTGTGACCATTGACGGACTGGGGAATATCGGGGTGGGGAAG
>ONEU01000129.1 GCA_900316925.1 uncultured Eubacteriales bacterium
CTTTGGTTACTTCCGGTTTGGTGTCAGTTTCGGAGCTCTCTGTTCTGTGGATGAGCGAAGCACCTTCCGGATAGGCTTGTCCGCCGGTGTCGGTGACGGCTTGACCTTTGATTCCCTCCGGTTGTGTCCTGATCATGCCCGGAGGTACACTACTATCGGGAGTCAGTGAAGGTACCGTACTTTCTGCGTTTTCATAGTATTGCAGGGTGATATTTGCCTGCACAGAAATATCCACCGTTTCTTCATGCGCACGCTCGGTGCTATCCGGGGCATCAGTACGCAGAAGTCTGAAAACAAACGGTTCTGAGGGTGCGTAGTAATAATCGTCGGTTTGAAGCGCTGCGTTTTCACGCTTGATCTGCTCCAGCCCGCCTACATCCACATAGGACAGCAGCTCCTTGCCGCCGCGGCGATTACTTTCGATCTCGTGAATCAGCGTTGAAAACCGCTCATCATCCTCGATGATGCTGCGGTATTCCAGGAGCTGACGCCATTTTATCAGGTCGGTGCTGCGAACGGCAGACAAAAGAAGCTCCAGCTGCGTGTCGATAACTCCGCCAAGCTCCTTGGCAGCCATACCCGTTATCCTGCCTGTAATGATAAGCTGTCTGGTGATCATCAGGTAGAGGATCAGCGTCATTTCATCTCTGCCGCTGTTCTGCTTTTCCATCAGCCTGTTGAGGTCCTTTAAAAACGCGAAAGCTTCGTTGTCGGCATATCCTTCCGTGAACCTGCCTGAGCGTTCAATGATTTCTTCGGCAAATCGTGCGGCATTTCTGAGCACACAAAAACCAGCCGATAAAGACATTCTCTTGATCGGCGGATTGATGGCTATACTTTTTCCGCAAATTACCTTCATTTCATTCTATTCTTTCCTTTTACAAAATTCACCCTGAGACAGCACGCAGAGCTCCGGTATCAGATTCCAAACGGCAGCGGCACCTCTACCATACCTGTATGGGCTATCTGCAGACATTCTACCAGAACGGCGCTGTCCAAGGCATCGAGGGGCGATACCTCACGCCTTACCACCACACCGCCTGAAATAAAGAACATCCTGACTGTCCGGCCGTTTCTCTTCACGCTAATATTGACAGTACCAACGCGTGAACCTACCACAAACATGGCAATCTTCAATTCGCTGAACGAGGTATAAACGCCTCTTTCCAGTACAAGCACATCAGGATTTCTTTTCGGCTTTCTGAGCAGTACGGGAGCATTGTTGGAACCGCCGTCTATGATGGTATCTATTTCGATCGAGGACACAAGATTCTCCACCTTGCTAAAGCTAATGCTCATCCCGTCAATACTGACATCAAACGAATAACTTGGTATAATATCATCAGCAGAAGACATAGTATCTCACCGTCCGTTTATATTTTGAAAACATTTTCCGGTTCATCGTTCAGCTTGCTGTTGATCTTTGAAATCTCCTTGCACCAGCGCTGACGCTCCCGGTGACTGAGGGAGGCAAGCTCATCATGCGGCCAATGCATATAATAACCGATGAACGCGATCTCTTCGTAGATTCTGTCTGCCGGATATACTGCTATACTCCGGCTTCCAGAAAATTTACGGGTATCTCGATTTTCTGACCGCAGTGCGGACACACGGATCTGTATACAGGCATATCCATCGTGTTGATCTTGGAATACAGGTCCTGCAGATAGGCAAGGTCTATGGTAAAAAGACCTTCCACAACACGGGTATCCACCGCCGGGAGCGTTCCCAGACTCTTGATCACCCTTGAAAGGATAATAATGGTAAGGTAGCCGGGGTTCTGCTGAACTCTCGGGTCCCTCAGGGGAATGATTTCGTCGCCGGCATTTGCCAGACGCATGACGCCCTCTCTATGCAGCGTTCCGTTCTTATCCAGGTAACCCTTAGGCAGCGTAAACCTGAATTCTGTTTCAAACATCTTTTACACTCCTTTGATAGATCGGTCACAAAGACCTTTTTCAATAAATTGAGCAATCTCAAAAATACTTGCTATTTTTTCTATTTTAAACTCTCCTGCTAATTATACCACAAAACAGTCCCTGAATGCAACAAAAACTATCAGAAATTGACATAATATTACTCTCATCAGGAAACAAGAAGGTTTTCATCTGACTGGGCTTATGGTGACGGAGGCACATCGCCATCGGGAGTGAACCGATGTCCATTGCAATCTATGATGACCCACCGCAAAAAAAGAGCCGCCGCTTACTGAAAAGCGACAGCTCTGTCATACGATATGGTCAGATGATGAGTTCACTCTGATGGGTACGCTTGTCAAAGAACGCCATCAGCTTCATGCAGGGACGTCTGAGCAGCAGTCCGATCAGCAGTGCAAAGGGAACGAAAATCAACAGATACAGCACGTTTCTCCAGTAGACCGACACATCCGGACCGGCCACAGCCTCACGCAGGACATCAATTCCGTAGCGGAACGGCAGATACGGCACAATTGCCTGGAAGGGAGCGGGCAGCACCTCCACCGGGAAGGTACCGCCGGAGCCTGCCACCTGGAGCACCAGGATAATGACGGCCAGCGCCTTACCGATCACGCTGAATGCGATGGTCAGGGAATAGATAATCAGAGAGTATACGAACGCAGAGATCAGACAGCCAATCACAAACAGGAAGTGATCGTTGCATTGGATCCTCAGGAAATACAGATCGCCGAGTGCAATAATGAGTGCCTGAAGCTGGCTGATCACAAAGAAGATGAGGTAACGTCCGAAGTACAGCTGGGTCTGATTGACCTTCTTCAGCTGGAGAAGCTGCCTCTTGGTCAGCTCCGCGCGCATCACGGCACACAATACAATGCCGCCGACCCAGATGCCCAATGCCGTATAGAACGGCGTCATGGCAGAACCGTAGTTTTCAATGGGATAGATACGGTGCGTATTGGTGCTGACAGGATCGGAGATAAAGCGGCTCAGATCCTCCGGCTTGCTGATAATGCCGCGGACAAAATCCAGTGCCTTGCTCTCATCCTTGACATCCTTCACCCGCTTGATCAGGTTATTGATATCCTCCTTGGTCCGGTTCATCAGTACCTTGACCTTTCCGAAGGTGGTTTTCATCTCATTCAGAGCCGTCATGGTGCTGTCCAGGGTCTTTTCAAACACGGGAGCCTGTTTGTTCAGCTCCTTCCCCAGATCAGAGACATTCACCAGAGCGTCATAGATATCATCCACGACCTTGTTGAGATCCGTCTTGACGGTATCATATTCCGTAACGATTCCGGAGATTTCCGTTTTGCCCTCTGCCAGGGTATTCAGAAGCTCGGTACGAAGCTCGTTGGGCAGAGCGCCTGTCCGTCTGATCACATCGGCAGCATTTTCAATCTTTTCGATCTGCTTCTGCTGACGCTCGTTAGACCGTTCCACCAGCCCTGTGATACGGGTGAGCTTCAGACCCAGGCGGTTCTCGATATTCCTGAACGTGGTCAGCAGGAAGTTGTTGATCGAGATGATCTTCCTGTTGATGGCCGTCACCTTCTCGAGTTTATCGGCGGCTGCATTCGCGTCCTTTTCAACCTCGTCAAGTGCGGGCTTCACACTCTCATCCACGGATTTCTGCAGCTCCTCCGCAGATGCGGTCACCGCACTCACAGCTTCCGACAAGGCTTTGGAAGCGCTGCGGGAGGACTGGATGACCGCATTGATATCCTCGGTCACTTTATCCGAACCGGACATCTTCTCGTTCAACAGCGGAAGAAGCTCCTTGTTGGTTTTCAGCAGCTCGTTCAGGCTGTCGATGGTACTGTTGAACACATCCACGCTGGCATTGAAGGTGTCAATCTCGTTCCCGGCATCATTCAGATGCTCCACGATCTTATCCACCACATCCTGCAGATCCGTTCCCAGTTCTTCGGTAGTGAGATTCAGCGTGGTGGCGATCACATTGGTGATCGCTGCCACATAGGCGGACTTCACTTCGCCGATGATGGTGTTCACACCGGTGGTCGTAATCTTCGGCGCAATGGCGTTCTTCTTTTCATTGACATAGTAGTCAATCTGCGCCTGATTGAACTTGCCTGTTGTGAGGGAGCAGAGGTTCTCGCTAAAGCTCTCCGGAATGACGACGGCAGCATAGTACCTGCCGCATTCCACGCCGTCCACCGCCTCCTGCTCACTGACGAAATCCCACCCCATTTTCGGGTTGGCTTTCAGGTTTTCAACGATCTCATTACCGGCATTGATGGTCAGGGACTTATAATTGTAGCCCTTATCATTGCTGCACACGGCAAACATCAGGCCGGAGGTAGCAGAATACGGGTCCCAGTTGGACGCGATATTGAACCAGGAATACAGCGCCGGCAGAATGGCAATGCCGATCACCACCGCAAACACCACGATATTACGGTGGAAGGTTTTCAAATCATTCAAAAAGATCCGGAAAACAGTTTTCATGTTGGCTTCACATCTCCTTTTTCCTCTTTTTCAGATTGTCCGGGTTCCTGTACGGCTGTCTTCCCCACATCTCCGGAAATCTCAGCCGCCTCTTCTTCCGCCGCCTCTCTTTCCTGTTCGTCATATTCATCACTGATTCCCAGCATATCCTTATACATCTTATAAAGATAATCCGCACGGATCATCAACACCACACAAAAAATGATGGCGGCAATCCACAGGATCAGGAAATTCACCTTGCTGTCCCGGGTGAACATCAGCAGCAGAAATACCAGTCCCGACAGGAGGATAAACAACGTACCGTATCGTCTGACGCTGTACCTTTTTTTCTGGTACTCATTATATTTCTCATACACGGCCAGATACGTCAGATGCTCCTGTTCTTCCTGTGAAAGCGGCGGGATCTCCTCTGCCGGTCTGACAGGAGCAGTCTCCTGCGTTTCCGGAACAGGGCTTTCCTGTCCGTCCGGCTTATTCTTTTCCGACATACCGATCACTCCATTCTATAACGATCTGATTGGCAAAAGCTCCCTTGACAGGAGCTTCCATGTCATTATAGCACGCTGCTTTTTCCGTTTCAAGAAGAAGTCATACGACAATTCTCAAAAAAAGTACAAATATCGTCCTGTTTTTTCCCATACGCCAAAAAGCCGAAAACACCCCTTGGCGATGCTTTCGGCTTTCGTTATCCCTTTGATTGTTCGTCCTTTTGCGTTATTCCTGCGGTTCCGTCCCATCAGGCCGGTCAGACGGCTCCTGCGGTTCCATCAGATCGGTCAGTTTTTTGCTGTAAAAGAAATCGTGCACCATATTGTCATACTCCGTCCACATCGGCAGCGTGCGGCACTCCGATTTCCGCGGACATTCAATATTCTTGTCGGCCAGACACGCTACCGATGACAGCGAGCCTTCCATCAGCTCCAGGATTTCCCCTACGGAATATTCCTCCGGTCTGCGGCACAGCCGGTAGCCTCCGCCCTTGCCGCTTGCTCCCACCAGCAGTCCGCCGGTAACCATATCCTTGACGATGATCTCCAGATATTTCTTGGAGAGCCCCTGTCTGGCAGCAATGTCCTTGAGGGGGATGCAGCTGCCCTGATCGTGCTCCGCCAGGTCGATCATCACCCGGATAGCATATCTTCCTCTTGTTGAGATCATACTATTACCACCGCCTTTTCACCTATTATACCGCAGGTGGGATAGGTAAATCAAGAAGAATATTTCTTATTTACCTATTGACTTTGTAGGTGAATAGGTGTATAATACGGAGCATAGCAAACGAAGGGAGTTTTGATTTTGATATACGCTGACAACGCTGCCACCACCAGAATGAGTGAGGCAGCCATCCGCAAAATGGTCTCGGTGATGAACGAAAACTACGGCAATCCCTCCAGTCTCTACCGCTTCGGACAGCGGGCGAAGGAGATTCTGGAGCAGGCAAGAGCAGACGTTGCCGCCGTGATCAACGCAGAG
The DNA here is from genome assembly GCA_900316925.1 of uncultured Eubacteriales bacterium. GTDB lineage: Bacteria > Bacillota > Clostridia > Oscillospirales > Acutalibacteraceae > UBA1213. The sequence continues at coordinate 5,877 of ONEU01000129.1, forward strand.
CCGCGGGAAATCACCTTTACCTCGGGCGGCAGTGAAGCCGACAACCAGGCGATCCTCACCGCAGCCGAGCTGGGAAAGAAGAACGGCAGGAAGCATATTGTTTCCACCGCCTTTGAGCACCACGCTGTCCTGCATACCCTGAAAAAACTGGAAAAAGAAGGCTTTGAGATCACGCTGCTGGATGTTCACGAAAACGGTCTGATACTCCCTGAGGAAGTGGCCGCCGCCATCCGTGAAGACACCTGTCTGGTAACGGTGATGTATGCCAATAATGAGATCGGCACCATCCAGCCCATCAAGGAGATCGGGGCCGTCTGCCGGGAGCGCAGGGTACTGTTCCATACCGATGCCGTACAGGCTGTCGGCCATCTGCCCATCGACGTCAAGGACCAGAATATTGATATGCTCTCTGCATCAGCACATAAATTCCACGGACCAAAGGGTGTGGGATTCCTGTATGTCCGGAAGGGTATCCGGCTGTCGAACCTCATTGAAGGCGGCGCCCAGGAGCGCGGCAAACGTGCCGGCACGGAAAATGTCCCCGGTATCGCAGCCGCTGCGGAAGCATTGAAAGAAGCCGCAGCTGCCATGGAAGCCAATGCGGTAAAGCTCTCGGAGAAACGGGACAGGCTGATCGGCGGTCTGAAAGAGATCCCGCACTCCGCTTTGAACGGTGATGCCGTCAGAAGACTGCCCGGCAATGTAAACTTCTGTTTTGAGGGCATTGAGGGAGAAGCACTACTGCTGCTGCTCGATCAAAAGGGGATCGAAGCATCCTCCGGAAGCGCCTGTACCTCCGGCGCACTGGATCCCAGCCATGTACTGCTTGCCATCGGCAGGGTACACGACGTTGCCCACGGCTCTCTGCGGCTGAGCATCGGTGAAGATATCACCGACGAGGATGTGGACAAGATCATCCGGTCCGTCAAAGAGGTTGTCGCCTATCTCAGAGGCTTCTCCCCCATCTGGAGAGACCTCATGGCAGGCAAGAAAGCATTTATTCTTTAATCGGGAGGGTTTATCATGGCTTTATACAGTGAAAAAGTAATGGATCATTTCAGAAATCC
>ONEU01000167.1 GCA_900316925.1 uncultured Eubacteriales bacterium
TATTCATGTAGCGCCGTATACGAGACCCGTACGTACGGTGCAATGGGAGGTTGAGGGACAAAGTGTCCCTCAGTCTACCCTATTATCGTTTATTTCCCGGCAAGAGAGAAATAATCCCTCTCTTACGTCAGGGGTGATTATTTGATCACGATCCTGCCCTGTCCGTAAGGATCAGCATAAGTGCTGCCCACAACGCCTCCGAGCTTGTTTTGGATATATTCAAACGTCACCTGGGCATCTGTTTTCTCACTGTACTCTACCATCTCTGCGCCATTAAAGGCGGTATACCCGTCACCGTTGTCAAGAAGACAATAATCCACTCCGGCTACCGTGTAGGTTGCCTTCGGGTCGATGGGCTTGCCGTCCACAAGGACATTCTTGATTCTGCGTTCTCCCTCAATTCCGGTCAACATACCGGAATCATCTTCTTGACAGCCGCTCTTTACAGAGGTGTCCACCTCAAAGCTGATACCGGATACCTGCGGGAATCCGCCAAATTCATCGGGAATGGTGTGCACGCCCCATTCCAGGGAATCCAACACCTGTTGTCCGGTAGCCTTTATGACACAGATATGATTGCCGAAGGGCTGGTTATTGTAAATATCCTCAACGGTGATATCACCCTTGCTGATATCCTTCCGGATACAGCCTCCGCTAAGGAGAGCAATCTGCGCCTTTGTTTCCTCACGGATCGCATCCATACAGAAATCACCCAGATTTGTCTCGGCTGTTCTGATCACTCGTATCGGATTTCCTGCGCGATCCTTCTCCACCGGGTCGTTGATTGTCAGATTCACCTCGGAGGTTCCGATCACCTTGCTGAGCTTTTCCTTGCCCATGCTGAGTGCGTGATCGACTTTTTCCGTCATGTCATTCTGAATATTCAGAAGGTTCACCGCGGATTTCAGATTGAGCCAGCTCCAGATATTCGTTTCGGCAACTGTTTTATCTGCTGCAATACGGCTGTATCCGATTGCTTCCAGCTTCGTTCCGCAGGCGGTACGCACAACGTCCTTTCCGTCTCTGTTTTTCATCACGACCTGATCCGTATCATGGCTGTGACCGTCCAACATGACATCAATGCCGCTTGTATGCGACAGAACATCCGCATAGTTCCACGGTGATGAGTCTGCCGAGTTTCCCATGTGTCCCATCAGATACACCAGATCGGCTCCTTCCTTTCTTGCGTCATCCACCGATTTCTGTACGGCGTCATAGAGCTTCTGTCCGGTTTCATCCTTCATAAAATCATATACATATTCGCCTTTTTCATTCTTGAAATAGGAAGGTGTAGAGGTCGTAATGGTATCCGGCGTCGATACACCCACAAACGCGATCTTCATGCCGGCAGCCTCCTTGATGACATAAGGCTCCAGAACCAGCTTGCCTTCATGGGTGAAATTACAGCTGATATACGGAAAATCCGCCTTTTTGGTCAGCCCCAGAAAGGTATCCATACCGTAGTCAAACTCATGGTTTCCCGGAATGGCAACGTCATATTTCAGATCATTCATCAGCGAAATGACGGATTCACCCTCGTCCAGCGTTCCGATAAATTCACCCTGCACGGAATCTCCGTCATCCACCAGGATCGTCTCGTAACCCTGCTGCTCAAGTGAATCCCGCACCTGCTTCAGTCCCACATAGCCGAAGCCCTGATCGATTCCGCAGTGCACGTCGCTGGTATAAAGAATATACACCTCTCCGTTTTTCTCAGCCTTTTTTATTTCGTTTTCCGGCTGTACCGCACTATTCACGGTTGATTCTTTTCCGGAACTCTGCTGTTTCCCGTCATCTGTCGTTTTACTGCAGGCCGAAGCCGACAGCAGCATCGCGAAGCTCAACAGAATAGCTGCTGTTCCCTTTTTCTTCATAGATAATAGCATGAAACCAACCCCTTTTTATTTGTGTTTTTATTCAATGTCATCTTTCTCTTTTCTCCGTCACAAAATGATATAACCATTCCCTGAAACCCGGCGCCGTATCATACAAAGCATGGCCGCAGCCGTTGAAGTGCCTCATTTCAAAGCCGTCAAGACAGCTGAGATGCGCTGCCAGCTCGGAAGCTGCCTCTGCGTCGAGAACAGTGTCTTCCTCGTCGAAGGTAACCTGAACAGGGCATCTGATCTGTCCGATCTTTCCGGTCAGGTCAAACCCGTGCATCCCGTTTGCCAGAATGATAAAGCGTGCAAGTTCCTCATCGGTAACCGTCTTGGAAAAGCCCACCAGCGCATCTTTGAACCGTTCATACATCTTACCGGGGTAGATATGCTCTCCTATGGATAAGTAAAGTCCCTCTCTATCCTTTTTCCGAGCAAGCTCCACCCATTCACGAATGACGTGGAAGCGTTTTTGAGTCATTCTCATCAAGGTTGAGCAAACCGCAAGGCGTGATATCATCTCCGGATGATCAGCGGCAATTGTCAGACTTATCATCCCTCCCTGTGAAGCACCAAAGAGTGATATTTCCGTAAGCTCCAGTTTTTCAAAGGCCTGTGTCGTATCATGTGCCATCTGAGCGACATCGTAATCCGACGGCAGATCTGCTCTTCGGTCAAAGAAATACACGGTAAAATCATCGTTAAATCGCCGATACTGACCTACGATTGCAGGTGCAGAGCGAATCATGCTCTGCACACTCAGCCCCGGTAGGATCACAAACGGTTTCTTTCCCTTTCCGAAACAAAGATACTCCATCCTGAACTGATCTGTAACAATCTCATTGACCTCATATTCCATCCTGACTCCTCCTCACCCATTCATTTTCACCCCATCTATCATACCAGAAACCAACCCTTTTTTCAAGCGGCGGCGCCCCGCCTCCACGGAAATCAATTTTGACCTGCCGGTTCCCGGGGAAAACCTTTTTCTGGCAAAAAAGGGTTTCCCCGAACCCCTTTCCAAAATTCGCTGAGGGATAATCCTTGCAGCAATCGATAAACACTATCTTCTCATCGTTGTTGCCCAAGGATTTGCAGGGACTTCCAGGCAAGTTTTTTTCAAAATTGATTTCCGTGCCCCGCCTCGGTGTCGCTCACATCCGGCACGGCACAGCAGGGCTGTAAATCTTCTACGTCCGCCGCCACGCCCCTTGACGGGGCGTTTGCTGGCTGGTCTCTGAATACCTGAGTTCCGTTTACTATCAAAGTACCCGTGCCTGCTTTTTGGCGGTTGTGAACGAGGTGATAACGGCTGATGTATGCAAATAAGTAAGGCACGGTTACTCCATCCGATGTATCCGTGCCTGCTTTCTTCTGATGAAATCCCCGACAATGCCAGGGATCGTCGCTATAAAATTTTTCTGAACAGGGTGTCGGCTTGCGGATGCAGTTCGATAGATGAGAGTATTATTCTGCGCACGCAATCCTTTCTGTTTCTTCTTCCGTTCCGAATCCGACGGATGCACCATTATAGGCAATCTTCCTTCCGGCAAATACGACTGCTCTTCGCATTGCAGACAGGGCATCCAGTCCCTTTGCATAAAAATGCAGGAATGATGAAAATAATGCATCCCCCGCACCAACGGTGTTCACCACTTTTCCGCCTGTATATGCCGGAACCGTCTCACACA
>ONEU01000054.1 GCA_900316925.1 uncultured Eubacteriales bacterium
AAGGGGCGTGGCGGCGGATGTAGAAAATACACAGCCTTGCTGTGCCGTGCCGGATGTTAGCGACACCGCAGTTTCGCCTTACCACAAACAGAGTGAGCGCAGCAAACGACAGCGTGACTACACCGCGGCGGGGCGCCGCTATCGGATTTTGGAGCCGGGGGTGATGCCGTCAAGGAAAAGGACTTTGACGGTGTCGTTATCGTCGGCGGCAAGAATCATGCCGTTGCTCTCTACACCGCACAGAACAGCAGGCTTGAGGTTCGCTACCAGGATAACAGTTTTGCCGATCAGCTCATCGGGAGTGTAATACTTCGCAATGCCGCTGGCTACCGTGCGCTCGCCGTTTCCGTCATCCAGCGTCAGCTTCAGCAGCTTCTTCGCTTTCTTCACCGGCTCGCAGGCTATGACCTTCGCTGCCCGCAGCTCTACTTTTGCAAAATCATCAATGCCGATCAACGCAAGACCTTCCGGCTTCTCAGACTTTGCCTTCTCTGCCGGCTTGTTCTCTGCCGGGTTGGTCTCCGCCTTCTGTGAACCGATGATCTGGTTGAGCGCTTCGATCTCCTTCTCCACGTCAATCCTCGGGAAAATGATATCTCCCTTGTGAACGGTCACGTTTCCGGGCAGGATACCAAAGGAAGCGGCATTGTCATAGACGGCTTCCCCGTTGACAGCACCGATCTGCTCCCATACCACAGGCATGGTGGTGGGCATGAAGGCGGAAAGCAGTGTGGAGGTGATACGAATGGTCTCCAACAGATTGTAAAGCACTCTTGCCAGTCTCGGCTTTTTGCTCTCGTCCTTGGCGAGAATCCAGGGCGTCGTTTCATCTATATATTTGTTAGCTCTGGAAACTACCTTGAAAATCTCGGCAAGAGCGTTGTTGATCTGGGTTTTGTCAATATACTCGTCCACAGCAGCAGACAGCGCCGTTGCCTGGGCAATGAGATCGTCATCAAATTCTCCTGCCTCCTGCTCTTCGGGAAGAGTGGAGCCGAAATATTTCTCCACCATCGCAACCGTCCGGGAAACAAGATTGCCCAGACCGTTTGCAAGGTCGGTATTGATACGGTTAATCATAATCTCGTTGGAGAAGGAGCTGTCAGCTCCCAGAGCCATCTCTCTGAGGATATGATAGCGGATGGCATCGGCGCCGTAGCGTTCGCCGAGAACAAAGGGATCCACCACATTACCCAGAGACTTGCTCATCTTCTGACCGTTGAAGGTGATCCAGCCGTGCACAGCCAGGTGCTTCGGCAGGGGAAGCTCCAGCGCCATGAGCATTGCCGGCCAGATAATCGCATGGAAACGCATGATATCCTTTGCCACCATGTGCACATCGGCAGGCCAGAACTTGTTGTAATCATGGTAACGGTCATTGCCGTAACCAAGGGCGGTGATATAGTTGGAAAGAGCGTCGATCCACACATAGACCACATGGTCGGGGTCGAATGTCACCGGAACGCCCCACTTGAAGCTGGTTCTGGATACGCAAAGATCCTCCAGGCCGGGCTTGATGAAGTTATTGACAAGCTCCACGGCTCTTGTCTTGGGCTGGAGATAATCGGTCTCGGTGAGGAGCTTCTCAATCCGGTCGGCAAAGGGTGCCATCCGGAAGAAATACGCTTCCTCCTTTGCTTCCACCACGTCTCTTCCGCACTCGGGGCACTTGCCGTCCACGAGCTGGGATTCCGTCCAGAAGCTCTCACAGGGAGTACAGTATTTACCCTTGTATTCTCCCTTATAGATGTAGCCTTTGTCGTACAGATCCTTGAAAATCTTCTGCACGGCCTCCACATGATAGTCGTCTGTTGTACGGATATAGCGGTCATACTGGATATTCATAAAGCTCCACAGCTTCTTGAAAATGACAACGATATCATCCACATACTGTTTGGGTGTGATGCCCATTTCAGCAGCCTTCTGCTCTATTTTGACGCCATGCTCATCGGTACCGGTGAGGAACATCACATCATAACCCTGCATTCTTCTGTACCTGGCGATCGAATCGCAGGCAGTTGTCGTATAGCAATGGCCGATATGCGGATTGCCGGACGGATAGTAGATCGGTGTCGTGATATAATACTTTTCTCCGTTATGCTTCTGCATCTTTCTTTCCCCCTTCTGCTGACCGGCTGTCGTTCTGCACCGTCAGCATCTCTTTTCGAGGCTTCATAACAGCCTGTTCCTTTTATTATACCACCTTTTATCCAAAATTCAACCTTAATACCGTGAAAACTACGGAAATCCATTCTGACCTGCCAGTTCCCAGTGAAAACCTTTTTCTGGCGAAAAAAAGGTTTTCCCCGGACCCCTTTCCAAAATTCGCTGCGGGATAAGCCTTGCAGGAATTGGTAAACGCTGACTTTCATCGTTGTTGACGAAGAAGTTGCATGGACTTTCAGGCAAGGACTTTTCAAATTTGATTTGCGTGAAAACTACGGAAATCAATTTTTGCCTGCCAGTTCCCCAGGGAAAACCTTCTTCTGGCGAAAAAAGGTTTTCCCCGGACCCCTTTCCAAAATTCGCTGCGGGATAAGCCTTGCAGGCAAGAATTTTTTCCCCCGCATCAGTACATATACTCCAGGATACGGCCGTCATTGGCTTCCCGGGCAATAAGCGTAATACGGGCAAGCGTTTCCTCCGCCCACGGGTAATCATACAGATACTTCCCGTTTAACATCAGCAGATGCTCCTTCGGCGCCTGCAGGAAGGTGTAGTAGTCACACTCAATCACCGACTTATCAATCTTGCAGCTCCCTCTCCGGCTGGAAAACAAATGGCCCACGCCATATTCCGACAGTGTCTGGTGAATCGAAATAACCGCCTTGCGGTACAGCCGCTTAGCACGTTCATCATAGCTTTTCTGCGGCCAGAGCGCATCAATCGCTTCATAGATGCTCACGTCTGCACCCCGCCGGTCAATACACAAGGCTAACAGCTCCTTTGCCTTCGCATTGTGAAGCAGAATGGGTGTTTCGTTCACATATATTTCAAACCACCCGAATGTCACGGACCGGATATGACAGATCCGCTTCGCCAACAGCTCCAGACTGCTCACACAACGGTGCAGTTCATCCGCATGGAACGGACGATGTATAAAATAATCACATTTGTGTTCATAAGCCAGCACTGCCTGCTGCATACTGTTGCCGATCAGACAGATCACCGTCTGCAATCCGCTGTTCTTCACCGCCTCCAATATTGCCTGGTACTCCGTCTGCGGTGAGCACACCGATACAAACAGGATATCCGGCCTGATTTCCAGCAGCTTCTCCTGACTGAACTCCCCCAAGGCAAGCTCCACCACGTTTTTCAGACTGTCCTTTTTCAATTCCTCTATGAGCGGGGTATTTTCATGCATGGCGTCATCACAAATCCAAACCGTCATCATTATTCCTCCCGTTGCACAATATCGTTCACTTTTATTGTGATTATAAAACATCACAATCAAAATGTCAATCCTTCACGACAAATAATCCTCCACCACCTCCCGCAGATGAACAGGATAGAGCCTGAGCTCGTCAATGAGCCGTTTCAGGCGCAGCACTTTCTCACGGTCATCCGAGATGTCCTCCACCCGGCAGCTTTCCCCGCGCAGACAGGCACGTTCCGGCCGACAGTTATACAGCGCCAGCCCATAGACCCTGACAACCTGATGCTCCTCCGTCACCACATAAGACTCTGTAAGATCACATTGGTACAGTTCCTCTGTTACCGCCTCTGCCATAAAAATAACTCCTTGTATAAATCATATTGTTTAATACAAATAGTAATTTAACAACAGACATTATAGACGATAACCTCACAATTTTCAATACCACTATCGTTGGTTCAGCATTTTCCGATAAGCCGTATCACATCGAACCTGGAGCTGATATGCAGCTTTTTATAGCTGTTATAGAGATTCTTTTTCACCGTTCCTTCACTGATATGCAGGTGGTTGGCGATATATTTGTTGGTCATCCCGTCGGCCGCCAGACGGATGATCTGCCGTTCACGGGGCGTGAGGGGATTCAGCAGCTCCTGTGCAGACAGCGGTTCACGGCTGAGACGCCATACCGCCACCAGCATCTGATCGACCCTGCCGGAACGGAGCACGGGCACACAGTAGAGCATCAGCGGAAGCTCCGTGAGATTCCCGGGACGGAGCAGCTCTCCGCAGACAGAGCGTTCCAGCCGCAGGGCGCTGCGGAACACCGCCGAACCGGTGACTTCCTCGGGCAGGAGGGCACATTCCTCCAAGAGGTGCTGCATCCCGCGGTTCGTCCAGCAAAAACAAGGCGGCTGATCCTTCATCCGCACCCCGGCAAAGGAAAAGATATGCTCGCACATCATCCCCGGCAGGGTAAACGGCATTTCCTCCCGGCACCGGGCGCGATCCGACAACCGCAGTCTGTGCAGAGTGACCTCCCAGTAACGGTGTATCCTGTCGCACTGCACCAGACAGCACCCGTCATCCGTTTCTTCCATGAAGCAGAAGTTTTCTTCCCCGTCCGACTCCCGGCAGCATTGCCGTATCCGTTCCGACAGCTCCTGCGTCATGTCACACGAGCCTTCCGCTTCCCGTGCCAGCGTTCCGTCATGGTTCACCGGGAAACGCACCCGGATCTCTCCGTTATCTTCCCACAATCGTGTTCCACCTCCTGATGCTTTTTACGTCACCATCACCCTTACGGTCGCTGTATTGGCCGCCGTCTGTCAGCATTATACCACACGTTGTGCCACCGAACTGCCACTATTTTGACAAAAAACAACTGTTTTCGACGGATTTTGAAAAAAATTCCTGGTTTTATTGCACGGAAAACACTTGTTGATAACTTTCAACTTTTCAACATCAGAATGTTGAAAGAGTTGATTTGTTGATTTTCCAGCACAAAAAAGAGCTGTCACCGGAATGACAGCTCTCAGTCAGTGGTTATTTCACGGTCAGTTACTATCCTCGATCTTCAGCAGGGAAAGTTTATCACGCTGCCTGAAGCCCACCTTATTCCACAGCGCCATGGCGGCGACATTGCCGACGTGGGCATACAGCATGGGCGTTTTGCCGTTTTCCAGGATCTCGTTCACCAGGTAACTGCACATCTGATAGCCGATTCCCTTGCGCCGCTCCGGCTTGAGCACGGCGATGGACTTGATGCGGATATAGTCGTTGGTATGGCTGCCGATGGCGGCAGTTGCCAGCGCCTTTCCGTCCCTGACGTAGGCATACATCTCCATGGCAAGATATTCGCTCACCTTCCGGTCGAACTTCTCGTTCCAGCGGAACTCCTCCCGGCACTGACGGTAGAACTCCGTCACCATTTCCACATGAGCGGGGTTATTCCTGTCGATGGTAACAATCCCGTCGGAAACGGTATCGGTCTTTTTTTCACCGGAATAGGTGAATACTGCCAGAGAAAACTCGTCCTTCACCACATAGTCCAGCTCGAGAGAGGTAATGGCATACAGATCGGAAAGATTGCCCGCCACATCCTGCTTCACATAGATTTCCACCTTGGGAATATTGCAGTCACGCAGGAAACGGCAGATATTGACCAGACGGGACGTATCGTTCTTAATGGAAGTGGACGTCCAGATCCAGACCCGGCAGCCGTTTTTGGGTGTGGAGATAATGACATATTTGTGATCGCTGTAGATATTGTAGGCGTCATCGTCCCTGACAGACTCGATGGCATTGAAGATAATGGAATCGGAGACATATTCGGGATTTTTGAAGATATCGTCATTACCGGAAATTTTTTCAAAGATGGTGTCCATTATTCCATCCTCCTTTTTCTTTGCACGTTGATCGGTCTGCAGCGCCGACGGCGAACCCCATTCCCGGAAGAAATAACGACATCATGCTGCAAGCCAATACTTGTTTTTATTTTAAACCTTTTTGACGGTGATTGCAATACAATTTGCAATTATTTCTTGATTTTCCGAACAAGGTGTGTATAATAGAAAATGAGTGAATGTGACAAAAGCCGAAAGGCACGAAGAGAAAAAAAGGAAGGAAGAGAGAAATGATCTCACAGAAATTACTGATCCGCAACGAGGTAGGACTTCACATGAGACCGGCAGCGATGTTTGCCGAAGAGATGATGAAATATGCGTGTGAAGTAACGATCTTATTTCAGGAGAAGCGGATCAATGCGAAGAGCATACTGAACATTATGACCGCCGGGATCCAATGCGGAGACGAATTTGTGTTAGAGTGTGA
>ONEU01000116.1 GCA_900316925.1 uncultured Eubacteriales bacterium
TACACTAACATAACAAATCCGCGATGACTTTCCGGGATAACATTGACAAATAATGTGGTTGATGTATAATAATAAATGTAATAATTATACAACAATAATCACAGTAACAACGATGCTGTCAACCGGAAGGATTTTGCGTCTGAGCTTACGGACAAGTATCATTCTTATGAAAACAACATTCAGAAAAGAGAGGATCGTCAGAATAATTACAAAGGAGAGTATTTATGAGTCAGTTAACAGAAAAACTCGGATCTGTATTCGAAAAATACAGAGACAAAACTGCTGTTGTCGAGAGCTTTTCAGGCAGAAGCATCACTTACGGCAAATTGGATGAACTCAGCGGCAGAATTGCTGCAAAGCTGAAATCAGAGGGGATCGGTAAGAATGACATCGTACCTGTCCTGCTGCCCCGCTGCTTTGAATATATTGCTGCCGAGATAGGCGTACTGAAAGCAGGGGGCGCTTATACGCCTTTACCGGAGGATTATCCGGCCGACAGGATCGAGGACATCAGAAATGACTGCGGCGCAAAGCTTATCATCGACAAGACCTTTATCGGTGCCGCTGAAGCATTCGACCCGCTGCAGGAATATGCCGACAGTTCCGACGATGATCAAGCACTTCTGCTCTATCCCTCCGGGGAAACGGGACCCCCCAAGGGAGTGATTCACACCTATCATTCCCTGTTCGGGGGAATCAGCAGAAATATCCTCCACAACAATATATGTGACGGCGATATGACTCTCGGCACGGTGGATTTCAGCCTCGCTCTGTCAGTTGACGAGGTATTTGATACCCTCCTCTCAGGTGCAGCGCTGCTGATACTTGACGATAAGGAAAGGAACGATATCAGCTTTATCAGAAATACGATCATTGACAAACAAATCACCGTACTGTACATGGACCCTGATATCCTCAACCAGCTGGACCTGAAAGACTTTTCACCGAGGGCAGCACAGACGGTAGATGAATCCCTATCGGGGTCCTGTTCCGAATATCCGCTGAATCCTTATGAGCGTGGGATGTATATTGAGCAAAAGCTTTCGCCTGAATCCACCATGTACAGCCTCATCTGTTATTATGAAGTCACCGGCGCATCTGCGGAGCGGACCAAAGCAGTTCTGGAAGAAATTTTCCGCTCACATGAAGCGTTTCACTCCGTTTACCGTGAGAAAGACGGTGAAATCCTGCGTGTTCTGGTGGATGATATCCCACAGATCTCTATCGAAAACATTGATAATCTTCAGGACGGTTATGAAGCGGCACAGACACACAGCAAGCCCTTTGATTTGAATAACGGTATACCTGCCAGAGCGATTATTTATACAGACGGTACCGCCTGTCTTGTTGCATTTTTGTACCATCATATCCTCTTTGACGGCCGAAGTGACAATGTCTTTACAAACGAGCTGCTGATGCGTCTGAGCGGTAATCCGGTTGCATCAGATACCTATGATCTTAGTGGAGCATCCCGGGAAAACAACGAAGAAAAATACGCCCTTGGCTTAGAAAAATTCCGTGAACTATTTGCAGACGGTGTCCCTGTTGCGGAACTCCCCTTGAAAAAGGTCCGTCCGCCGTTCCATCCCCATTCTGATACCAACAGGAAATTTGTCCTTGACGGCGAAATCCTGCACACGCTGAAACAAACCGCCCAGGAAAAGAAAACGACAGTTTTCACCATCCTTCTGGCAGCATTGTCCGCAACAACGGCAAAGTATACCGCTTCCGAAGATGTTGTCATCGGCGTGCCTGCCAATACCAGGAACCGCCTGACGCAGAATACGATCGGTATGTTTGTCAACACGGTTCCTCTGCGCCTGAAACCTGTTTATCATAAGTCCGCCGCAGCATATCTCAAAGAAGTCCGTGAAACGGTTTCTTCGTGCATAAAAGAGAATTGCTGCCCATACGACCGGCTTGTCGCTGCATTTCTCAAGGGACGGGATCCCAGCCGTAATCCGCTTTTTGATGTGGGTATCAACTACATCCGTATGCAAACGGAATACCAATGCGGTGATATCGGTATCAAAACCTCTTACAGACTCCAACCCTCCGGCAAGGATATCAACTTTGTGATGCAGGCCGAAAGCAACAGGATCACCTGCTATGCCCAGTATTCCTCGGAATTATTTGAGGAGGAGATCATCAGCCGTTTCATCGAGCAGTTCCTCTTTACCGCAGAGGCGTTCTGTAAGGATGCCGGTACCATACAGGATGCCACACAGCTTCCTCCGACGCAGAAGGAAGCTCTGGATGCCGTTTCAACCTCCGCTCAGGCGGATATTCCCGTCAAGCTGCTGCATAAGATGTTTGAGGCCGCAGCAGATCAGAATCCGGACAAAACCGCATTGATCGCCTGTGATAAAACCCTCAGCTTTGCACAGCTTGAAAGCCGTGCCAATACGGTAGCAAATGCCCTGATGGCAAGGGGATTTCAGAAGGGTGACAGCGCTGTTGTGATGCTCAGACGTACGTCAAACTTTTTTGCTGCGATGTTCGGCGTACTCAAGGCAGGAGGAGCATTTATTCCTACTGATCCCGCCTATCCCACGGAGCGTATCCGCAGCGTGCTGGACGACAGCGAAGCCCGCTTTGTCATCACCGATGAGCCGAAGGATGAATATGCCAACTGCGTGACGATCGGTGAACTGCTTGACTTTGGCAACAGTTCCAGACCGGATGTAAACGTCAGTCCGGACGATCTTGCCTATATGATCTATACCTCCGGCTCTACCGGCAAGCCAAAAGGCGTCATGCTGCGTCATATCGGCATTTGCAGCTATCTGACCCCCCATCAGGCAAATCTCCATATTCACTATCTCTATCATCATGTCCATACCTATCTCTCTGTGACCACCGTCGCCTTTGATATGTCCTTCAAAGAGCATTGTGCCGCTTTGTGTAACGGGAAAACGCTGGTGTTCGCCTCGGACGATGAGATGAATCAGCCTAAGCTGCTTGCGGAGCTGATGGGGCGTTACGGTGTTGACTGTATGAACGCTACCCCTTCAAGATTGCAGCAATATCTCTTTGTTGAAGCGTTCCGGAAGGCGCTGGCAAACTGCAAATGTGTGATGTCAGGCGGTGAGGGCTATCCCATGGCGCTGCGCAACCATATCAGACAGGCGGCACCGGATACCCGCATTATCAACACCTACGGGCCTACCGAAATCACCGTGTCGTCTAATGGTGCAGACCTGACAGATGCCGCGTATGTCTCGGTGGGCAGACCCCTGCTCAACTATATTGAATATATCGTGGACAGCCACGGCGACCTTGCTCCCTACGGTGTTACAGGTGAGCTGTATATCGGCGGTGTGGGTGTTGCCAAAGGCTATAAGAATTTACCCGATAAAACGGCCGCCGCTTTTGTGGACTTCCACGGGCACCGTATGTACCGCTCCGGCGACTATGCCCGGTGGGACAAGGACGGCAATGTTCTGATTCTTGGCAGAATGGATCATCAGGTCAAATTACGAGGGCTGCGGATCGAGCTGGGCGAAGTTGAAAGCGTGCTTGAGAGCTACAGCGGCATCAAAGAAGTTGCCGTCACTGTCAGAACGATCAGCGGCACGGAGCATATCGCCGCATACTTCACAGCGGATTCGGAAATCGACCTGAATGCCCTGAAAGCTCATGCCGCTTCCAGACTGACGCATTATATGGTTCCGACTGCATATTTACAGCTTGAATCAATGCCCTATACGCTCAACGGCAAAAAGGATCTCAAAAATCTGCCGGAGCCGAAGCTGCTCCATCATGCAGCAGAAAGCGGCATGGTACGCAAGCTGACGAAGCTGGAGCAGGAAATCTGTTTGCTTGCTGAAAAAGCCATCGGTTCGCCTGTCACGGATGTCACCTCCGGCCTGCTGAATCTCGGACTCACCTCGCTGACCGCCATTGCCTTCACGACCTTCGTGGAAGAAAAATTCGGCTGCGATATCCCTGTCGGTAAGATCATGCACGGCATGAGTATCATGGACGTAGAGGACCTTGTCTATGAACATCTGGTACAAGGAGGCATCAGGGAAGAAGCATCTGAAGCAGCTGCTGCATCCCAGGAAGAGTATCCCCTTTCCTACAACCAGCTTGGCGTGTATTATGAGGTGATGAAAAAACCGGAGGAACTCCTTTATAATATGCCGCTGTGCTATGAATTTAAAAATATTGATGCCGACAAACTGAAAAAAGCACTCATCACGGCAATTTCCTGTCATGCCTACATGAACACCCATATTGAGATCCGCAGCGGAAACCTTGTACAGATCCGCAATGACAGCGTTACTCCTGAAATCCCGGTTCTCAGTATGACTGCCGAGGAGCTCGAGGAACGCAAAAATGAGTTTGTCCGTCCGTTTAATTTACATTCAGACATTCTCTATCGCTTTGAGATCATCAGGTCATCCGGGAAGACCTACCTGCTCTCCGATATCCATCACATTATTTTTGACGGACTATCCAGAGGCGTTTTCATGGATACGGTATCCAGGGCATACGCAGGTCAGGAAACCGCAGCAGAAAAATTTACCTACTTTGAATATGCTCTCGGTGAGGAGAAAAGTAAGGATACCGACAGCTATCGTCAATCCGAGCAATACTATTCCGACATGATGAAACAATTTGAGAGCGTCAGCGAGATTCCCGGGGATAAAAAGGGCCGTTCGGAGGACGGTCACCTCGGTATCGTTGTAGTCCCGATGGAAAAAACGGCGGTGGAACGCTTCTGTAAGCAAAACGCTGTCACCCCCTCTTCCCTGTTCCTTGCCGCAGCTTTTTATACGGTTTCCCGTTTTACAAACAACAGGAATGTCTATATCTCCACCATTTCGAGTGGCAGAAACAACAGCAGGATCCGCAAAACAGTCGGTATGTTTGTCCATACGCTGCCCCTTTATATGAGCTTTGAAGAGAAGCTGAATGTCAGCGAGTTGATTGAACGCTCCAATCAGGCCATGCTCCTCGGCATAGAACATGAAAACTATCCGTTCATGCAGCTTGCCGACAAATTCGGGTATTCGACAGAGATCATGTATGAGTGCCAACTGGGTGTGAGCGGCAAAGAACATACTGTCGGTGATGCCGTATATACCGCACAGTTTATGAAGCTGGAAACACCGAAGTTCAAGGTAACGATCTCCATAGAAGACAGAGAAGACGGAATTGCCGTCTCTATCCGCTATAACGATGCCATCTATACCGACGCGTATATGCAGACACTTGCCGTTTCGATCAGGACAGCAGTACAGCGAATGATCGCGGATCCGTCACTTCCCGTCAGGGAGCTCTCACTGCTCAGTGACAGCGAACAGCAGGAGATGGAAAAACTCAGCCGCAGCGCAAGTGCCGCTCCCGGTTTTGAACTGCTGCACCGGATGTTTGAACATCATGCGACAAAAACACCCGACCGCACGGCACTGATTGCTTGTGATGCAGTCCTTACCTATGGGGAACTGAACCGGAACGCTAACCGCATTGCCAATTTGCTGATCCGCACCGGAGTAAAGCCGAGGGATAGTGTCGTCCTGCTGCTTCCCCGCAGAAGCTATTATTTTGCAGCGTTGTTTGGGGTACTGAAAGCCGGGGCAGCCTTTATCCCCTGCGATCCGGAATATCCTGCTGACCGAATCAGACACATCATCGGTGACTCTGATGCCGCATTCATCATTACCACCGATGACCACATGGCGGATTATCCTGCCGAGAAATCCCTGCGGATTGACGATCTGCTGGCGGGAGAGGAAACGGAGAATCCTGCGGCAGAGGTAAACGGCAGCGATCTTGCATATATGATCTACACCTCCGGTTCCACCGGAAAGCCCAAGGGCGTCATGCTGACACACAAGGGTATTTGCAGCTTCTGTACCACCCACCCGGCAAACATTCTCTATCAGCTGGTGGATCAAGAGATCGAAACCATGCTGGCGGTGACTACCGTATCCTTTGACCTATCACTCAAGGATTCCGTCGGCATTTTGTGCAACGGCAAAACGGTGGTGTTCGCATCAGAGAGTGAAATGAATGACCCCCGTGAACTGACCGCCCTGATTGAAAAGAACCATGCCGATGCAATGAATGCCACCCCGTCCCGCTATCTGCAGTATATGGAGTATGAGCCGTTCAAAAAAGTGCTGAAACGCTGCAGACTCGTCATGGCAGGCGGAGAAGCCTTCTCGGAAACCCTGATGGCAAGTCTGAAAGAACTCGGTATTCCGCACATTATCAATACATACGGACCTACGGAGACCACCATCTCCAGTAACATGGCATTTCTGCAAAACGCCGACCATGTATCCGTGGGCAGACCGCTGCTGAATTACACGGAGCATATTGTGGATGTTGACGGCAACCCTGTACCCAGGGGCGTAATGGGCGAACTGCTGATCGGCGGTCCCGGCGTTGCAAGAGGCTACAAAAACCTTGACGAACAGACAGCTGCCAGATTTATTGACTACCGGGGCGAGCGCGTCTATCGATCCGGCGATTACGCCAAGTGGGACCGGGAAGGAAATGTGGTCATTCTCGGCAGAATGGACAATCAGGTCAAGCTGCGGGGCCTGCGTATTGAACTCGGTGAGATCGAAGGTCTGATTGATAAACAGCCGCATATCAAAAAGGCTGTTGTCGTCATCAGGAAGCTGTCAGGCGTTGAGAACCTCTGTGCTTACTATACTGCCGACTGTGAGATCAAGCCCGAGGAGCTGAAGCAGGAGCTTGCAAAATCCCTGACTCATTATATGGTGCCCACAGCCTATCTGCAGCTTGAAACAATGCCTGTCACTCCCAACGGAAAGACAGACCTCAAGGCATTGCCCGATCCCGTCGCTGTCACTTCCGGAGAGTATGTCGCACCGAAGAACGATATCGAAAAATACTTCTGCGAGCTGTTCCAAAAAGTGCTCAAACTGGAAAAAGTCGGCGCAACCGACAGTTTCTTTGAAATCGGCGGCACTTCCCTGCTGGTCACCTCCGTTGTGATAGATGCTGCGGAGCAGGGCTATGAGATTACCTATGGTGATATCTTCCGGAAGACAACACCCCGCGAGCTTGCGGTGATGTTCACCTCCGATAATACGGATGACGGCGTTCGCATCGTTGATTTCAACGACTACGATTATTCCAGAATCAATGAGATGCTCTCCCATAATAATATGGAGTCTCTCTGCAATGGTGAACAGCGTCCCATCGGCAATCTGATGCTCACCGGCGCTACAGGCTTTATGGGAGTACACGTTCTGGAACATTATCTGAAAGAAGAAACCGGCAATGTTTATTGCCTGCTGAGAAAAGGGCCCTACTCCTCCGCCAAAAGCCGGTTAAAGAATCTTTTCTTCTACTATTTTAACGGCGAGCTGGAAAACGAATTTGAACGCCGCGTAACTGCTCTTGACGGTGATGTTACCGATTATGAAAAGTTCGTCCCCTTCGAGACGCTGCCCATCGACACCGTATTCAACTGTGCGGCAAACGTCAAGCATTTCTCCAGCGGTACGGATATCGAAGACGTGAATGTCGGCGGCGCTCAGAACTGCGTGAAATTCTGCGAGAAAACCGGCGCTCGTCTCATCCACTTCTCAACTACCAGCGTCTGCGGTGCCAGCGTGGATAATCAGCCTCCCGTCACTTCGGTTCTTGACGAACAGACCCTGTATATCGGTCAGCGCCTTGATACCAAATACTCCAATTCCAAGCTGCTCTCCGAAAGAGTGGTGCTTGAGGCGGCTGCGGATAGAAATGTTGATGCAAAGGTGATCCGTGTCGGTACACTCTCCGCACGAGAAAAGGACGGAGAGTTCCAGATCAACTTCCTGACCAACAACTTTATGGGACGGCTGCGTTCCTTTGAGATCCTCGGCTGCTTCCCCTATTCTATGATCAACTCGGTGGTCTGCTTAGGGCCGATCGACCAAAGCGCCAAGGCTTTCTTCGCTCTGGCAAAAACGCCAAAAGCCTGCTGCCTGTTCAACTGTACCAACAACCATTCCATCCCGCTTGCTGATATTATCACCCAGATGAATCACTCCGGCATCCATGTCGATTTTGTGGAGGATCCGGTATTTGCAGGTGCATTGGCAGAGGCTGAAAAAGATCCGCAGAAGGCTGCCATTCTCTCCAGTATGCTCGCATACAAGAATATGGCACACGGCAAAAAGCTCTTGCCGATCCGCGCCGTTAACGACTATACCACACAGGCTCTTGCCCGGATGGGATTCTTCTGGAAACCCATCAACGAAAGATATATGCTTGATTTTATCGCTGCACTTTCCTCGCTTGGCTTCTTTGACAGCAGCAATCTGAGCAGGGGATCAACATGACAAATCGAACAGGAAATCTCTTACGAAAAAAATTCAACGAATATCTGATTTCAACCGTTGCGATGAGTGCCTCACTGTATCTGGCTGCGATCGTTGACAATATCATGGTCGGCAATATCCTCGGTACGGACGCTCTCTCGGCAGTGAATCTGACAACCCCCATTGTCTATATCAAAAACATTGTGTTCAGCATCTTTATCTACGGCGGCAATACGCTGGCTGCCATGTATAAAGGTAAACGGGATCACAACAAAGCCGATAAGGCTTTTACCTTCTCGATCCTGTTTGGCTTTATCGCATCGTCGATCCTGATGACCGTCGGCATCCTGGCAGCCCAGCCTACCGCTGTGTTCCTGTCACAGGGCGGACAGCTTTATGATAATGTTCTGGCTTACATCATTCCGCTGTGGGTCAGCGGCCCCCTGGTGGTCATTAACAGCGGGACCGCTGCCTATGTGCGTACAGACGGTATGAGAAAACTAGCCATCGCTCTGCCCATCTCCTCCAATATCATCAACCTGATTCTTGACTATGTGTTTATGAAGGTATTCGGCTGGGGAGTTGCAGGGGCAGGCTGGGCAACGGTTGCAGGCTATGCCATCGGCTCGCTGCTGCTTCTGTTCTACTTTTCCTCCAAGCAGCGGACCGTGCATTTTACCAGGGTTTCCCATAAGGATCTGAAAATCCTTCTCGGTGTTTTACAGACGGGTTTGCCGACTGCCCTGATCCATGTTTGTAACGCTGTCAGGACCTATGCCGTCAACGGTATCATTCTCGCTGCAGCCGGTACAATCGGTATGAAGGTCGTCACCATCTGTATGTCAGCCTTTAATTTAGCACTGATCTTCATCAACGGCTCTGCAACCACACTCATGCCGATCTGCGGGGCGCTGTTCGGAGAACGCGATAACCGCGGTGTCAGGTATGTCCTGCGTTTTTCTCTGCTGATTACGGAGATCATGTGCGTTGTGGTTCTGGCTGTATTTGAAGTGTTCCCGCTCCAGGTAGGCGGAATGTTCGGAAAGCTCACCGTTGAAGCCGCCGCTCAGCTGGAAACGGCACTTCGGATCTTCTCGGTCTGTATCCCGTTCTATGGTGTCTCATATATCCTCAGAGCCTTTTATCAGTCAACAAAACAGCGTGGGGCGGCTTCATTGTTTACCATACTTGAGGGCGTGGTGTTTATTATTCCGCTGATCTATCTGTTCTCCGAAACGAACCAACAGCTGATGTGGCTGTCGTTTGCATTAGCGGAGGCGGCTTCCATCCTGCTGACAGTCATCACCATGCAGATCATTGCCAGGCATAAAAAGCGGAAAAACTTCCTGATGCTGGATAACGCTGCCGAAACAAACGTGCTCGATATGACCATCACCAACCAGGTTGAAAGTGCCCTGGAAGCTTCAAGAAAAATCAAGAGTTTTTGCTCTGAGAATGATATTGATAGCCGTATTGGCACGATACTTGCCGTTACCAACGAAGAACTTGCGGTTAATGCTGCCAAATACGCGTACAAAGACAAAAATCAGATTGATATCTGTCTGAGAATCCTTGATGACAAATTGGTGCTCCGGTTCAGAGATAACGGAAAGTTTTTTAACCCGACAGAGTATATTAACGATTCGGGTGAAGAAATTACCGGGCTTTCAGTTGTCCGCAAGCTGACACCCGATATTTCCTACAACCGTGTCCTGGGCTTTAATGTTACGGTGGTTGCGATTAGCAGGACACCCGCTTAACGATACACTCCTATTGGTGCAGGACCATCATTTCAGCAACAGACTGACGTCGGTTTATCATCGGCGTCAGTTTTATTTTGAAAATTCCTTGCCTGAAAGTCCATCAAATCTTTAGTCAACAACGATGAGAAAATCAGTGTTTATCAATTGCTGCAAGGATTATCCCTCAGCGAATTTGGGAAAGGGGTTCGGGAAACTGGCAGGTCAAAATTGATCTGCTTGATATTAAAGGGTTCTTATGTTACAATAGAACATAAAAGTGAAAAGCCGATCTGCTTTTCCGTATGTAACACACTACTTCCGAGGAGAGATTTTCATTGATGAAAGAGAGTATCATAAACGGAGAAATCGTATTGAAATACCCCGACGGCTTCCGGCCGATGGACCATGAGGAACTGGTCCGGTACTTCGGTACAGCCAATAATATGGCAGGCATCCGCAGCCCGGAACAGCATATCCTCCTGTCGGTTGCATGGAATAAGGTCAATATGCTCTTGTCGATGCTTGCCGACCCCAATTCTGTCGTAAACGGGATGGATAAGAAACTGAGAGGCAAGCTCAGGGACTATCAAAGGACATCGGACATCACTATGGATGTCTGCGGTGCGAAAGCAAAGGGCTTTACCTTTGTATACACCGCCCAGGATGCAGATACCGTACAGACAGGCAATATTCTTTCTTTTAAGCAGGGAAAATGTTTCTATGTGATACAATATGCGGCACGAAAAGAGGACGAACAGGAAGCACAGAACATTTTTGACAAGATCATTGCCTCACTGACCTTATCCCACCATTGAGCGTGACAGGCTACGACGCTCGGAACCATGTCTGCTGCTCTCTCCTTTGCATCCATCAGGATTGACAATGATACCGATCACCTTGCAGACGTTCCCGACACCGCATCAGACTCAGACGATACCTGAATAACAACGGCATCCGGGAAGCTAAATCCGGGACACCGTTGACACCCATGGCGGATTCCCTCGCCGCTGTAAACGAGCCCCCAGCCTTCTATCGTCATCACACACTAAGATAATGTCGCTTTCTTGGTACATTTGCTGTTTTTTATAAAAACTGCATGATTTTATCATTTTGTTTGGCTATTCCTTCGATTGTTATGCTATAATAATTCATTATCAGAGCAAACAGGACAGCGCTGTCCCCTCCTGCATCCGCAGAAAACGGTCACCGATGTCAATGTGTTTTTTCGGGTTTCAGATGCGTGTCCCTTGCTCTTCCGAACGGCAATTCAAGCCAATCACAGTGAAAGAAGGAGAGTCGATCAACATGAAAAAAATGAAGAAGTTAGCGGCATTTTCGCTGATCCTGGCAATGCTGCTGGCTGCGGGCTGTAATTCCGCCACAAAGGAATCCTCCACGCAGAAAGCCTCCGACGCTCAGAAGGATTCGTCCGTGCAGGCGTCGTCCACAACATCAACGGAATCCTCGGCAGAATCCTCCTCTGAGGAACCCAAGCCTTCTGTCACCTATTCCAAAGCGGAAGCTACTGCGCATATTTATGAAAAGGATAAAACCGAAAAGCTCACGATTCTCAAGCACCCTGATCTGCCGGGGACTGCCTGGATCAATGTGATGGATTTCCTGAAATACGATCATAACGACAAGGTTAAGTTTGAGATCAGTAAATCCGGAGATGTCTTCACCATCACCAAAAAGAATAACGGTGTGACCATGGATGAGGTGAATACCACGATGGTCATCGACACCGCAAAGGATACCGTGACCTTTGACAAGCAGGAAATGTTTATCATTGGCGAAGATGCCTTCAAGACCGCATCCAGCACCATCAATAATCCGTATGTCCTGGAGCTGCAGCCGGAATACGCGGAGGGCTCTGCCGTCAACAGCGCCGTATACGACCTCTCAAAATACCACTTTGATGCCGTTGCAGAAGGGGATGATGTCTATCTTCCCATCCCGGTCATCTCTGATATCTTCGGATTCAATTACAATACTGCAGAGTTTGTGGACGGCGAGGTATACTTTGTTCACGCAGGAGATGAAGTAGGAGCTGATAATACCAATCCTTATGTGAACAAAACGTCGATCTACAATAATTTGACCCGCGATCAGAAAGAAATTGAGTTTGCTTATAACGAGCTTTGCTTTGCACTGGATGAGATCTATGGCTATCCGCCGAATAATAACCTCTCTGAGACCATGAAGGAACTCGGTTTTGACAAGACGGTAGAACAGAACGAGGATCTTTCCCACATCAAAAAAGAGTATCTGATGTCCGAGAATCTCATTGAATACTACAGTGGACTCAGTTTTGTGTCATCATTCATCAATGACGGTGGACATACCATGTTGACATTGATGGCAAATATATTATATGTACCCACTTATGCAGAGACGGAGCTCGTGAAACAGTTGAGCAATCCCGAAAGAAAAATCAGATTCCCCGAGGATGCAGCCAAGTATACGGCTTCCATGCAGAATGATTTGCAGTGGAAGCAGACATTGATGGCCACCAGGAACGAAGCATATACCAATAATCCCAATACCGTGAAGGAAAACACCACCATGTCTTATCTTGAGTGCGGCGACAAGGCTGTTTTTGCTTTTGACAAATTCACCTATCAGATCATTCCGGAACTGATGGAAGCGCTGGACCACGCTGCTTCAAAGGGCATTAAAGATTTCTACTTTGACTTAACCTGCAACACCGGCGGCGACGAGAGAGTCGCAGCGTACCTGATGTCTCTGGTCAACGGGGACAATTCTTTCAGCTACCTCAACAAGAAAACCGGTAACAAGATTGTCCAGAAGGTTAAGGTCGATAAAAATCTGGATGGCGTCTTTGATGAAAAGGATGACGCCGTGAAGTATGACTTCAACTATAAGATTATCACCACCCAGATGTCCTTCTCCAGCGCCAACCTGTTTGCCTGCCTTGCCCAGAAAGCCGGTATCCCGATCTATGGCCAGCGGAGCGGCGGCGGCACCTGCTTTGTCTATATGCTGAACCATACCGATACCATGGCATACATGCTTTCCGCTTCCAACTGCTTTGTGATACCGGCCGACTGGAGTCTGATTGATTCCGGCGCTCCCGTCACCGAGGAATGGGTCAAGACCGCCGAGGACGGCAGCTTTGATTTCAGCAATCTCTATAACCTGATCAAAACCCCCGAATAATGCTGCTTTGCTGCCACAGAAGTGACTACTGATTAACCGGGGCACCCCCGGAGCAGCCTGATGAAAAAACAAAGAGACAAGCACCTTCTGAAAACGATCGTGCTTGTCTCTTTTTTCTCAACCAAAACCATCACATCCGGACTGTCAAAAAACAGCACACACCGTCATGCGATCCGGCGTGTGCTTCCCAAAAAGAAACAGGGTACTCAGAGGAGTACCCTGTGACTATTTCCTGACTGTGCGATAAGGCTGCGTTGGTTCTCTTTCCTGCCGACGCTTTTATTACTGCAAGGGAGAGAGGGTGCTTACCTTTTCATACTCATTTCCGTTATCGGAATCTACGAGCTTACCGTCAGACAGTTCCAATGTCTGCAGACCGCCTGCTGCACGAATGCAAAGTTTGTTGTTTTCGACGGTCCATCTTGCGGGTGACTGCTCGCCCAGGGGGCTGACATAGACAGCTGAACCGTCCTCATAAATGGTAAATGCTACATACTTGCTGCCAACATTAAATTCCCATGAGCCGA
>ONEU01000029.1 GCA_900316925.1 uncultured Eubacteriales bacterium
GCCGATACCTGCACTACGATTTCCGCCGATGGCCGTTACTTTTCCGCCAGATATGGTGATATTTCCACACTTTGTTTGCCTTCCACTGCCGATTCCTGTCCCATCTCCATTGCTGCTTGCTTCAAGGGAACCGCTTCCATTGATCACCAGCGTCTTTTTCACGGGAACACATATACCGGGATAGGAAGATCTTCCTCCCTTGATCTTGTTTGTCCCCTCAAGAATAAGCGTACCGTTACCCTCAAGGGTGATGCCTGCCCACGAGTGGAGAGAGTCGCTTTCTATCGCCGTAATGTCCCAGTTTCTGAGTGTGACAGTTGCGCCGTCAGCAATGGTGATATGGGTGTCGGCATTGCCTGTCCCTGTAAGGATATCACCATCCTGTGCCTGATATGCACTTGTCAGCTTTGAAATGTCAAGAGGATTATTGTAAGATATTTCAAAAGTAAGCTGATCGGTATAGTTTCCTGCATACTGCGGCTCTGAGGTGAGGGTGAATGTCAGCGCCTGTTTGTAGTCATTGAGCGTTTTGTTGGGAGCACAGCTGAAGCTGGCCAGAATATCGCCCTTCCCCGTCTTGCTGCTTACACCTCCGAGGGTGTAAGCCAAGGAAGAATTCCCGTCTTTCAGCGAAAGTGTCCTGCCATCGCTGCCCGAAAAACCATTTTGGGCATTGCTCAATCTCACAACGATGTTCCGATTGTATCCCAGCCTGGGCTTTGTTCCGGCAGCCGCACCCGTTACCGTTATTTCGGCGGTCCTGCTGTTTTTGAGATTGATATCTGCCGGGATTGTTACCATGTAACTGGGGGCTATGGAATAGCTGACACTTGTCGCGCCGGAACCATTTTCTGTGATCTTCATGGCATGAACTGTTTTCGGAGACATTACCAGCAATGCAAGCACAGACAGTACCGCTATTGCTTTCTTCATCCGGATCACTCCTCAAAATTACTCAACCGAGATATTGAAAACCACGGTATCAGTATATTCACCTGCATACTGGGGAGCTGTTGTCGTTGAGAAGTCGATGGTAACGCTATTGTCTGTTTCAAATTCTGCCACCGTGTCGCCGTTTGCTACTTCTGTTGCAGGGTTGCCTTTCTTCATCTGATAGGTAAGGATTGCTCCTTCCGTTGTTTCCAGCTTGAAGTCACTTGTCACGGTTACTTTGATCTGCTTTCCCTTATTGAGGATGACATCTTCTGCCTTGATCTCGCAGCTGCCGGAACGTGTTCCGTCATTGTTCTCGGTTTCAAGAGCGATATTGGCGGGAATCGTCACTGTATAGGTCGGGTTAACGCCCAGATTGACAGTCGTGTTGACTGGTGTGGGAGTGGGAGAACCGCTTGCATCCGGCGTCACCTCTGTTGCAAATACACTCATGGATGCTGCTGCTGCAACGATAGCCGCTGCTGATACGACTGATACTAACTTTTTCATTTTGTTTTCCTCCATTTTTTGATTGATTAGTTTTGAACAACATTTGCACCTTGTTCAATACTGATTGTGCCGCAGGCGCCGAGATAACCTGCACCAATAGCGTTGGGAGAGTCACTTCCCCTCGTGGCCTCGACTTTGATAACCGTTTTCTTGATGGTGATATCTCCGCAGCCACTTTCCCAATATCCGCTGCCGATACCTGCAGCACTATCTCCGCCTTTTGCGGTCACGGTACCGCCTGTTATCGTGATGCTTTCACAGTAACTGTAACCAGATCCGCAGCCGATGCCTGCACCATTGTCACCACCGTTGGCGGTCACGAAACCGCCGGTTATCGTGATCTTTCCGCAGGTACTGCTGGTTTCTGCACTGCCGATGCCTGCGCTGCCTTCACCGCCGTTGGCAGTCACGATGCCGTCGGCTATGGTGATGTTTCCGCATTTTAACCGCATTCCACTGCCGATACCAGCAGCATAGCCATTGCTGCTTGCTTCAAGAGAACCGTGGCCTTTAATCGTCAGCGTCTTGCCTTCGGGAACATATACACCGGGATAATCTTCACATCCGCCTTTGACCTTATTTACCCCCTCCAGAAGGAGTGTACCGTTACCCTCAAGGGTAATGCCTGCCCAGGAGTGGTTCACATCATTCGCTATCGCCGTAATATCACAGCTTTTGAGCGTTACAGATGCACCGTCAGCTATTGTGATATGGGCGTCGGCATTTGCTTTACCTGTGAGCGTTTCGCCGTCCTTCGCCTGATAGGCACCGTGTAGATTGGTAATATTTGTCGCTGTCCCCACCGTGACCATACACACGGCTGTTCTGCCGCTTGAGGCCGTTGCGGTTATGGTAGCCACGCCTTTGGCTTTTCCTGTGACGGTGCCGTCCGATGATACGGCTGCTACGGCAGGATTACTCGAACTCCATGTGACATTCCCGATTGAACGGATCGTCCGGTCTTTTACAGTGAGCTTCTGGGTTTCTTTGAGAAAAAGGAACAATGACGGTTGATCTATGGTGATCGCCGGATTGTCCTCTATGGACACGTTAAAGGTAACGGTTCCCCAGTATGTGCCGGCATACTTTATTTCCGCTGCCGCCGCCGCTGTAGGACTGTTGAATGTCAGTGCTGCAGTCTTGTCGGTGTTGGTGTTTTCCTCATTGGCATAGAAAAACAAGGCATTGTTGGTAAGTGCATAGCTTTTGTTATCGTTGGGGTATTTCGCACTTATCCCGTACTCCAATTTGTCGTCTGCCAGCGAAAGTGTGAATTTTCCGTCACTGTCACCCTGAATTTTCACACAGACACACTTGTCAAAGCCGAGAGCTCCACACTCATCAACGCTGACATTGGCTGTCTGTCCGAGAGATACCGAGGCAGGGATCGTCACAGTATAATACATATTCCTTGCTGTAGCGGTAAAAGTAAAGACACCTGACGATGTTGTCCCTCCTTGAGAAGAGTAACTATCACCGATTGAGTGAAAAATATCTTTTCCGTCCAGCCGTACAAGATAATCTACTGATCTGGAACGAGCCTGTGCCGGAAGCTGGAAATTGATCTGCTTTTCCCAATAATTCTTTCCGCTTTTCCTGAATGCCGCGACCTCTTCATCTGAGATCTCGCAGGAGGCACATCCGTCTCCTATCATGTCCGGAAAACTATTTAACGTACCATTTAATTTATAGTTTTGGGAAAGCTCTTCCTTTTTGCTGTCGGTATAGGCATAATAGATCGTTATTTTGTCAAGATCGGCACCCAGGTCGAACTCTTCAAAATTCACATTGGTGATCCTGACCCTTGCAGTCGCATTCATAGAGGAATCGACAGTAACCTCCAGCCCGATATCCTCCGGTTCAACCGCACAAGACGGCAAACACGCCAACAATAGCAGCACGAACACAAAGAAAAGCCACTTTGTTTTTTTCACTTTCTCACCTCCTTACTTTGCAATCAAAATCGTCTCAACGTTGGCACCGTTAAGGGGTGTTTTTCCGTCAAGTGATAATGTCGTAATTTTGATCACCGCTGGATACTCGCCCTCCGCAAGAGGTTTAGAAAGCGTTACCGACGAAATGGATTTGCCTGGCTCCACATACTTCGATTCGTAGATTGTTTCGTCACCGTCTTTCAGCGCGATCTCAAATTTGAAGTAACATGGATTCCCCTCCGGATTCAGCAATGCCATTGTGACATCCGTGGTATCCTTTTCAATCGTGATCGACGGATATCCGGGTATCTTGATTCCCTGTGCAGCACCTCCCTTGTCTTCCGGCTTTGAACCTGTGTACTCTCCGGCATTGGGGTCAAGTTCAACATTTGCGCCGGACTGTGAGGTCTGCGCCGTCTGTGATGACGGGGGTTTCTCTCCGCCAAACCAGCTGTTCCAATTCAGCCCGATCAAGACACCTCCGCCGACCAGCAGCAGCACTATCAACACGATAATGATGATGTGCTGCTTCTTGAGTACGATACCGCCCTCCGCAGCGTTTTTATCTCCGTGCTTACCGGAATTTTCACTCATTCGTTTTCACCTCCCGAAAACAGCAACCGCCACATCGGCTGCCTGAAAACACGCCAAGCGCATAATGAATACCATATTCATTAAAAAAGATTGCTGACAAGAGCCTTCAGTTTCGCAGTTCTTTTTTCAGAATATTACAAGTAAATTATACAATAATGTACCAAAAATACAACAATAATATATCTATTTTTACTGTCAGTTTTCATATTTTTTATTATTCTTTGTTTCAAATATAACTCGTCATGTAGCGGCAAGCTGCCGCTCCCGTGGTACCAACAACAGATTGAACTTCCGTTATCCCACTTTCTATCCTTGTCTACAACTGCAAAGAAGCAGGCACGGGTACTCTGATAGAATAACCGTACCTGAAAGTCCATGCAAATACTTCGTCAACAACGATAAGAGATAGTGTTTACCGATTGCTGCAAAGCTTATTCCGCAGCGAATTTTGGAAAGGTTTCCCCTGGGAACCGGCAGGTCAAAATGGATTTCCGTGGGCGGTTGACTTTTTGCAGAATCATGGTATAATGGGGGATAGTTCCAGAATCGACCTCTTTGCATCGGATTGTAACCTGAAGGATGAAAAGGAGGAATTATGATGACGCAAGTTCTTTTCCCGACCATTGATCTCCATGCGACGGGAGAAAACATTGTTCGCCTGCGAAAAGCCAGCGGATTGTCTGTCCGTGAGCTTCAGCATTATTTCGGTTTTGAAGAGCCTCAGGCAATCTACAAATGGCAGCAGGGCAAATGTCTCCCGTCTGTGGATAACCTGTTCGCTCTCAGCTGTCTGCTCGGAGTTTCCATGAATGAGATCCTCGTGCAGACATCCCCCACAATCACAGAAAACGGGCAGTCTTTCGACTGCCCGTTTCATTTTTTCCGGCCGTTTCAGGCGCAACAGAATCGCAGAGCTTCCAATCCTTTTGCTGTCTTCTCCGGCTCCGTATTCCAGATACGGATATCCTTCAAAAACCGCTGTAACAATTATCATTCAATGTCTGTCCTTTGGCGATACGGTGTGTGACCGGGTGTGTTTGCGCGATCATGTTATGACGGATGACACGCGAACGCTTGACGCTGGGGAAAATGATGCTTTCTGCTGGTTTTCTTTCTCCGGTTAAGTCTTCAATCTTGATACATACAAAAGCATCAATTAAATATCATGCAGCCTTATAGTTCATCTGCACCTGAACCGATCGTCCGTTCCGTATCCTGTTACACCTGAAACGGCCGGACAGGGGGATTATCCGGCGTTGAATTTTTCAAATACCTCGTCAAAGCTGTCGTTGACATCAAACGGGGGTGCATAATCAACCTCGTAGTTGATCAGGCACTTGTCAACCTCCAGCGACGCTTTGTCGGCAGTTTCACTCAGCTGCGCTGCATACCGTCGGACAGTATTGCGGTCGAAATTGATGGTCGTCACCCGCTTTACGTCACATTTGTAGGAAATCTGGTTTCCTTCGTTATTGAAGCGGTACCCCACGCCGCTGTTGCAGTCCGTAACCTCCCTGTCCTTGATTCCTGCCATCCCGCGGAATACCGAGGACATCTTCTGACGGTAGCGGTTCAGACTTACCTCTCCGTCCAGATCAATGGGAAGGCTGCGCTTCGTCTCACTGATCGCATCGGACAGCTTCTTCCGCTGTCTGAGCAGATACATAACAAATTCGATCAGCTCATTGATCTGCCGGTAGTATTCCGTGTCCGGAATCACGGTGACCGTTTCGTTTTCTGCATCGGGTGCTGCTTTTTTGTAGAGATATGTACGCCTTGTCAGCGTTACACAGTCCTCGGAGGAAAGGATGTCCTCCGTGTCGGATATCAGCCGGTCGATCCGGTTCTGAAATCTGAACGCTTCTTTCAAATTCATCATGTTCTTCACTCCTCACTTTGTTATGCTCCTATTGTAGCGCATTTCCGCGGAACTGTCATTAAACCTGTGGTTTAATACGATACTGCCCTCAAAAACGATTGACCCTTGCAGGTGCAATATCCCTATTGCTTCACACGCCATTTACATATTGTCTATTTTGTACAGTTATCCTGAAACAATTGTACAATCATTCGTCCCTGACTACTTGCTTTTCCCGGACTTTTAGCGTACAATATAATAGATAGGCTATCATAAAGGAGTGAATAATCCTATGAAATCAAAACCCAGAAAACTACTGAAAACCAGTCTTTGCTTCCTGATAAGTCTCTGTATGACACTTTCGGTCATCGTGACAGGGACGCCGACTGCCTCTGCCAATGTGATTGTGGATGCAGTCGTCGAAAAGGCGGTAGATCAGCTCCTCGAAGACGGTATGCGTCTTTGCTGTGAGGGCATCGACTGGCTCGGTGAAGCAACAGGCAACGAAGATGTACAGAAAGCCTTCTCGTTCATTGAGGAATGGTGCTTTGAAAGCTCCACGGATATTGCCATCGACGAGCTCAAGGAGCTTTGTCAGGAAATTATCGCCAAGCTTGACGAGATCGAGATCGAAATGAACCAGAGCTTTGCACTGATCAGCTCCGTCCTTGCGAAGGACGAAGTGAAGACCGCCAAGGCCAGGGTCGATACCAAATGGACAAACTCGGTGGATAACGTCATCCGGAACCATCAGGCAACGAACGCCCTGATTACTTACCGGACGTATCTCACCGATGCGGTAAACAGAGCGGACACCCATACCCTGCAAGCCGACAAGGATGCTCTCATTACCGCCTTTTCGGGAATGTATACGGGAGATATCCCCGTTGAGATGAATACCCCCGAAAAGCTCAAGGAACTGATGTTTGAGAAGGGGACGGTGAACACGAACTTCACCAACCTTATCTCCGATCTGTCTGCCGGCCTCAATTACGATTCCATGACGACAGGCTCCGTGGCTCTCTATGCGGCTCAGTTCGCCTATCAGGCATACCCGTTCAGCCACCAGCAGTATCAGTATCTGCATACCGTGATGGAAAAGCAGATCATGAATATCATTCTCGTGGAAATGATGTATAACGAATACCTGTATCAGCAGGGTGAGTATCTCAAGGAAAAATTCGGCGAGAACAGCAGCCATTATCAGGGCTACCTTGGGTACCAGACCACCTTCCACGAGCTGATGACAAACGGCGACACCTGCGTCAACGCCTTGATTGCCAGGATGCTGGAGAAAAAAATGGAGGTAGACGGTCTGGGTAATGTCAGGCTCTCCCTCTCCGACTATATGAAGCCGGAGGATGCCGGCAGGGTTGCACTGACGGTCAACAACTACAAGAGTCAGATAGATTTCAAACAGGAAGTCAAGGATAATAAGGTTATGACCAACAAAATCCGGGACGGCAGCAATATCAGCAAAAGCCGGTATTCCGCTTCCACCCTGTATTTCAACCGCGTGATGACACATACCAAAAGCGGCAATTTTGTTTACTATATCCTCGACCCCTCTCAGTATGCTGACCCCCATGAGGCGCTTGCCCTGCGGAACCTCGATCATGTGGTGGACATACGGCTCGACGCGGATATCCACGCACAGAGCTGTGACTATGAAAACTTCATCCAGGATATGTCCGACGGCGTTAACACCTTCCACATTATCAGCGACAACGAAATGAAGAATTTTGCACCGCTCTTCGAAACAAATTTCTTCTCGCTGACCGGCAGCACGGTGAACGGCTATCTTGGCGGTACCGAGGCGTATCTCCCGGACATCGGGAGCGGCTCCGACAATCGCTTCAGCAATCTGTTCTTCCTCACCTCCAACTACAGACGTACAAAATGGGCGCCTGCCATCACGGCCTACACACAGTATAAGGCTCTTGACGGTTCAAAGCTTTTCACAGGCGGAACCGTCTCCATCAAGAACGGCTGGGAGGAGGATGTTATCGACACAGGCTCCGGCGATTTCAAGAATCATTCCTCAGATTACGGATACAGTCTTCTTCTTGCCAATAAGGGAAATACCTTCAAGAAAAACGTTACCTGTTCTGTTTTCCGCAATGCGTCGGCTGACATCAAAATCACGGCAGCTTCCGGGTCGTCTGTCACGAGCGGTCAGACCATGCAGACCGAGAGCGGCAAAACTCTGGATATCGCCATTAACGGCAGAGGCGTCGTGCCGGATAGTCTCTCTTTGTACAATAAAGAGACCAAGGAATCTATCACGATCGCATCCCGCTCTAATTTTGAGAACATGACCCCCGATGATAACGGTTTCTATCACATCTCGTACAGTATGCCCTATTCCGATACGGAATTTGTCCTCTATATGCCCGGGGATGCTCATAAAGTATCCATCGGCGAGGTCACGAACGCTTCTGCCTCCCTGGACAAGACCAAGAACCTGACAGAAAAGAATTGCAGACGTGATGAAACCGTCTATGTCTATTTCAGATGTCAGGAAGGGTATCTCCCCTCTGACCTTATGGTCGTTGATAGCAAAGGAAAAAGAGAAGGCTATCTTTACTACCATTCAGAGTATAAAGAAAATGACACCAGCGTTTATGTCTTCAGCTTCGAGATGAATTATACCCACGACGTTTTTGTCACCGGAAGGTTTGAACCCGGTATTACCATCTCTATGGATACCAGCAAGTTCATCTATGATTCCAACCACTATCTCAAAGCCTATATCCAGCTTGAGGATTACAACACGAAAACCTTCTATGACGAACCTATCGTCGTCTCAAACATCAATAACACGGTTTACGGCAGGTATATCTTTGATGACGATTATCTGCCCGCTCACATGAAGGTCGTAGGACTGTCTTCCGGGACGGTCTTCTATGACAAGGATGTCAGCAATAAGTCCTCCGGCGATACCTTCATGCTGATTAACCAGTTCTCCAATACAACCTTTACGCCCTTCGGCGAGGATATCATTGTCATCCCCACCTTCGTTCCGAATGACCCGCTGGTCACTCTGGATGATTTCATTAACTGCTCCGCTTCGTTTGAGCAGGGCACAGACAATACCAGCAAAAGGTTCAAGTCCGGTGATACCGTCACCTTCTACCTGAGAGCTCCCGCTGACTGCAACCAGATAGATCTTTCCGCTGTTGATAACGACGGTACGGAATGTGCCATCACCTCTGTGGGCTCCCCCGTACAGGACAGTGCGGAGCTTGTCTATACCTATCAGTTCACCATGCCCTCCTCGAACGTGATTGTCTGCGGCGAGGCTTACAAAGGAAGAGAAAAGCATCGGGCTGAAATCGGTGCCTTCACAGGCGGCCGCGCTTCATTCTCTCCTGACAGCGACACCTATCTTGCAAGCTTCGAGGAAATGACATTCCCCTCATTCTATGTCAGAGCTCCCAAAAACTACGGCTTCTCGGAGCTTCATGTCACAGACAGCAGCGGCAAGGAGGTTACCGTGCAGAAGGCCGCAGAAAATGCCTTCGACGGTGATGAGATTATCTACACCATCGGCTTCCAGATGCCGAAATCAGACGTTACGATCACCGGCACCCTGGTGGAGGGCCTTACCGCCAGAACCGATCAGAGTGCATTCGTTCCCGGTGATGACGGTGAACCTGCTGCCTACATTGAGCTGCAGGAGCTCGCCACCAAGGAATACCGCCGTGACTCCGTTACCATTCCAACCTATGTGAACGCAATCCAGGGCAGATTCGTCTATCACGAGGATTATTATCCCACCCACCTGAAGGTTGTCGGTGAACAGACGGGGACCGTCTTCTATGATAAAGACAGAGACCCTACCGATACCGATTTTATCTGCATGACACCTGACCTGACCGCCTTTGGTGAGAACATTATCGTCATCCCCACCTTTGAGAAGAAAAGTGATCCGGAACCGGAGATCAATCTCATTGGCATCAGCTCCTACGAGGAGCTTGTCCAATTTGCTGAAAACGTCAGGGACGATTATGCAAAATACGGGCAGGCAAGCGTATGGCTGGAAAAATACATCGTCGCTCCTAAGGACAGCACCTGGTCTACCCCCATTGGTTCCGCTGACCAGCCCTTTAACGGTACCTTTGACGGACGCGGTTTTGCCATTGCAGGACTGAATATCCATGATGAAAACGTGGGCGGCCTCTTCGGAACCATCGGCAGTGACGGCGTTGTAAAGGATCTTGCTGTTGCGAAGGTCACCTTCAACAAAAAGGCACAGGTTGCCGGCGGTATTGCGGCTTACAACTACGGTCTGATCGATCATTGCATCAGCGGCGTTAATTCAGACTTCAAAAAAATCGGCATTACCAGCAGGGAATATAATTCTGCCGTCTACGGCACTGTCAGCGGCGGTATTGCAGGCTACAACTACGGTACCATCAAGGGCTCCCGCTCCTGTGCGTATGTTCTCGGTACGGACGCTGCCGGTATTGCCTGCATCAACCACGGCACAATCTATGGCTGTGCCAATAACGGCGGTCTGGGAAAAACCTCTGTGGAGGTTGTCCGCGTGGGCGGACTCGCAGTCGAAAACCACGGCAGCATCACCGCCTGCTACAACTCTGCGAAAGAAATCGGCGGTACAAGAACGGTACTGTCCGCTCTCTGCGTATCCAACAATGGCACCATCAAAGACTGTTACTACAGCACCTTCGGCAATCTCTTTACTCCTTTCAGCAGCAACAAAGAGGAAGGAACGCTGAATATCGTTGAAAAGTCAATCAGCCAGATGCTGACAGCGTCCTTTGCCGATGAGATGAACCGCGTATCGGACGACACCGTGAGCTGGAAACATCTCGAATATCAAAACAAGCTTATCAACCAGGGCTTCCCGGTTGTCAAGGGCAGATTCATTGAAGCCGTATCACTCGTCAATAACGATAACCTCAAGGTCAGCGCATTCATGCACAAATCTATGAACGTCCGCTATATGGCAATGGACACTCGGTCGGAGGTCTACGCGAGCTTCGATGCGGCATCAGGCACCGGAACACTGACAAGCGTTTATGATGTTTCTGCGACTGATGCAAGCAGGAATGAGATTCCGGCGGAGCTGTGGTGCGAGGGCGTTACGGTCAGCGTACCGGTAAGCTCGGAAAATGTACAGATCATCACGCTGAATGACCAGGGTGAGACTGTCGCCTTTACTCCCGATACAATTGAGAACGGCTGGGCTACCTTCTCTCTCTCAGAACCTGCCGCCTTTGCCGTCGTCGAAAACGAGAACACAGTGCCGCTTCCCGACAAGCCCCATAACGGAAATGTCAGCACCGGCGACAGCACCCTACCTGTTACATGGTCCTGCTCGTTGATCCTCGTTTCCCTGCTTGCCGTTCTTGTCACCAGAAAAAGAAAGGAACGCCGCTAATCCGAAGAATCATTCAGAGCTTCCGGATGATTCTACCGACACCTGTCCTGTTGACAGCAGCATACGTTATCCCAGGCCGGAGGAACTGTTCCGCAGCCGCCGGCCTCAATGATAAAACTTATCCTGAAAGGAAGAAAAAAATGAAAGCAAAAAAAATAGTAACTCTCACCCTTGCCGCAGCGCTGGCCCTGTGCTCTACCGTATCGGTTACCGCCGCAGATGTCAGACTCACACAGAACAATCCTTCTGATAAAGTGAAGGTAAAGGCCCGTGTGGAGCTTGAAATCCCCGGAGACATTTCTTATGTCCTCACGATTCCGGATGAGCTGGACTTCGGTGTGTTGAAAAAGCCCACGAATCCCAACACGGACAGCTTTGCTGACGTGGATTATACAGTTACTGCTACGACCATCACCGGACTCGATCCTGCTACCCAGGAGATTGTCGTGTATGTCAGGGATGAGGGTGCCGTTATGGGCAAAGACGAGCGTTTTCTCATCGCCAATGAGCAAGCACCTGACATCACCTTTGCATACGATGTGTATGATGTCACCGACATTCAGGCAACAACTGCACCCATCAGCGCAGGTACAATGGCCCTCCCCATTGGCTATCTTCTCACCAGCTTCACCAAACAGGGAGAGAAATTCAGAGGAAAGCTTCGTCTGGATCTGCATCAGCTGGATCAATACAACGATGTTACTGCCATTCTTGGCGATTATAGCGGTCACATGGTTTTCTACAGTACGATAAATAATAAGTAATTCTGCTTTCCTGAAAAAACACATTCGGAGGTTTATATGACGGTTCTTTCTATCATCTTTGGCGTATTATTGGTTATTTTTGGCATTTCCTGTATGTTCACCCCCCTCATCACGTTTCTGGATGCGGGCTGGTTCATCGTTATTCTCCTGGCAGTCTACGGTATTCTCGCTATTGTCAGATCCGCCGCGAAAAAGAATTTCGGCGCAAGCTTCTTCTTCGGCATCCTGAGTCTTATCGTTGCGGTGGCTACGATGTTCTTCCCGGGACTGATGGTTCTCAACGACTGGATCCTACTCTACCTGGCAGCAGGCTGGTTCGTGATCCAGGGTATCCTTGCGGTTGTCCTTGCAATCAAAACAAGAAAGCTCTCAAAGCTCTGGATCCTCCGCCTCATTATGGGTATCATTGCGGTACTGCTCGGCGCCTATTCCTTCTTCCATCCCCTGCTGCTGGCAGTTTCGGTGGGCTACCTCATCGGCTTCTACTTCATTGAGTCAGGCTTTATGATGATCGTATCCTCCGCAGCTTCCAAAAAATAATACTGCATAGTACCTTGTCAATTTCTTAACAGGTTCTGTAAATCGGACAAACGCACCAAAGCACCTCCTATGGCAGATGAATAAACTGCCATAGGAGGTGTTTTTCAGTCTTCCGGGAAAGTCGATCTGCCGCTGTCAGCAATCTGAGGAGGGATCCCCCCGCGCTGAGCCTGCGCACCCAATTTTCCAACGGCTGATTGACCTCCAATCATCCCACTTTCTATCCTCGTCTGCAACAGCAAAAAATAGGCACGGGTACTCTGAGTCGAGTAACCGTGCCTAAAAGTATAAAATAACAGCCTGCAAGCGCCCCGTCAAGGGGCGTGGCGGCGGACAGAGAAAAAATCGGCGTAAGCCGCCGTGCCGGATGTTAGCGACATA
>ONEU01000001.1 GCA_900316925.1 uncultured Eubacteriales bacterium
CTCAGCGCAGAGCCTGCGCGCCCGTGTCACGCTGTCGTTCGCTTACGCTCACTCTGTACGTTTAAGGCGAAACTGCCGTGTCGCTAACATCCGGCACGGCACAGCAGGGCTGTGATGGTTCTACCTCCGCCGCCACGCCCCTTGACGGGGCGCTTGCCGGCTGGTTTATCCAAGTTTTCAGGTACGGTTATTCTATGGAAAGTACCCGTGCCTGCTGCATTGCAGTTGTAAACGAGGATAGTAATCGAAAGATTGGAAGTCAATCAGTCGTTGGTAATACGGGCCCGGCAGCTTGCTGATTGCTGCAAGGTTTATCCCTCAGCGAATTTTGGAAAGGTGTCCGGGGAAAACCTTTTTTTCGCCAGAAAAAGGTTTTCCCTGGGAACTGGCAGGTCAAAATTGATTTCCGTGGTTTTTTTCGGAAACACTTGTCAAACGAAAAAAAGTATGATAGAATAGGATTGTTGCACCGGTTATTCTT
Organism: uncultured Eubacteriales bacterium; assembly: GCA_900316925.1. Taxonomy (GTDB): domain Bacteria; phylum Bacillota; class Clostridia; order Oscillospirales; family Acutalibacteraceae; genus UBA1213. Next base: position 482 of record ONEU01000001.1, read on the forward strand.
TATCTGCCCGTAGCACAGCTGGATAATGCATCAGACTCCGACTCTGAAGATCGAGGGTTCGAATCCCCCCGGGCAGGCTTCATGACGGTACATCCCACAAGCGGCAGCACCCTGCCGCAGGACTCTTACCAAGACAAAAAACACGGTTACTGCTTTGTCAGTAACCGTGCTTTTTTCTGCGTCCGGATATTCGTTCCGATATAAAAGCACGGTCACTCTTCTGTGGGTGACCGTGCTCGTTTGCTTTTCCTGACCGCTCATCTCCGGAGTCAGGCAAAAACCGTGGCAATGGGATCCCGGATGATGACGTCCGCCTGGGAATCAAAGGATGTCGGGGATTTGTTGATGAGAACGATCTTGCTGCCGTTGAAATACGTCAGGAACCCGGCTGCCGGATACACGTTCAGCGAGGTGCCGCCGATAATCAGCAGATCGGCCTTGGCAATCGCTTTGACGGCATGATTAACGGTCTTGTCGTCAAGCCCTTCCTCATACAGCACCACATCCGGCTTGATGATCCCGCCGCAGGTGCAGCGAGGCACACCGGTCGATTCCGTGATGGCGCTCACATCATAGAATTTATGGCACTTCATACAATAGTTGCGCAGTACAGAGCCGTGAAGCTCATACACGGTCTTGCTGCCGGCCGCCTGGTGCAGACCGTCAATATTCTGCGTAATCACCGCCTTGAGCTTTCCCTGCTGCTCCAGCTCCGCCAGCGCCAGGTGGGCACGGTTCGGCTTTGCCCAGAGACAGAGCATCTTCTCCCGATAAAAATCATAGAACTCGGCTGTGTGAGTCATAAAAAACGAATGACTCAGCATGGTCTCGGGCGGATACTTGAACTTCTGATGGTACAGTCCGTCCACACTTCTGAAATCCGGGATACCGCTCTCCGTTGAGACGCCGGCACCGCCGAAAAATACCGCATAGCGGCTTTCCTCCAGGGCTTTTTTCAGCTCTTCATGCATGATGCTTCCTCCTTCTGTAAATCTGCTGCGGAACGTCGGGTAACGGGCGTCCCTGGTAATCTGCGGGCGCCTGCTGTCAGGACCGCCGGAACATCTGGTTGTGCCGGAGACAGCTCTCACGGCTGCCCCTCTTTGCAAATGACGGACACAGCGATGATACTGTGTCCGTTGTCATTGTCATACACTCATGCGGATTGTGAGGCTGCCTTACTGCTGTCGAAAGCCTGCTGGCTCTGGGCGGAGCTCTCCTTACCTGCACCGGAAGCCTGCTGGCTCTGGGCGGAGCTCTCCTTACCTGCGCCGGAAGCCTGCTGGCTCTGGGCGGAGCTCTCCTTACCTGCACCGGAAGCCTGCTGACTCTGGGCGGAGCTCTCTGCAGAGGATTCCTCCACCCCCTCTGATTCCTCAATGGTGTTCAGATATGCGTTGTCAAACTTGACCTCATACTTCTCCACGAGCTTTTTATAGTCTTCACTATAATCATTTTTCCTCATCACGGTATCCACCGACTTCTTCCAGACCTTGTCGCCGTTGCCGCTGAAATACATGATGTGATAACCATAAGTCGTCTTGACGATATCGGTATCGCCTACCTTGCGGTTGCTGTCAAACAGCCAGTCATTAAACTCGGCCACCATGTCGCCCTCGCCCACGTTCGTATACAGGCCGCCGTTGGAGCTGGAACCGGGATCTTCACTGTACAGCTCAGCCAGGGCGGCAAAGCTGTCCTCGGTTGCGTCTCCGTGCTTCCACTCATTATAGATTTCCTCGGCACGCTTACGGGCCTCGGTTTCATTGCCGTTAAACTTGCTGCTGGTCACCAGGATGTGACGTACATTTTTATAGAGCGATTCATCACGATAGGCGGTTTTCGTCACCATGATGACCGTATAGGCAGTATCCCCCTCCAGAACCGTGGTATCAAGCGCTTCTCTCGAGGCATCAAAAATCCACTTGCCGTCCGGTGACGTCACCTCATAGGCGTACTTCTTGATCTGTGCCGCTGCCACCTGATCGTCAATCAGCTTTGCCTCCTCAGCCTCCGTCAACGTCTCTCCCTCCTGCTTCGGCAGCAGGTTCTTGTTGTTCTGATAGTATTTCTTCAGCTTGTCCTTGAACTGCTGGGCAGTCTTGCTGTTTGCCAGATCCTCCGCATAGGCCTTCGCCTTATCCTTCAGATCCTTGTTCACCTCTGCTACTGACGATTCTCCGTCGGCGGCACTGGCGAAGTTGAACTTGAAGCGCAGGAAATCCGCATACTGGTAGCTTGTCTTATTCTCCTGATAATACTTCTCATACTGCTCGTCGGTATACTGATAGCTGTTATAGAGCTTCTCGTAGTACCGGTTGGCAAGAGCCGTCATCTCAAGGTACTTGCTGATGCCCTCCGCCGTGACACCCTCGCCGAAATTCTTCTTGATATACTCGTCTTCACTCAGGCCTGCTGTCTTTGCAGCGGTCTTGATGGAGTTGACGGTTGTCTCCACACTTGCCTTATCCTCGTCATTCAGTTCAACGCCCTCTGCCTTTGCCGCCTCACACAGCACCAGCAGCTGTGACAGATACTGCTTGGTCATGTTCATAAAATAATCGTACCATGTCACCCCGTTGGTGGAATCATAATACTGCTCCTTCAGGCTCTTTGTGACATCCAGTCCCTGATAAGCCGCATATTCCCTGTTGGCATTATAATAGTTATTGTAAAGGTACGAAACGATCTGCTTACTCAATGCATAGTTTGCCGACTGCACCACGATGTCATCCTTGAGCACACGCTTTTCCTCTGAGATACTGGTGGTGTTGGAGGACTGCTCCTCCTTCTCTGATTTTTTATTGAAAGCACCGCAGCCTGTCAGCATACCTGCCGCCATCACACCTGTCAGCAGAGCGGCAATGATCCTTTTTCTCAAAATACGCTGCATATTATACCATCTCCTTTTTTCTTCTGAACCTTATCCATCCGCGGTATCCTGATACCGCCAAAAGTGTATAGAAGCCTTTCGCATTATCATACCAAAAAAAAGCCAACAAGACAACACTTTTTCCAAAAAAAGCTGTATTCAACACAAAATTTCCTGCCCGCAGGCGTAAAATCGCCCATTTTATTTCTCTGGCGGCATAATAAAATTTATTTTGGCTCATAGGTATTGACTTTTCGGCAGGTCATTATAAAATAGATGTTAGAATGGGTGTTTATCACCTGGCCTCAACAAACGCGGAACCATCGTCTATTAAAATAACCAACCGTCACATGGAGTACAATATGAAAAAACAAGCCCCTAAAATTGCCTCTGTCAGATACTTCCCCTGCGGGCAGGAGGAGTTTGACTTCACCGAGCTGTTCATCAATTCCGAAGCCGGCAAACAGCAGCTCCCGGTAAACGTGCTCTTGGTGGAGCACCGCAAATTGGGTAATATGCTCATCAACACCGGCTGTGCCGAGACACTCAAAAAAAATCCGGCTCTCTATGCCAAATACAGGCTGAAGCATAAACTCGAATTTCACAAGAAGGACAGCATCATTGCACAGCTGGAACAGGAGAGCATTGATCCCGTGTGCATCAAGCGGGTTCTGCTCACCCACACCAGTCCCGAGTGCTGCGGCGCCCTGCCGCTGCTGCAGAAATACGAGCTGATCTCCAGCGCACAGGTCATGTGCCTTATCAAGCTGGGCAGAATGGACGAGGATATGATGAAATCCACCATGCCGAAAAAATCCGTCCCGATCCTTGCCGCCGGCATCTACAACGGCGATTCCCCTCTGAAACCCTATTTCAAGTGGGTGTTTGACGTCTTGGGAGACGGCTCTGTCCTGGGTGTTGACCTGCGCGGACACACCAAAGAAATGATGGGCTTCTATTTCACCGAAAGCAAGCTGTTCTATGCCGCCGATGCCGCTGTGGACGAAAGCGTTCTGGAAGAAGGACTGGTTCCTTCCGAAAAGCTGCTGGAGCTGCAAGCCTATCCCGATGAGTATCTGTCTACCCTGACCACCCTTCGCAGGCTCCACCGGGAACAGCCCGATATCCGCTTTGTTTTCCTGCACTCAAAGAGCGTGTACGAAAAAAATGAAGATAACGATCAACCGTCCGCCCACTGATGTAGGCGCACGCCGGAGAATACCATGAAAACCTTCAAACAAATTTTCTTTACATCTATCGCCTGTCTGGCGGCCTGCTGCTGTATCCTGCACGTTTCCGCAGAAGAAGAAAACAGCGTGGAGCTTCCCGACATTGAATCGAGCTTCGGCGAAAGCTACCCGGAGGAACCGCCGGGGTCCTCCGACGAACCGGATTCCGAGCCGGTCGAGGACAGCAGTCTGCCTTCGGAAGACCCGTCAGAAGACCCCGAACCAAGTCCCGAAGAGCCTGAATCAAACGAACCTGAGTCTTCGGAGCCGGAGAGTGAGCCCGAACCGTCGGAACCGGAGGAGAGCAGTGAAGAGCCGTCGGAAGAATCCAGCGAGCCTGAATCCGAACCGGAACCGGACCCGTCAAGCCAGCCGGAAAGCCGTGAGGAAAGCTCCAAAGCCCCTCCCACGCTCCGCCGTGAGCCGTTCAGCTGGCTATCGGGCATCAAGACGGTCATTCCCGCCGACCGCCCCGGCTACATTTCGCCAAAGCAGCAATCGGAGATCGAATATTCGCAGCGGATGTATGAAGAGAGCCGTGCGGCGATCTCACAGGCAGACAAAGCCGACAGACATATTCTGAGCACCCCGCCGCTGCCCAGCAATGAGGTATCCGAGGATACCGCCTCCATTGCCGCCCGCAACGAAAGCAGTTCTTTCCTGATCGGCATCATCATCTGGTCGCTGATCGGCATTGTCATCACCCTGATTCTGATCTTCGTCCTCCGCGGCAACAAAACCATCTCTCCCTTCACCACCAAGAAGCATTAACACGATCTGCCGCATCCATCACTGCAAAGCAATAGGCACGGGTACTCCCAGTAGAGTAACCGTGCCTTAAAATTTCAGTAAAACAGCCGTTAAGCGCCCCGTCAAGGGGCGTGTCGGCGGACGTAGAACAATCACAGCCCTGCTGTGCCGTGCCGGATGTGAGCGACACTGCACCACCCGCCTTAGACGTACAGAGTGAGCGTAAGCGAACGACAGCGTGACACGGGTGCGCAGGCTCTGCGCCGGTGACATGGGTGCGCAGACTCTGCGCCGGTTAGTCGGCGTTGGATTGGGCGATGTTGGTGATCTGATCCTGGATGCGGAGAAAGGCGTCGGTGACAATGGGGTCGAACTTCTTGCCCCGCTGCTCCTTGATCATTTCAAAGACTTTGGAGGGCGGCATCGCTTCTTTGTAGATGCGTTTCGCCGCCAAAGCATCAAAGAAATCCGCAATCGTCATAATACGGGCACATAGCGGAATCTCTTTGCCTTCAATGCCAAAGGGATAGCCGCTGCCGTCCCAACATTCGTGGTGATAGAGCGCTACCGATTTCGCAATTTTCAGAAACTCTTCGTCTTCAATGTCCGCCATGGACTCCTCGATAATCTTCTTGCCGTTGACGGTGTGGTTCTGGATGGCTTTGAACTCCTCCTTCGTCAGCTTCCCGGGCTTCAGAAGAATGGCATCTGGTACCGTGATCTTCCCGATATCATGCAGAGGTGCCGACAGGATGGTATCATGTACATACTGCGGCGTGAGCGTATCGGAAAAGTCCCCGGTGCGGGTCAGCTCCTCCACAAGCGCCTGTACATATTCCGTCGTGCGCTTGACGTGCTTGCCGGTGCTGCCGTCCCGCGCTTCAATGATATTCGCAAAACTGATGATGATCTGGTGCTGCATCCGCTCTATGGCGGCAATCTTCTCGTCTACACTGGTGTCCAGCATACTGCGCTTATCGTCGATGGAATGCACTACCTTGCCGGTATAAACGGCCGACATCAGAAAGCTCATGGCACTGTTTACGATCAACAGTCCGGTGCAGATCTCATCCGGCAGTATCCGGGGCGGTATGTAGTTATTAAAAAATACCAGCAGGAATATAAATGTCAAAGCAGACACGCTGGCAATGCAGTTCTGTACGAACCTGATAACCTTGCCCTTCTTACTGATGAAGACCGAGAGGAAAATCAGGGGGATCATCAGATAATGGAAGCCCGGCTTCAGTCCGAAGAACGCTACACAACAGATCTGGTGCAGATACAGCTCCAGGATGGTCAACAGGGTACAGGGCAGCCACGACCCCTTGAAATGCTTGAGCAGGATGACAAAAGTGGCATACAGAATCACACCCAGTCCGTCAAGAATCACCATCACATTCTCACGGTAAATGGTGAACACGATCAGATATCCCGTGTGGAGTACCAGGCAGATCAGAAAAAACATATTCAGCGGCATGGTCAGGGAAGCATAGGCGGCATAATCCTTATCCTCATTATAAGAAGGGGTGCCGATGAAAAATTCGGACAGCTTGTTCTTTTGACGGTTCATAGTCATTCACGCACTACGGTGCTACCTCCCTTTTTCATAAAATTATGTATCATTATAACATAAATCGGAACGCTTCGCAATATTTTTTGTATTGATTTTATCAAAATATCTTCACTTTTTCAAGGAGGCCGGCAGATGTACCATACCATCAAGCTCCGCAAAAAACTGCTCCTGCTGCCGGCAGCAATCCTGCTGTGGATTCTGCTGTGCACCGGCGCTTCCGTGATCCCAAAGCCTGCCGGGGAGGAACTCTCCCTGGGCATCATCATGTACCACGGATTCGCGCAGGAACAGGCTCTGCAGAACCAGTACATGATTGATCCCTCACGGTTGGAGGAGGATCTGCAGTACCTCACCGCCAACGGCTATCATACGATTTTCCTCAGCGAGCTGATCGCCCATGTGGAGCAGCACCGCCCCCTCCCGGAAAAGCCCGTCCTGCTTACCTTTGACGACGGCTACTACAATAACTACCGCTATGCGTTCCCGCTGCTGAAAAAGTACCGCTGCAAGGCAGTCATCTCTCCCATTGCCAAGGCCTCCGACGACGCCGAAAACGAACAGTACCGCAGCACCGCTTATTCCCAGTGCCGTTGGAGCGAGCTGCAGGAAATGTGCGGCTCCGGTCTGGTGGAGCTGCAGAACCATACCTACGATCTGCACCACATCAGCGGCGGCGTGCAGGGGGCTGCCAAACGGCCGGATGAGAGTCTGCAAGCCTATGAACAGCGTCTCCGTGATGATCTCGGACAGGCAAACCGCCGTATTGCCGCCGTCACAGGCTCTCCCCCCGCCGCACTGACCCTGCCCTTCGGCGCCGGCGGGAACCAGGCGCGTGAGCTGGCGCGCAGTATGGGGTTCCATGCCGTTCTGGACTGTGAGGAGAAGCTCAATGCCATCCGCAGTGCCGACGACCTCTTCCATCTCCACCGGTTTCTGCGTCCCAACCGCCTGTCATCAGAAGACTTTTTTGCGCATACACTGTTGAAGCAATCTTAATTCCAGGAGGGATTCCATGCCCAGTGTATTTCTCAGCCCGTCCACCCAGGAGTTCAACCCCTATGTGGACGGCGGTAACGAAGAATACTATACCAACATTATCACCGACGCCATTATCCCCTATCTTGAAGCCAGCGGCATTTCCTACGGCCGCAACGATCCTGCCGGCAGCTTTCTCAACTCCGTGCGGCTCTCCAACCAGGGAAGCTACGATCTGCACCTCGCTATTCACTCGAACGCCGCCCCGCCGCCGGATGCCGGAAAGGTCCGCGGAACACAGGTCTATTACTATCCCAAAAGCCTGCAGGGCAGCCGGGCAGCCGATATTTTCGCCAACAATTTCAAGGAAATCTATCCCCTCCCCGAAAAAGTCACCACCGTCCCTACCACGTCGCTGGGGGAGATCGTCCGCACCAAAGCTCCTGCCATTCTCATTGAGCTTGCTTACCACGATAACCCCGCGGATGCCCAATGGATCCGTGACAACATTGACAGCATTGCCGAGAATCTCGCGATCTCCATCGGAGATTTTCTCGGCGTTTCTATCAGTATGCCCTCATCGGTCCCCTTCGGCACCGTGGCCACACAAGGCTCTGCCCTGAATCTCCGCAGTCAGCCCACTACCAATGCCAACATTATCGGCAGGATCCCCAACGGCAGCAGAATCCCGCTCTTTTCCGCCGAAAACGGTTGGTACCTCACGGAATATCAGCAGACCCGGGGCTATGTCTCCCAACGGTATATCCGCACGGACAGTTGATTTCCCACCTTGACAGTACGCTCCTGCATTCCCGGCAGGACGTCGGTGTGACCCGATAAAAACGGTCGCCTCTGCTTCGTCAATCTATACAAAAATTTCGGTTAGAGGTATGAAACTCCTTTACTTTTTATATGATTTGTGCTATAAATAAATAAGAATAATTATCGTTTTGAGGTGATATCATGCAGACAAAACGAAATTTTAGTGTGAAACGGGAGGCAATTTTCAAAAAAATCGCAAGCTCTCAGGAGCACCCCACGGCGGAATGGGTCTATGAACAGCTCAAGCCGGAGATCCCCGATCTCAGCCTGGGAACGGTCTACCGCAATATTGCCGTTTTCAAGGAAATGGGCATTGTGAAGTCGATCGGTGTGTACAACGGCCAGGAACGCTATGACTGGGATATGTCGCCGCACTCCCATTTTGTCTGTACGGAATGCTTCAGAATCATGGATGTTCCCAAGGGCAGGAGCTTTGTGGACAAGAGTATGTATGAGTTTGTGGAAACCGAATGCCGTGCCAGTATCACCGGCCACAGCATCTGTTTTTACGGTCTGTGCAGCGACTGTCAGAAAACTGACATATCGGCGTTGGAGAACGCCTGATATATACGATTAAAATCAATGGAGGTAATCACATGAAAAAGTTTGTATGTTCGGTTTGCGGTTATGTGTATGAGGGTACCGAGGCTCCCGAGCAGTGCCCCATCTGCAAAGCTCCGAAGGAGAAGTTCAACGAGATGAAGAGCGAGGGTACCTACGCTACGGTTCACGAGCTTGGCTCTGCACAGAAGGGTGTGGACGCTGATATCGTTGCCGAGCTGCGTGCGAATTTCCAGGGCGAATGCAGCGAGGTCGGTATGTATCTGGCCATGGCAAGACAGGCCGACAGAGAGGGCTATCCCGAAGTAGCCGCCGCATTCACCAAGTATGCCTTTGAAGAGGCTGAGCACGCTGCCAAGTTTGCAGAGCTGCTGGGCGAGGTGCTCACCGACAGCACCAAGAAGAACCTGCAGATGCGTGTTGACGCTGAGACCGGAGCTTGTGCCGGCAAATTTGAGCTTGCCAAGAAAGCCAAGGCCCAGAACCTTGACGCCATCCACGACACCGTTCACGAAATGGCAAAGGACGAGGCTCGTCACGGCGCCGGCTTTGCAGGTCTGCTGAAGAGATATTTCGGGGAATAATTTGGTGGAAACCTTTTTTTCACGAGAAAAAAAGGTTATCCCCCAAGCCCCCTTCCAAAAAAAGCGGCGTTTTTACAGCTTAATAAGCATGATTCAAGAGGATGAGTCCGAAAGGGCTTGTCCTCTTTTTTGGCGCTCCGTCACAAACAACGGCGGCGCCGGGGAACGGTTACCCCGGCATTTTCTTTCCGAAAAAAACAGGCACGATCACTTCTATGTGACCGTGCCTGTTCCGATATCTCCATTATTCCATGGAAACGGATTTCTTTTGTTTGTGCTGCCCTCTCAGGAGCTTGATGATCTCGGCGGGCTTCGGCGGTTTGCCGTACAGCAGAACACCGATCCTGTAAATGGAGGCTGCCAGCATGCCAAACAGGTAGATGGATACCAGCTGTACCGCTACCGAAACGGCGATCTCCCACACAGCCACATCCGCCAGGGCAATTCGCGTGAACATGGCGATGGGCGCCGTGAACGGGATGTAGGAGCACACCACCATCACCGGACCGTTGATTGCATCACTGTTCATGCTCATGAGTACAATCATAAAGGCGGCAACATAGATCAGCATCACCGGTGTAATCAGGGTGTTCAGATCCTCACTGCGGGATGCCAGAGAGGCAAAGGCTGCCAGCAGGAAGGAGTAAATGAAGTAACCCAGCAGGAAAAACAGCAGGGCAAACAGAGCTATTTTCAGCGGGATATGGACAAACTCCAGAATCTGCGGGGGGATAGAGGAGGCACCGATGGTACCCACCGAGGTAAGGGCGGTGGCAATGATGATCGTGAGCTGTGTCAGACCTGCCAGTCCCGAACCGAACACCTTGCCGAACATCAGATGGGACGGTCTGGCACAGGTGATGAGCATTTCCATAGCCCTGGTATTCTTCTCCGTCACCACGCTCTGTGATACCATCTGTCCGTACAGGATGATGGCCATATACAGAAGCATGATAATAATATAAGTGGAAATGTAGTTCTTTGTCTGATCTACGCCGGTCGTGATGGTATTCATCTGGATCTGCGCGTCAAAGAGCTCGCTGCTCTTATCGGCGTCAACCCCCATTTTCTCCAGGCTGACGGTGCGATACAGCCTCGTAACGGCTTCATTGATCTGCGTATTGCCGGAGTTCATAAAGGAATTGTTCTTCGTCACATAGGTATAGGCGGTAGGCGTATCCAGTACCACGGCAAATTGATAGTCCATGCTGTCTACCTTCTGCTTGATGGTCTCGATATCTTCGTCAACGACCAGGACCTCGTTATCAGGATAGTATTTCACGAAGGTCGATTTTACCGCGTCATTGCCGTCATAGGCCTTGTCGCACACAGCCACCACCGGCTTCTTTTCATCCCCCTCCTCCGACGGCTTGCTGGTCTGAATGGAGGCGATCAGTCCCGGCAGCAGGGTCATGCCCAGGATCAGCACCATAAAGATGATGGTGGTGATAATGTATGACTTGTTCTTCACGCAGGACAAATACTCAAACTTAAATACCTCAAATAATTTTTTCATATTCCCGCCTCCGTATACTCCACAAAAATGTCGTTGAGTGACGGCTCACATACCTGGAAGCTGTCGATATCAAAGCCGCCCCGTGCAATCTCCGACAGGAGCCTGGATTTGAAGCCGGGATCCTTCATCCGGAACACGGCGGTTTTTTCACGCGTCTCATCGGCATCGGCGGTGATGATCTGGTCGGACATTTTCTCCAGGACAAAGGACGTGACCTTTTCAAACTGCGGTGACGTCACAGCGATCCTGTCACGGGGATAACTGCGCTTGATGTCCGTGATCTTGCCGTCCAGCACGATCTTTCCGGCATTGAGGATGGAGATGGTCTCGCAGAATTCCTCAATATAGTTCATCTGATGACTGGAAAACAGAACGGTCGTACCGGAATGGATCATTTCATTGATGACATCCTTGAGCAGCATGGCGTTCACGGGATCAAGACCGGAAAACGGCTCGTCCAGAATCACCAGCTGCGGGTGGCACATCAGGGTAGCTGCCAGCTGTATCTTCTGCTGGTTACCTTTACTCAGCGTCTCCAGCTTCTTGCGGCTGTATTCACTCATTCCCAGACGCTCCAGCCATTTCTCACAGGCCTTTTTCGCGTCACTCCTGCTCATGCCCCGCAACACGCCAAGATACACCAGCTGATCGCAGATCAGCTTCTTCGGGTACATCCCTCTCTCCTCGGGCATATAGCCCAACTGCACCTTCTGACGGTCAAGGGGCTTGCCGTCCGCAAGGATCTTGCCGCTGTCGGGATAGAACACACCCATAATAATACGGATGGTCGTCGTTTTACCGGCTCCGTTCCTGCCCAGCAGACCGTGTGCCGCTCCTCCCTGAGCTGTCAGTGAGACGTCCCGCAGCACTTCCTTTTCTCCAAAGCTCTTACAGACATTGGATATTTGTAATTCCACGTTGCTAACCTCTTTTCTCTTTTAGTATCTGGTTCCATTATAAACGATTCTCCGGCCGGTGACAAGAGATTTTGACATCTGCCCACGGAAATCCATTTTGACCTGCCGGTTCCCGGGAACCCCTTTCCAAAATTCGCTGAATCTTCTCCCCGGGGATCATTGTGAAATATGATTCTTTTCCACAGGCTTTTCCGGTTTCTGAGAGGAAGCCGGACAGCCGCTGCGGCAGCAGGAGCAGTTGCCGCAGCAGCCCCGTCCCTTCCTGCGGCTGCGGATCAGCACCGTGATACACAGCACCAGCGCCGCCGCAACCAGAACGATCAACAGAATATCCAACCAATTCATCTTCTCACCATCCAAAACATACCGCCATCAGATTGACCAGTGCCGCCGCCGCCCAGGCCACCGCACATTGCCAGAAGACCACGCCCAGCGACCATTTCCAGCCGAGTTCACGCCGGATGGACGCCACAGCCGCCACACAGGGCGTATACAGCAGACTGAATACCAGCATACAGGCGGCCGTTGCCGGAGTAATCAGCGCAGTCAGAGAACTGCCGTAGAGCACATCCAGCGTGGAAACAACGCTCTCCTTGGCCATGAAGCCGGTGAAAAGCGCCGTGACCAACCGCCAGTCTCCCAGTCCTGCCGGGATGAACAGCGGTGACAGCCAGCCGCAGATTACCGCCAGAATACTGTCCTGACTGTTCTCGGTCATATTGAAATGGGCATCAAATTTCGTCAGCAGCCACACCACGATGGTGGCGACAAAAATCACCGTAAACGCTCTCTGCAGAAAGTCCTTTGCTTTTTCCCACAGCAGGTGCAGGACATTCTTCATGCCGGGGAGACGGTAATTCGGCAGCTCCATCACAAAGGGAACGGCTTCACCCCGGAACAGGGTCTTCTTGAACAGCAGGGCCGCTAAAATTCCCAGCACGATACCCAGCAGATAGATTCCCATCATCACCAGGCCACGGTACTGCGCAAAAAAGGCGCTCACAAAAAACGCGTAGATCGGCAGCTTTGCCGAACAGCTCATAAAGGGAGTGAGCAGGATAGTCATTTTCCTGTCACGCTCACTGGGCAGGGTGCGGGTGGACATCACCGCCGGTACGGTACAGCCAAAGCCGATCAGCATCGGCACGATACTGCGTCCCGACAGACCGATCTTCCGCAGGAGCCTGTCCATCACAAACGCCACACGGGCGATATAGCCGCTGTCCTCCAGAAGCGAGAGGAAGAAAAACAGCGTGATAATAACCGGCAGGAAGCTCAGCACACTTCCCACACCGGCAAAGATGCCGTCTAAAAACAGGCTCTGCAGGACCTCGTTGACCTGATTTGCCTCGAAGATCCGCCGCATCTGATCGGTCAGGGCGTTGATTCCCATATCCAGCAGATTCTGCAGCCCGGCGCCGATCACCTCGAAGCTCAGCCAGAATACCGACAGCATAATGAGGATAAATACCGGAATGGCCGAGAGCTTTCCGGTGAGCACGGTGTCGAGCTTCCGGCTGCGGATATGCTCCTTGCTCTCCTTGGGCTTCACCACCGTCTTCCGGCACACCTTCTCAATGAAGGCAAAGCGCATATCGGCAATGGCAGCGTTTCTGTCCAGTCCCCGTTTTTGCTCCATCTTTACAATGATGTGCTCCAGAACGTGCTTTTCCTCCTCATCCAGTGCCAGCTTCTCCATCATCAGGCTGTCACCCTCCACCAGCTTGCTTGCCGCGAACCGCACCGGCATCCCGGCTTCCTTCGCCTTGCTCTCAATCAGGTGGCTCACCGCATGGAGACACCCATGGACGGCACCCTGGTGATCCCGGATACTGCAAAAATCCTGTCGGCTTGGTTTTTCCTGATAATGCGCGATATGCAGGGCGTGTCGGATGAGCTCATCCACACCCTCGTTCTTTGCCGCCGAGATCGGCACCACCGGGACACCCAGCATGGCCTCCAGTCCGTTAATATCAATGGAACCGCCGTTCCCCGTCACCTCATCCATGATATTCAGCGCCAGCACCATCGGCACATCCATTTCCAGCAGCTGCATGGTCAGGTAGAGGTTGCGCTCGATATTCGTCGCATCCAAAATATTGATAATCGCCTTGGGCTTCTCATTGAGCACAAAGTTGCGGGAAACGATTTCCTCGCTGCTGTACGGCGACATGGAATAGATACCCGGCAGATCCGTGACCATGGTCTTGGGATAGCCCTTGATTGCACCGTCCTTACGGTCCACCGTCACTCCCGGAAAGTTTCCCACATGCTGCCGGGAACCGGTCAGCCGGTTAAAGAGCGTCGTCTTGCCGCTGTTCTGATTGCCCACCAATGCATACGTCAGCACGGTATCCTCCGGCAGCGGTTCTTCTTCCTTCTTGCTATGATATTTGCCGTCCTCACCGAATCCGGGGTGAGCGATCTCACGGTTCTGTTCCTTCTTCTTCCGGAACTTTTCCTCCTGCTTCACAGGCTTTGCTTTGGGCACCTCCTCGGCTTTACAGGGGCTTATCTCTATCTTCCCGGCATCCTCGACCCGCAGGGTCAGCTCATAGCCGTGTATCATTATCTGCAGGGGATCTCCCAGCGGCGCGTATTTCACCACCGTGAAGACCTCTCCGGGAATCACACCCATATCCAGAAAATGCTGCCGCAGGCTCCCCTCTCCACCCACGGTGGTGATGATACCTGATTGTCCGATTTTCAGATCCTTGATCGTCATAACTGTATTCCTCATTCCCTTTGCTGTCTGCTCTGGCAGACCGGTGTTCAACTTCTATAACCATCCCCTATTATAGCAGAAAAAAAGTGTGTCTTCAATCTTGAACGTCAAATTTCCCGGGTTTTTCTCATCGGACGCAGAGAGATCATCACCATAGCGGTAAAGCCGGCGCAGAAGGTGAACAGACAGGGCAGGATGTCTCCGCCCGACGGAACTCCCGGATGGACACTGTATACCGATGCCGACACAAAACCGGCGATCATCAGATAGCAGGGAGCCGGAAAGCGCCGCATGGCCGTCTCCAGCAGCTTTGCCGACAGGAAGATCCCCGCAAGCGTCCCCGACAGCAGCAGCGACAGATAGGGAAGATTCAGGCTCTGGACGGCCTCCAGCACCGGCTCGTACAATCCCATTGCCAACAGCAGATGAGAGGTGCTGATGCCCGGCAGTACCAGTGCAACGGCGATCAGCATCCCGCCCACAAGCAGTCCGGGAACGCCACCGAAGCCCTGTTCCGGCAGCGGAAGCTTCTCCACCCCGATGGCCGCCGCTGCTCCTGCCGCCGCAAACAACAGCAGCGGCAGCCTTTTCCGTGTCAGTCCCGCTTGTCTGAACAGCAGCGGGACGCCGCCGGCGATCAGTCCCATGAACAGGTAACGCATGGGAAAATACCACGCATTTGTCACCGCCAGTACCGCTCTTGCCAGCAGTACCGCTCCCAATCCGCCGCCCAGAGCGACCTCCAGCAGGAACAGTCCGTTCTTCGCCGGCGCCTTCCGGAACCCGCTCACAGCCGCAATCAGCCGGTCATACACCCCGAGCAGGATGGCCGTGGTACCGCCGCTCACCCCGGGGATCAGCATCGACGAACCGATCACCACCCCCGACAACACATTCTTCATCACTCTTTTCATCCCAAACCTCCAAAGCTTTTCGCTCTCTGCGGAGAGCGAGTCGGGGGGACTTTCACGAGAAAGTCCCCCCGACACCCCCGAAAGCGAAGCGGCGTTTCCCGAAAGCTGATACGATTAACTATCCCGTTTTTTCAGAGACCGGAGTGATCGGCTATGTTCCATACTCCCGAAAGCGAGGTGGCGTTTCCCGAAAGCTGATACGATTAACATCCCGTTTTTTCAGAGACCGGAGTGATCGGCTATATCCCATACTCCCGAAAGCGAGGTGGCGTTTCCCGAAAGCTGATACGATTAACTATCCCGTTTTTTCAGAGACCGGAGTGATCGGCTATGTCCCATACCCAGAAAGAGAAGTGGCGTTTCCCGAAAGCTGATACAATTGACAATCTCGTTTTTTCAGAGACCGGAGTGATCGGCTATGTTCCATACTCCCGAAAGAGAAGTGGCGTTTCCCGAAAGCTGATACAATTGACAATCCCGTTTTTTCAGAACCAAAGTGGTCAAGGTCCCATTGGTACAGCCATCATATCAAACGCTGTTTCAGTATATGAAGCGGCGGCGGGATTTATCCGGATGGCACCTGCAGGTTCCCGGCATCAAAAAAGCCTCCGCAACCTGCGGCAGCTCTTTCATCGGGAGCGTTATTCTTCTGAATACGGCTGTTGACCGTTCTGGTTCGCATAGGGCTGCTGCTGACCGTAAGCCTGGGGATACTGCGGGGCATTGGGCTGCTGCTGACCGTAAGCCTGGGGATACTGCTGGGCATTGGTCTGCTGCTGGCCGTAAGCCTGGGGATACTGCTGGGCATTGGTCTGCTGCTGGCCGTAAGCCTGGGGATACTGCTGGGCATTGGGCTGCTGGCCATAAGCCTGGGAATACTGCTGGCCGTAAGTCTGGCTGGCATACGCCTGCACGCCGCCGGCTGCCATGACATCCGCATACAGGTTCAGGTCGCTCTGTATCAGCGCGATCGACACCACCGACAAACCGAAAATACAAAACAGCAGATACGGCACACTCCGCTGAGTGGGCTGCATTCCCTGGTACTGATAGGCTCTGTCCACCTTCTGACCCGTCTTATAGCACCAGTAGATGCCGTAAATGCCTAGCGTCACAATCGTAAGGGCAATGACCATAGAACCGGGCTTGGGGTCCTGCTCGTAGGAGACCGCGTCTACCTCCTGATTCAGGCGGTAGATCCAATAGTATCCATAGATTCCGATAGTCAGGATGGTAAACAGTATAGCCAAAGCGATATCTCTTCTTTGAATCATCTTTAAAACTCCTTTTCTGATATTCCGTGTATGAAAAACGCCTGCTCCGGGAGGAACAGGCGCCTCTTTTAATCCTTGAATATGTTCTTCACCTTGTCAAAGAAGCTGGAACGCTTGGAATAGTTTGCCGGACCGCAAAGGGTATCAAACTGCTTCAGCGCCTCACGCTGCTTGGGTGAAAGATTCTTCGGCACTTCGATCGTCACGCGCACATACTGGTCGCCGCGCCCCTTGCTGTTCAGGTGGGGAACACCCTTCTCCCTGAGCTTGAAGATATCCCCCGGCTGTGTGCCGGGATGCACCTTGTAGCTCACCTTGCCGTCGAGGGTCGGCACGATCACCTCATGGCCGAGTGCTGCCTGTGAGAACGTGAGCGGGATCTCGCACCACACATCATCGCCCTTGCGCTCGAACAGATCATGCTTCTTCACGTTCACATAAACGTGGAGATCGCCGGCCGGTCCGCCGTTATAACCGCTGTTGCCGTGTCCGCCAATGTTCAGGATCTGATCCTGGCTGATACCTGCCGGCACCGTGACCGTCACCGTCTTTGACGAACGGATACGTCCGGCTCCGGAACACTTCTGGCAGGGCTTCTCGATGATCTTGCCCTTGCCGCGGCACTTATCACAGGTCTGGGACGTCTGCACCACACCGAAGGGCGTGCGCTTCTGCACCGTCACCTGACCGCTGCCGTTACAGTTGGGGCAGGCTTTCATCTGGGTGCCCTTGGACGCACCTGTGCCGCCGCATTCCTTACAGCTGTCCACATTCTGGTAGGTAACCTCTTTCTTACAGCCTTTTGCGGCCTCCTCAAAGGTGATGGTCACCGTGGTCTCTACATCGGAACCCCGCCGCGGGGCATTCTGGTTCCTGCCGCCTCTGCCGCCGCCGAATCCGCCGAAAAAGCTGTTGAAAATATCTCCCAGATCAATGTCCTGCCCGAACGGATTTCCTCCCCCGTAGACAGTGCTGCCTGCTCCGTAGTTCGGATCCACACCGGCAAAGCCGAACCGGTCATATCTGGCACGCTTATCCTTATCGGACAGCACCTCGTATGCTTCGTTGATTTCCTTGAATTTTGCCTCGGCTTCCTTATTGCCGGGGTTCAGATCGGGATGATACTTTTTTGCCTGCTTACGAAACGCTTTTTTGATCTCATCCTCGGAAGCACCCTTTTCAACGCCGATCACTTCATAATAGTCCCTCTTGTCTGCCAAGTAACATCACCCCAAAGTCTATTGGTTATCCTTGACCGGTCAGCCACCGTCGGACCAAAGCCCTGCCGCATTCCGATGGTACCGATCGCTGCTTTCTCTCCGTGAAAAGAACCGCACAACGGGGAAAGCCGGCATGACCTTCCCCATTGCTTCCCCATTGCTTCACGATTGCGGTTATTGCTGTATTTTTATCAGTTGTTGTCGTCAACGTCTGTGTAGTCAGCGTTATAGACACCGTTATCACTCTGAGGAGCCTGCTGCTGGGCTGCTCCCTGGGCGGCTGCATCCTGATAGAGCTTCTCGGATACGGCATACATATCCTTCTGCAGCTCATCCTTTGCAGACTGGATGGCATCCATATTGTTGGAGGACAGAGCGCTCTTCACGGCAGCTACCTTTGAGGTAAGGTTCTCCTTGTCAGCGTCGGAGATATGCGCGCCGTTCTCGTTGAGGAGCTTCTCAACCGCATAGACGAGGTTCTCGGCATCATTTCTCTTGTCAACCTCTTCTCTGCGCTTCTTATCCTCTGCGGCATACTGCTCGGCATCATGGATTGCCTTCTCAATATCATCCTTGCTCATGTTGGTATTGGAGGTAATGGTGATGTGCTGCTCTCTGCCGGTGCCCAGATCCTTTGCGGACACGTTAACGATACCGTTGGCGTCGATATCGAAGGTAACCTCGATCTGCGGAACGCCTCTCATAGCCGGTGCGATACCGTCGAGCTTGAACAGACCGAGCTGCTTGTTATCTCTTGCAAACTCACGCTCACCCTGGAGCACATTGACCTCTACCTGTGTCTGGTTATCGGCAGCCGTAGAGAAGATCTGGCTCTTCTTGGTGGGGATGGTGGTATTTCTCTCAATGATCTTGGTCATCACACCGCCCTGTGTCTCAACGCCCAGTGAAAGCGGAGTAACGTCGAGCAGCAGCAGACCCTGTACGTCGCCGCCGAGAACGCCTGCCTGGATGGCAGCGCCGATAGCCACGCACTCATCGGGGTTGATGCCCTTGAAGGGATCCTTGCCGATCAGGCTCTTGACAGCCTCCTGGACTGCGGGGATTCTGGAGGAACCGCCTACCATCAGCACCTTGTCGATCTCACCGATCTTCAGGCCGGAATCAGCCAGTGCCTGACGGACAGGACCCATGGTCTTCTCCACGAGATCGGCTGTCAGGTCATTGACCTTTCTTCCGACAAAATGGCGATGCAGCGCCTCAAGGAGGCTGCCGAAAAGGCAAAGATCGAGCTGTCCGGCATGACTCAGACGGATATCAATCTGCCGTACATCA
>ONEU01000002.1 GCA_900316925.1 uncultured Eubacteriales bacterium
AACGGCCAGTTCAACGGGCAGCCGCAGCAAAACGGCCAGTTCAACGGGCAGCCGCAGCAGAACGCACCCTTCGGGGCACCGACAGTTCCGCAGCAGCCGGCTTTTCCCGACAGTGTTGTTAATCCTACATACAACTTGGGTCCGATGGACGTCAATCCGCAGTTTTCGTTTGCTCCTGCAAGTGATCCTGCACAGCGCACCTTCAGTTCCGAGGGAGATCCCACCCAGATTCCTGTTCCCGTTGTGGCACCGCCTCCCGCTGAACTCCGCGCAGAGGATTATCGCGGCAATATGCAGCAGCCGCAGGCACGGCCTTCGCAGCAGCCGTTCAATACACAGCCGAATTTTGAGCAGCCGGTAAATGCACAGCCGAATTACCAGCAGCAGGATTTCCCCGCTCCTGGGCAGGCTCCACAGATGAACCCACAGCCGAATTACCAGCAGCAGGATTTCCCCATGCCTGGGCAGGCTCCACAGATGAACCCACAGCCAAATTATCAGCAGCAGGACTTCCCCGCTCCTGAGCAGGCTCCACAGATGAACCCACAGCCGAACTATCAGCAGCAGGATTTCCCCATGCCTGACAGCGGGTTTAATCCCGACGGCGGCAATACGCCGTAACAACACCTGAAAAATGATCGTATCATGCATCAATTACAGCAGCCGGCAGACGGACCCCGGAGGTCTGCGGCGGAGACAGAAGCTCGCACTCTGCATCCGTGCCGGTTGTCAGCGTCACAGCAGTCCCGCAGATACAGGCATCGTAAGCGTCTGCGGATGACAGCGTGACAAGGGCGCGCAGGCTCTGCGCAGAAAGAAGGATTCGTAAATGACCGTTATTGATATCAGAAATATTTTTTCTGACCGCAACATCCAACTGGTGGATGTTAATGCTACCCACATTTATTACATAGAGGAAAAGAACGAGGAAAGCCACAATGATCTGTTCATCCTGGAATATAACCGCAGCTCCCGCAAGGAACGTCTGGTAACGAATTATTCCCTGGAAGACCCTACCTTCGTCAGCCATGTCTTTGCGTTTGAAAAAACCATCGTGCTGATCCTTGAGAACGGCTCCAACAGCCTCTGGCTGATTGAGATCGACAAGAAAAGCGGCGGCGAACTGAACCGCCGGAAAATCGTGTGCACCGGCGCCTTCAAGGAATGTATGGCTCTCGACAGCCAGCACATCCTTATTTACATGGCTCCCGACCAGGCAAACGCCATCGTCTTCCAGAAGTATAAGGAGGTCACCGGCTGCGACTGCCTGTGCTACCTCTACAACGTCAAGACGAACCAGAAGTATTTCGTCAAGGCACCGCTGATTGCAAAGCTCGGCTGTGACAGCATCAAGAAAATGACTGTTCACGGCGACAATTATCTCGTACTGCTCGATCCCTTCGCTGAAGAGAGCATCAAGGAAAACTACTTCCGTGAACAGCGCTGGATCAATGCCGATATCCGTGACAATATCTGGCTCTGCCGCACCGAAGAGGTGGTCAGCGATATCGAAGCCGGTCTTGATACCGTCACCAAGCGCTGCATTGCCAGTGCCGACATCAAGGCTCTGGTCAGATATATGGGCACAGACGGCGATAAGGTCTATTTCCGTGCCAAGGAGTTCCGTTCCGGTACCGAAAAGATCTGCAGCTATGATGTGTTCGTCAACTCCCTGGCTGTGGAGGCAACGCTGGAACCGCCTGCCGCCGACACCGTCTATCTTGTCGAAGAGCGTCCCTTCCGTGTCTTCTCCGTCCACACCGGCAAGGAGAAAACCTTTATCAAGGGGATCGTCAACAGTGAGGCGGAGGTTTCCTATCCCAACGAGCTGGGCAGCCTGCTCACCTGTGCCGATAACCGCTATGTCGTGACCAACGCTCCCGGTGATGCGCCGGCTTACAATATCTACGATTCCGTTCAGGACAAGCACGAAAGCTATCCCTGTCACTGCTACCTCAAGGGCAGCACATTGGTGCTGTTCTGATGGCCGCGTCTATCAAACGGCTCTCCGCTGTTCTGCTTGCAGCCGCTTTGCTGACCTTCTCCTCCGCCTGCTCCGGCAGCAAGGATCACTCCTCCTCGCCTGCCTCACAGTCCCCTGCCGAACCCTCGGCAGAGTCCTCCGCAGAGTCCTCCGCGTCTTCCGGAGAAGAAATCAGCGTGTCGGATTCCTCCGCAAAATCCCCCCTCATGCCGGAAAAATGGGGGAAGGCAGCCAAATACTGTACCGAGCAGGACAGCTATGTGGATGTCCCTGTGAGGATCCTCTCCGTGCGGCGCGGTGACGGCGTAAAGGACGAGGTCAGACGTCTGGCCGATCAGTCCCTCTACGCTGTTTACAGCGAGCCGAAGGACTCCGAAGAATATGCCATCGCTGATTATGAACTGTCCCTCGATGGGTTCCCTGTGGGGAAGGGCGGCACACTCATTGATGTGTATGCCGTGATCCTGGGGACGGACGGTGATATGCTCAAGCTCAGCGACGGTTCCTATTTCAGCGCCACCGCCATGTGTCTCAACGGCGACGATAACTACCGCTATGAGGGAATCGTGAAGGGAAAGCTCGCCTACAAGATTCCCAAGGGCTGTACCGACTATCTTCTCGTGCTGGGTGAGGTCAATGAAACACAGGCTTTTGTACAGGGCGTGTAGACAGAGAGTTTTTTTCTTCAGGGACTGTTTTTTCTGTCGGAACTGTTGTATAATATAAGCAGCCCATCTGAAAGCCGCTGTGACAGGTGTCCCGTCCGGTTTTCAGAGCCCCTATTTTTATCCATACTAACGGAGGTAAGCAACATGAAATTTATTGACAAGGTTGGAGATACCGTATCACAGTCTGTCGATTTTATCATTGATAAAAACCGTCAGGCCGCACAGCTCAATCGCCTGAAGGCTATCATCCAGAACGAGAACGATAACCTTAACACCTGCTATGTTACCCTGGGTAAGGAATACCTGAAGGTTCTCGACGGCGGCACCGCTGATGAAGCTGCTGTCGGTAAGCTCCGCGAAAACATCGCCAAGTCTCAGCTCCGTCTGAAAAAGGCACGCGCCAGATATGAATACACCCTCCGCTACGGCGTTCCCAAGCCCGGCGTGAATGTAGAAGAGGCCGCTGCCGTGAAAGAGCAGCAACCTGAATGTGAGAAAAAAGAGGAAGACGATCAGGATATCACGATTGCCTACGCCGATCCTACCGCCGCTGACGTGAGCGACGCTATTGACGCTGAACCCGGTGCTTTCGATGAAGTGGAAGAGCCTGTTGTCACCACTGGTGAAACCGACGAATAAGCTCACATCCCCCGGCAGACGCTCCCACCGCAGTACACAATCTGTGCTGCGGTTTTTTCGTGCATCCGGAAGCCGCTTTTCCTCAAACCGCTGACCGTTCATTCCCCTGTTTCAGACTGCCGGCCGGCGTGACCGGGTGCGAAGAGTGCCATCAGGATATTGCAGTCTTTTATGAGGTGTGGTATCATATTTTTTATAAACACCGGCAAGTGCGCCGCTTGCCGTTATCACTGCCCTTAGGAGGAATCTCTATGCCCTCAAACAGCAGAGAAAAAGCCATCATCCGCACGAGCCTTGTGGGTATCGCCACAAACATTGTGCTTGCCGCTTTTAAAACATTCGTCGGACTGCTGTCCCACTCGATCGCCATTGTCCTTGATGCCGTCAATAACCTCAGCGACGTCCTGTCTTCGGTCATCACCGTGGTCGGCACCAAGCTCGCCGGGAAACCCGCTGACAAGGATCACCCCTACGGACACGGCCGCTATGAATATATCAGCGCTGCCGTCATCTCCGTCATTATCCTCTATGCCGGTATTACCGCACTCATCGAATCCATCAAGGCGGTCATCCACCCCGAAACACCGGAGTATTCCGCCGCATCCATCGTCATCGTCTCCGTGGCGATCGTGGTCAAGCTGCTGCTGGGAATCTATGTCAAAAAACGGGGAAAGGCACTGAATTCCGATTCCCTGAAAAACTCCGGTCAGGATGCCCTCCAGGATGCACTCATCTCTGCGTCCACACTGGCAGCCGCTATCATCTTTATCTGCTTCGGCGTCAGCCTGGAAGCATGGCTGGGTATTATCATCTCCCTGGTCATCATCAAGGCCGGTATCGAAATGATCCGCGAAACCATCAGTAAACTGCTGGGAGAACGCGCCGACAGCGAACTGGCTAAATCCGTCAAGGAAACCATCTGCGAAACCGAAGGCGTGGTGGGAGCGTATGACCTGGTGATGAACAGCTACGGCCCCGGCCGCTGGATGGCTTCCGTCCATATTGAGATCCCCGATACCTGGACTGCCGACAAGATCGACGTGACCAGCCGTGAGATCGCCGCCCGTGTGGCGCAGAAGAACCATGTGCTCCTCACCGCTATCGGCATCTACTCCCAGAATACCACGGATGACGATGTGAAGACACTCAAAACCGCTGTGACGGAGGCCGTAATGTCCGAACCTTATGTCCTGCAGATGCACGGCTTCTACTGCGACCTCTCCACAAAAACCATCCGCTTTGATGTGGTGACGGACTTCATTGCACCCGATCCGAAAGCAACCATCGAAAATATCACACGCAGGCTGCACGAGCTTTATCCCGATTATTCTCTGGAGATTCAGCCGGATTCGGATTTCTCCGATTGAAAATCATCCTGCTTTGTGATATCATAGATTCATAAAACATACAGAAAGGAAGCATTACCATGGCGCAGCCTAAAAAAAGCAAAAAGGAATTGGAAAAAGAAAGAGAACGCAGGAAAATGATTACCATTTTCTCCATCGGCGGCGGTGTTCTGGCCGTTATTATCATTGTACTGGTGATCGTATTGATCTCCCAGAACTGTAACGGTTCCAAGGAAAGCTCCACCGCTTCTCTGACATCCTCCACAACCTCCGTCACCTCGACTGTCTCCGGCACCTCCTCTGCCGAAAGCAGCACCTCTCAGTCCAGTATAGACCTGACCTCCGTTCCCGGTTCGGAGATCAACTACCCCATTGATCCTGCCAAGAACTATTTTACTGACATCAAGATCAAGGACTACGGCACCATTACCGTTCAGCTCAATCCCGACGCTGCCCCCATCACCGTCAAAAACTTCCTGAAGCTTGCCGATTCCGGCTTCTACAACGGTCTGACCCTGCACCGTATTATGAACGGCTTTATGATGCAGGGCGGTGATCCCAACGGCAACGGCACCGGCGGTTCAGACACAAAAATCTTCGGTGAGTTCGCACAGAACGGCTTCAACAACCCGCTCTCCCACACCAAGGGTGCTATTTCCATGGCAAGAACCTCCTACGACATGAACAGTGCCAGCTCGCAGTTCTTCATTGTGCAGGGAGATTCCGTGACCAACTCGCTGGACGGAATGTATGCCTGCTTCGGGTATGTCACCCAGGGTCTGGAGCTTGTTGACAAAATCTGTGCTGACGCCAAGCCCACCGATAATAACGGTACCATTCCTCCCGAGCAGCAGCCCGTCATCGAATCCATCACCGTCCGAACTACCGACAAATAATCTTTCCGGACAATCTATTACCAACGGCGGCAAGCTGCCGCACCCAATACACGTTTCCGTGCGCGCGGCGCACTACTCAAAGCAAACCCACCAATACAATCCCCGCGTTTAAGGGATTACTTTAGAAATCGAGTAGGAGGCTACCCATTAGTTGAGCAGCCGACCTCTCAGTCGAGTAGCCAAGCGGAGTTTCACCGCAAGGCTCTCACAGA
>ONEU01000091.1 GCA_900316925.1 uncultured Eubacteriales bacterium
GCGAAAAAAAGGTTTTCCCCGGACCCCTTTCCAAAATTCGCTGTGGAATAAGCCTTGAAGCAATCGGTAAGCACTAACTTCTCATCGCTGTTGCCGAAAAATTTGCATGAACTTTCTTCGTTGTCTATTCGTTTATTTGACATCAGGATTACACTCACACTCGGGGCAGTGGTTTTTCCTTTGTGGAATCAAAGTCACCTTTTCTTGACGGAAATGCGTTCGGATGTCAGAAGAAATCAGCCAATTTTGTTGATTTATTCAAAACTATGTGCTATAATAGTTAGGAATTTCCCAATATTGAGTAAGAGGTGGACACCAATGGGTTTTAAAACTTGGTTTAACGGACGAAACAGCCGTAAAGAGCTGAAAAAAATACAGCCTTTGGTTAACAAAGTGCTTGAACTCGAAAAGAAATATCAGGAGTTCTCCGACGCCGAATTGCGTGCAGAAACTGACCGCTTTAAGGCTAAGTTCCAGGAAGAGGGCATGGACAGCAAACGAAAAGAGGAGATCCTCGACGAGATTCTCCCCGAAGCCTTCGCCGTCTGCCGTGAGGCATCCTGGCGTGTACTTGGCATGAAACACTTCCCCGTGCAGATCATCGGCGGCATTATCCTTCACAGGGGCCGTATCAGTGAGATGAAAACCGGTGAAGGTAAAACGCTCGTGGCTACCCTCCCGGCATACCTTAACGCACTGGCAGGCGACGGTGTACACGTCGTTACCGTCAACGAATACCTCGCCAGACGTGACGCCGAATGGATGGGCAAGATCTACCGCTTCCTCGGCCTGACTGTCGGTATCCTGCAGCATGACTGCACCAACGAACAGCGTAAGGAAGCCTATAATTCCGACATTACATACGCTACCAATAACGAACTCGGTTTCGACTACCTGCGTGATAACATGGTGGTCTATAAAGAAAACAAGGTGCAGAGAGGCCACACCTTTGCCATCGTCGATGAGGTTGACTCCATCCTCATTGATGAAGCCAGAACCCCGCTGATCATCTCCGGTCAGGGCGATAAATCGACCGACCTTTATGAGCGTGCGGATGAGCTTGCCAAGACCATGAAATGCAAGCGCATTGCCGAGACCGACGCCAAAGAGGATAACGACGCCGAATACGAGGAAGAGGGCATCGACTACATTGTCGATGAGAAAGCCAAGACCGCTACCCTTACTCCTGTCGGCGTGAAAAAGACAGAAGCCTTCTTCAACATTGAGAACCTGTCTGACCCCGAAAATATGACCATCTCCCATCATATCAACCAGGCTGTCAAGGCCCGCGGCGTGATGAGAAGAGACATCGAATATGTCGTCAACGAAAAGGGCGAGGTCATCATCGTTGACGAATTTACCGGCCGTCTCATGTACGGCAGACGCTACAACGAGGGGCTGCACCAGGCAATCGAAGCCAAGGAAGGCGTGAGCGTTCAGCGTGAAAGCAAGACCCTTGCTACCATTACCTTCCAGAACTTCTTCCGTCTTTACAAAAAGCTCTCCGGTATGACCGGTACCGCGATGACGGAGGAAACCGAGTTCTCCGAAATCTATCACCTGGATGTTATCGAGATCCCCACCAACAAGCCTGTTCAGAGAGTTGACTTCCCCGATGCGATCTTCAAGACCGAAAAGGGTAAGTTCACCGCTCTCATCAACGATATTGCCGAAGCCAACAGGAACGGTCAGCCTGTTCTGGTCGGTACGGTATCCATTGATAAGTCCGAAGAGCTGAGTGCCCTGCTCAAAAAGAAGGGCATCAAGCACAATGTCCTCAATGCGAAGCTCCATGCGAAGGAAGCCGAGATCGTTGCACAGGCCGGTAAGCTCGGTGCCGTCACCATTGCCACCAACATGGCAGGACGTGGTACGGATATCAAGCTCGGCGGTAATGATGAGTTCCTCGCAAGGGCAGAAATGCGCAGAAGAGACTACTCCGACGAACTGATCGAGGAAGCTACCGGCTATGCGGAGACCACCGACGAAGAGATCATCAACGCCAGGAAACTCTACCGTGAGCTGCTGGAAAAATACCATGCCGAGACCGAAGCGGAAGCCGAAAAGGTCAGAGAAGCCGGCGGTCTGTTCATCATGGGTACCGAGCGTCACGAATCCAGACGTATCGACAACCAGCTGCGCGGCCGTGCCGGACGTCAGGGCGATCCCGGTGCCAGCCGCTTCTATCTGTCGGCCGAGGACAATCTACTGCGTCTGTTTGCCGGCGACAGAATTGCCTCCATCATGGACAGAATGCCCGGTGAAGAGGACGAGCCGCTGGAGAGCAAGCTGCTGTCCAATACCATTGCCAGTGCGCAGGCAAAGGTTGAGGCCCGTAACTTCAATATCCGTAAGAGCGTGCTGGAATTTGACGACGTGATGAACCGCCAGAGAGAGATCATCTACACCCAGCGTGACCAGGTGCTCGATGGCGAAAACCTGCGTGAAACCATCCTCAAGATGATTCCCGATGCCGTATCCGCCAAGATTGCAGAGTACCTGCCCTTTGACGAGAAGGATGACTGGAACCTGGAGGGTCTGAGAGAATCCCTGCGCGGCTGGCTCATCGACGAGAGCGACGAGGAAACCCTTGTCTACACCCCGGAGGAGCTTGAAACCCTTGAAAAGGATTATCTCATAGAGATGCTCACCGAGAAAGCCACCAAGGAATACGAAGAGAACGAGAAACTGGTTCCCGAGGAGACCATGAGAGAGCTTGAGCGTGTGTACCTGCTCAAGAATGTGGATAACTACTGGATGGAGCACATCGACGCAATGGAGGAACTCAAAAAGGGTATCCGCCTGCGTTCTTATGGTCAGCACGATCCGGTTGTAGAATACAGACTCGAAGGCTTTGATATGTTTGACGACATGATCAAGTCCATCCGTGAGGATACCATCAAGATGCTCATGGTTATCCCGAAGCGTGTCAGCGAGCGTCTGAGACAGCAGGATGAAATGCGTCAGCTTGCTATCAAGCGTGCTGCCAGCGGTCGTGCCAGAGCGGCTGCCCTTGCTGCCCTGAGTGCGCAGAAGGCTGCCGATGCAGCTGAACAGGATCTCCAGGCCGTACCCATCGTCACCCCGGTTGACGAGGATGAGCCGCTGCAGGCAGATGCCGTCATCACCGCAGAGCCTGAAGAAACCGACAGCGAATCTGCCGCTGAAGAAGTCAGCACTTCTGAAGAGGAAAAGACCTATTCCGAAGACGACATTCAGAAAGCTGCCGGCAAGTTCATGCAGCGTGAGCAGGTTGCCATGCCCACCTCCACCAATCTCGACGGCAGCAGCGGTCCTGTTAACCGCACCGTCAAGAAGGTCAAGATCGGCCGCAACGATCCCTGTCCCTGCGGCAGCGGTAAAAAATACAAAAAATGCTGTGGCCGCAACGCCTGATACTGCTGTTATCCGCTGACGGTCACCCCGTACAGGCAGTCAGACTGCCGTTTCCCACATCCGGCTATTCCCTTTGATTTTCAGGCACGGTCACTCCATCAGGTAACCGTGCCTTTTTATTGCTATTTTTCGTCAATAGGTGATGTTATGACATTTCCCGCTCACGATCTCTGGCAGGAGCTTTCTATGACCGCCAGACCGATCATCCTCTATGGCACCGGCAACGGCGCCGATAAAATCCTCAATGAACTGGAACGCCTCCACATCCCTGTCAGCGGTGTGACGGCCAGCGACGGCTTTGTCCGCAGCCGACAGTTCCGCGGCTTCCCGGTCAGGGCATTGTCGGAGATCACCCGGGACTTTGAGGACCCCATTCTTCTCGTGGCTTTCGGGTCACAGCGTCCCGAGGTCATTGACAGCATCCTCCGTCTTTCACAAACCCATACTGTCCGCTGTGCCGATGTGCCGGTCTACGGCGACAATATCTTTAACGCCGACTTTTACCGTGCCCACGAAAAGGAGCTCCGCACCGTTTACGATCTTCTGGGCGATGCGCTCTCCAAAAAGACCCTGGAATGCGTCGTCCGCTTCAAGCTCACGGGAGAGCTTTCCGGCTTCACCGGCTGTTTTTCCGACAAGGACGATGTTTTCCGTGATATCCTTCAATTAGGGCAGGACGAAAGCTATCTGGATCTGGGCGCTTACCGCGGCGACACCATTGCGGAGTTCCTGCACTATACCGGCGGGTTCTACCGCCATATCACCGCTCTGGAGCCTGACGAAAAAACCTACCGCAAGCTCCGTGAGGCTGCCGGACATCTTCCCCATACCCAACTCTTCCGCATGGGGATCTGGTCACATGACACCGATCTTCCCTTTCATGGTTCCGTGGGCAGAGGCTCTTCCATCCGTCAGGACGGCAGCCGTTCCCTTCCTGTCACCGCCGTTGACACGCTCTATAAACGCCGTTCCCTTTCCTATCTCAAGGCCGACGTGGAGGGTGCTGAGGAACAGGCCCTGCTTGGCAGCATCCGCACTCTGCAGCGTGATAAGCCGAAGCTG
This sequence comes from uncultured Eubacteriales bacterium, assembly GCA_900316925.1. GTDB lineage: Bacteria > Bacillota > Clostridia > Oscillospirales > Acutalibacteraceae > UBA1213. The sequence goes on from ONEU01000091.1 coordinate 4,459, forward strand.
AATATCGCCCTCTATCACCGCAGTGAGGATATCTTCAAGCTCCCGCTGCTGCTTCATTCCATACAGCCCGGCTACCGCTTCTTCCTCCGGCAGCACCCCCACATCCCCGCCTGGGACCTTAACCTGTATGCCGTGTAACCCATCACCCGCCGTCCGCATAGGATATACAGGAGTGATTTCTATGCAGCCCTGTGAGCTGACCGCAGCGGTCACCGCCGTTGCCAATACCCTTGCCTGCCGTCTGACCAACGATGAACTGACCATTCTTTCGGCCGTCCTGGTGCAGCTTGGCGACACCCTTGCCGTGATCGTCACCCAGCGGGAGCGCTGCGAAAAATAAACATCCCCTTGTTGATTACTTCATCCCCGTTGGGGGAATGATAAGCCTATCAACAAGGGGGTATTTTTATGGAATGGTTCAAAGTCCTGCTCACCTCTCTGCTTTCCGCAGGGGCGCTGTTTTTGATCGCCAAGCTGATCGGTCACAAGCAGATCTCCCAACTGGATTTCTTCGATTACATCACGGGCATCACCATCGGTTCGATTGCCGCCGAACTGGCCACCGAGCTGGAAGCGCCCTGGAAACCGCTCCTGGCAATGGCCGTTTACGGCACCGTGGCCATCGTACTGAGTCTGCTCACCCAGAAGCTGCCCCGCACACGGAAGTATCTCAACGGTTCTCCCACCATCATCCTCAATGACGGCAAGCTCTATCGGGAGAACATGAAAAAAGCCAAGCTGGAGCTGAGTGAGTTCCTGCTGCTGTGCCGACAGGAGGGCTATTTTGACCTCAACGATATCCGTACCGCCGTCTTTGAGTGCAACGGCCGTCTCACGATTCTGCCCCACAGCAGTAAACGCCCGCTGAATCCCTCCGACCTGGGACTTGCCGCCGAGGAGGAGGCCATCAGCACCGAATTGATCATGGACGGACGCATCCTGGGGGAAAACCTGAAACGCCGGGGACTTGACGATGTGTGGCTCACCCGTCAGCTCCGAAAGCAGGGCTTTCACCATGCCAGTGAAGTCTTTTTGGCGGTCTGCGATGAGCATAACCGGCTCTCCCTCTTTGGCTACTCGTGACAGAAAAAATCCCCTGACAACAACTGTCAGGGGTGTACTTCCGATACGGTCACGGGATGACGGCATACAGGACGGAAAGTTCCCGTTTTTCGAGATACTGCCGCACCCGGTCAACTAACGGATAACGACACTCCGACTGGGCGATTCTCCCGAAATATGCATCCGCCTCCTGCTGTCTGCCCAGTACGGCACAGGAAAGACCGGCATTGTAATAACCCGCCAGCATACGGTACCCGACGCTTCTGGAAATGTCGCCGTCCAGGGGCTGGCTTGCACGAGACGATGCGATCATCTGCTCGGCGATCACTCTGTCTGCCGTCCGCAGCTCCTCCGGCGTGCGTTTGTAAAACTCCACCTCCAGGCGTGCTGCCTCGAACCGTCTCACATACATCAACTGTATCCCGCCTCCGGGAAATTTCGGGTTATTGAGCGCTTCATACATCTTCGCAAGCAGATAATCCGCCTGGGACAGATCCTGCAGCTTCTCCCGCAGCGACAGCATCCCTCCATAGAAATGGAACGCCGCCATCGGCGACTTCTTCTTCTCGGCATAGGGTTGCAAAATCTCCAGATACTCCTGTGCCGTCTCCGCTTTTTCATACGACAGCGCACCGAACAGGATATTGCAGTACACAAATAGCCGTTTCATTCCCACGCTGCGGGCAGCAATCTTCTCCTGCCGGGCAAGCCACTTGTCATAATCCACCGGCAGCAGATTCATGGAGGCCACATAGAGCTTATGGGAACCCTTGATGGCAATGAGCTCCGCCGCCAGGGACAGCAGCATGGCAGCCAGTCCCGCTATTGCTCCGAACAGACTGCTCCCCAATAACAGCGCAATGCCCGCTCCAAAGAAAAACATCGCCAGAAAAAATACCAACGCTGTGGGTAAAAACGCAAAAACCATGATCGTTACTCCTTATGACTGAACCCATCCTGCCGCCAGGATTTGCCTGTCGTGTTCAATCGCCGCTTTTAATTCATCCAGACTGTTGAATTTCCGCTCCGGCCGGACAAAGCAGTCGAACCGGATGTCCAGCACCTCACCATACAGCTCCCGTCCGTGATACACCGGCAGCCAGGTCTCAATCAGCACCTCATCCGAACCGACGGTCGGTTTCACCCCGATATTGGAGATCCCCCGATAGCGCTGCCCGTCCACCGTCACCCAAGAGCCATACACACCGAAGGGCGGCTGTACCAGTCCCTCCGGGAAGCGCTGGTTAAGGGTGGGATAGCCCAGACGGTGCCCCAGACGGCGGCCATGTATCACCTCCAGCCGGAAGCCATACTGTCTGCCGAGCATTTCATTGGCAGCCGGAATATCCCCGGCGGCAATGCTCTTCCGGATACGGGTGGAGCTGATGGGCAGTTCCCCATAGCACAGCTGCGGCTGCGTCGTCTCGCTGACGCCGTACTGACGGCAGAGGGTATGCAGTATCTCCCCGTTGCCGGACGCGCCGCTGCCAAAGTGATAGTTAAAGCCGCAGCCCGCATGAACCGCATGGAAACAGCCCACGAGAATATCCCGTACAAAGCTCTCGGCATCTATATGGCGGATGGTACGGAAGTCAATGAGATATACCCGCTGTACGCCCAGCTCCTCCAGTACCGCCAACTTATCCTCCAACGGGACAATGTGCTTCGGCGCTTCCCCAAACAGCACCAGCCGGGGACTTTGCTGTAATGTAAAAACCGCAGGCAGCACGCCGTTCTGCGCGGCATAGCTGACTGCTTCCTGAATGACCGCCCGGTGCCCCAGGTGTACCCCGTCAAAATAGCCCAGGGCCGTTGCCGTAGGCTCTTGTGAGCGGTTCAGTTCCTTGATAATTTCCATCTTGTTGTCACCAATTCAAAATCGTTTCTTGACGGCAAGCTCCTGCTGTTCCAGGCGGATCACACCGATTCCCAGAAAAGTCCCGTCCGCACCGTACACCCGCAGCAGTTCACCGTCAGTCACCTGCCGGAGCTTTTTCAGGCGCTCCAGCATCAGGGCGCCGCCGTTCTGAAAGCGCACAGTCTGCTTTTCGCTGACGGTCACTCTGGGAAATCCGGCAAAAATACTGTCCACCGGCCGCACCAATGCTTCCGCCTGTCCCAAAGGCGCCAATTGCCGAAGCTTCTGCAGCGGAACAGCATCCTCTAAGGTATACCCGCAGGCTCTGGTCCTGCGAAGGGCGGTCATCACACAGCCGCAGCCCAGCAATCTGCCCATATCATCACAGATCACACGAATGTATGTCCCCTTGGAGCAGGCGATCCGCAGTCTGCCGCTCTGAGCCGCTTCATCAAAGGACAGCAGCTCCAGCACACGCACTTCCACGCACCGTGCCTCACGCTCTACCTCGATGCCCTTCCTTGCCAGTTCATACAGCCGCACACCGTCCTTATACACGGCGGAATACATCGGCGGCTTTTGCAGGATGCTTCCACGGAACTGCGGCAGGATATTCTCCACATCCCCCTGTGACACCTTCTTCTCACTCACGGACAACACCTTGCCGGTGATGTCCAGGGTATCGGTGGCCATGCCGAACCGAAAGTCGGCTTCATATTCCTTATCCGTATCGGGCAGCAGCCCCTGTGCCTTCGTCGCACTTCCCAACAGCATGGGGAGCACCCCCGTCGCCATCGGATCAAGCGTCCCGGTATGACCTGTCTTGCGCTCGTGCATACAGCCCCTTACGACGGCCGTAACATCAAACGACGTAAAATCCTTCGGTTTATCAATAATCAAAATTCCGTTCATGTCTTACTCTCAATCATTTCGGATGCCGCCTGTACAATCTGCTTTTCCACCTCATCCGCCGTTCCCTCGATGGAACAGCCTGCGGCTGCCTTATGACCGCCGCCGCCGAATCGGGCGCAGATGGCAGACGCATCTACATCATCCGTGGTTCTCAGTGAGATCTTGTACCGCCCCTCATCCTTCTCCCGGAGGGTAATGCCGGCCTGTACGCCTGCGATCTGCCGGGGAATGGACGCGATCCCTTCGGTATCACTCTCCTCCGCACCCGACTGCCGCAGCATTTCCTTGGTCACCCGGATGGTCGCAATACGGCCGTCACAGTAGAACCGCATGGAATCCAGTGCCAACCGCTCCGCTTCCAGACGCTCACGGGATTTCGTATCAAACACCAACCGGTTGATCATCACACTGCGGGCGCCCTTGTCGATCATATCCGCTGCCATGCGGAAGGAATCCGCTTTGGCGTTGGAGAATTTAAAGCACCCGGTATCCGTGGTGATCCCCGTAAAAATCGCATCCGCAATATAGGGGTCGATGGTCACACCCATGCAGTCAATGATATCCGCAACGATCTGGGCACAGGCGCCTGCGCTGGCATCAATAATCCCGCAGGCGGCATAGCCGGAGTTGGAACCGTGATGGTCGATACAAAGATCCACCTTTCCGCAGTAACCTGACAGTTTCTTGCCGAACAGGTTCTCTGTCGCCAGGTCAACGCTCACCACCTTCTCCACCTCGAACACCTGCTCCTCATACCCCTCTGTCAGGTAGGAATAGGTGGAGGGCATGGGATCCGTACAGAAGGGCTGTGCTTTCTTGCCCAGCCGTCTCAGCGCCGTGCACAGCGCATAGGCACAGCCAACGGCGTCTCCATCGGGTGATTGGTGCATCAATATGGCTACGTTATCATAGCTTTTCAGCAGTTCGGCTGCTTCCTGTCTGGTGATTTCTTTCATTCTTCATTCTCTCCGTTATCTTCCGGCTCGCTGTACTGGATATCGTTCAGGAGCCTTGCTATATTGGCGCTGTACTCAATGGAATCTGTCGCCTCAAAGGCCAACACCGGCGCATAGCGCAGCTTCAGCCGTACCCCCAGTTCACGGCGGATAAAGCCCTGGGCATTTTTCAGTGCCTTGACAGCTTCCCTGGCTGTATCCAGCCCCTCTATGGAGCTGATATAGACCTTGCTGTAAGAGAGGTCATGGGCGGTCTCACAGCGTACCACACTGATGATCCCCTTATGCAGCCGGGGATCCTTCATCTCCCGCAGGATGGCTGCAATCTCTCTCTGTATATCCTCTGACATTCTGTCTGCTCTGTAATTTGGCATGGTATCCTCCCATAATCATGTTTTCACGATCTTGACGGACCGATAGTATTCGGGCAGCGGTTCTGCCGACAGCCCGATCAGCCGCCTTTCAATATAGTCATTCACATATGCTTCACGGCCGTTCACATTGATGGCATAACCGTTTTCGGTGTGCTCCCACTTGCCGCCGATATTCGCAAGAATCAACAGCCCCAGATAGGCGCACAGGCATTTCGCGATACTGCCCGACTCATCGGAAAACAGATCGTCCTGCACGATTCCACGGTTCAGCGCGTCAAGCACCTCTTCAAACAGGTCTACAGACGCTTCACTCGTATCCAGCGCAACACCCAGCCGCTTATTCGCAAACTGCATGAAATCCAATGCTCTGCCAAGCATCATCAGCTCCAGCGTGACAAGATCCGTATTGCCCTTTTTGACGAGTTCAAACTGTCTTTCGTAATAATCCTCCAGCACCGCCGTGCCGGCCGCATAATCAATGGTCCTGCTTTTTTCGTTATCCAACCTTTTCATGTGATCACCGCCGTTTCATAATACTTTATGATATAGTATACCATATTTTTTTCGATTTTCCTATACTTATTTTATCATTACATATCAGGAGTTCAAAAAACATCCCAAAGCAGCCGGATTACAACTGCTTTGGGATGGGTTGTCTCAATAAATACCCTGTACGGTGACTTCTCCCGAGCCGACCACGACATTCACGCCGTCATCATCCGTCACGACCAGTTCGCCGCCGGAGGTGATATCCGTTGCAATACCGCTGAGCTTGCTGCCTGCCCGATCAACTTCTACCCGTCTGCCGATCGTTGCGCAGATGGCCTTGAAGTCGTCCAGGTCCTCCACCGACAGGCTCACCAGGAACCTGGTCAGCACCTTATCCAGATGATTCAGCACCAGTGCCAGAAAGGTGCTCCGGTCAACCTGCTTGCCTGTCTCCAGCAGCAGGGACGTAGCCTTATACGCAATCTCCTCCGGAAAAAGCCGATGGTTGAGATTGATGCCGATACCGATGGCCACATAATCGATCCGGTCACTCTGCGCCGCCATCTCCGTAAGGATGCCGCAGATCTTACGGTTCCCGATAATCACATCATTCGGCCACTTGATGCGTGCATCCGCACCGGAATACTCCCTCACCGCCAGGCAGACTCCATAGCCCGCCGCAAGCGTAATAGACGCAATATCCGACGGCGGCAGCTCCGGCCGCAGCAGTATCGTAAAATACAGACCGCCGTTATCCGAATCCCACACCCGTCCGAACCGTCCCCGCCCCGACGTCTGGTGCTCAGCCGCTACCACCGTACCGTCCTCTGCACCCTGTGCCGCAAGCCTCTTGACCTCCTCATTGGTGGAATCCACCTCATCCAGCAGAATGAGCTTTTTCCCCACCAGAGTGGTTTCCAGCCCGTTGGTGATATCCTCCTCATCCAGTTTGTCGGGAGACGCAATCAGCCGATACCCCTTATTCCGCACCGAGTCGATCTTATAGCCGTCTGCCTTGAGTGCCTTGATATACTTCCACACCGCACTCCTGGTCATCCCCAGCTCCGTGCTCAGCTGCTCGCCTGAAACATAACCCTCCGTATGCTTGAGCGCAGACAGAATTTTTGTTTTCAACACCATCACTTCCCAAAGAACCAGTTATATTTCTTTTATCATAACATACTTTTTTCAAAACAGCAACCCCGTTGCATACGGAACCACGAAAATCAATTTTGCCCTGCCAGTTCCCAGGGAAATCCTTTTTCTGGCGAAAAAAAGGTTTTCCCCGGACCCCTTTCCAAAATTCGCCGCGGAATAAGCCTTGCAGCAATTGGTCAACACTTACTTATCATTGTGGTTGACGAGGCTTTTGCAGGGACTTTCAGGCATGGATTTTTCAAAATGGATTTCCGTGATTCGGAGCTTCGTGGTTCCCCCAGGCCCCCTTCCAAAAATTGACGTGTTTTGAGTTATTACCGGAAACGCAATCACTCAAAAACCGGGAGACGGGGAACTGCCAAACCTCTAAAACTTCATATTTCACAGCATACAGAACAAGCGACAGGTGATCGACCTGTCGCTTGTTATCTTCCATAGCGGAAGCATGGAGAATACTGGACTTGAACCGGTGACCTCCTGCATGTGAAGCAGGCGCTCTAACCAGCTGAGCTAATCCTCCATATTCAACTCTGAAGCTGCTGTCCGGTACTTTGACCGAAAAAAGGTGGTGGAGACTGCTGGACTTGAACCAGTGACCTCCTGCATGTCAAGCAGACGCTCTAACCAGCTGAGCTAAGCCTCCATATCAGTCGTCCTCACAACAGCCGAACGATTTTTGCTGATGAATCAGCGTCCCCACAGATCCTGTGGGGACAAGCACACGCCGGGAGGGGCTCGAACCCCCGACCTACTGGTTCGTAGCCAGTCACTCTATCCAACTGAGCTACCGGCGCACATCGTCTTCATCAGACTACTCGACTATCATACCACATCTTTTCAGAAATTGCAAGAGGTATTTCTAATTTTTTTCGCTTTTTTTCAAGTACTGTCAATCGATCTACCTGCGCTGCCACGGAAACTGTCAGGTCAAAACGAATTTCCGTGCTGTGCTGCACAGAATCGTTGCAAAACCAAGGCAGATTTGTTATAATGGGAGTAACATCTGACAAAACGATCATGGAGGGCATTATGGAAGATACTATCTATCGTAAAGCGCGGAAAAATGCAGCCCGCAAGAAACCCCTGCTCAATAACTGCGAGAGTGCGCAGGACCTTGTCTATATTGAGCGTACAAAACTACTGGCCATTGAAAGCGGTGATAAGATGCCCAGTCCTGACGATGTGGTGTCCATGGCAAGGGTCTATGAAGCACCGGAGCTGTGCAACTACTACTGCACCAATCAATGTCCTATCGGTAAGGATAAGCCTACCCTGATGTATGATGATCTTAACGAGATCTCTGTGCGTCTCATGTCCGCCCTGCACTATCTGCAGCAATCCAGCGATACCATCTACCGGGTGCTGGAGGACGGCCGTATCAACGACGGTGAGCAGGACGACTTTATGAAAATCATCGAAACGCTTAAAAAACTTTCTTACAGTGCCGATTCCCTTGAACTGTGGGCAAAGAAAAACGGCTTTATTTAAGGAGGACTTTCCATGAAACGTGTATTACGGCTGCTGCTGGTCTGCTGCTGTCTCGCCGCACTGCTTCTGCCCGTCGGCTGCGCCGATCAGAAGGAAACCAGTGAAGCAATGATTGTTGCCAACGAACTGCGCCATGACGCCCTGAAAATCAACAACTCCATCAAGACCTTCTACACCAACGTTAAGCTTGGCAGCGTCAACGAGGAATCTGACGGCGACAAGGTCACCGAACCCCTCCCCGGCAAGGACGCAAATATGGCAGAACGTCAGGAAGCGGCTAAATCTCTGACCGTCCGTTCCGCATTGGAAAAATCCGGTCTGACCGAATATCTCAAGGAGGATGTCATCTCCGACTTCGTTTTTGACGCCGAGAAGAACATCTACTATAAGGATGATATCAAACCCGAAAATATCAAGGGAACACTCTCCCTTTCCACAAAACTGGGGGACATCCTCGACTGACCGATCAAGGAGGAATGAAAATGAAAAGGAAAATCATCGCACTCACTGCCGCAATACTGACGCTGGCAGGTACCGCTGTCGTGGGCGGCTGCTCCACATCTCTCAAGGATATCGAAAGCAACGTGAGCAATACCATCAGCAACGTCACCTCTCAGTTACAGAATAACGTTGTCACTTCTGCCTGGAGCCAGGTCAATGATGCCCAGCTCCGCGCTGACGCTTCCAAGCTTGACGCCGTTCTGAGAGATTTCTACAGCGGTGTGGTGGCCGGCACGATCAACGAGGATTCTGCCGGCTATCTGGTCACGGCAACACTTCCCGCTCCCACGGACAGTATTGCCGCCAGAAAATCATGTGCCAACTCACTCACCGTCCTCTCTGCCGTGGAGCAGCAGGGGATGCAGAACCTCTTTACAGAGGAGTACCTGACAAACTTTCTGTACGGCGGCGGCAAGGTCGTTGCTAAAGGCGAGGGCAATGCCGCCGAGTTCAGACCCATTACCCTCAGCACCCCTCTGGGCGATCTGGTGAATCAATCCTGATCCACCCCACCGGTATTGTGAGCGTTTACACGATGATTTGATTTGTTGTTCATACATACAAAAAAGCTGCTGCATTCTGACATGCGGCAGCTTTTTTTCAAAACCAAAGGGCTGCCGCTATGCGACAGCCCTTCTGTTTATCTGCAGCAGGTTCCCTGCTTCAGAAAGAATTATTTAGCAGTTACAACGAAGCACTTAACCTTCGTATTCGGAGTCATGTCATAAGCAATGACTCTGACAAAGTATCTGCCGGCGCTGGAGGGAGTAAAGGAAGCGGTGGTAGAGGTGGTGTAATCCTTGATGGTTGTATAAGAGCCGGCGCTCTCAGATCTGTACTCATACTTGTACATTGCCATATCGTTTGCATAGTTGGATGAACCGTAAATGGTCACCTTTGTGCCTGCGGATACGGAGGTAGCGCTGACGGTGGAAGTATTGGCAAAGCTTGCGCTCTTGGTGTTTACTGCCACAGTCTTATACATCTTGGAAATAGTGCCGTTGCCGTCCTTTACCTTGATGCATACATCATAAGTGGTTGCGGAAACAGGCTTGATCGTCACAGAAGTATTGGTGGTGAAATTCTGCTTCGTTGTCCAGGAGCTGGAATCTGTTCTCTTGTAGTATACAGCGTACTTCTTGGTGCCTGTGCCGCCGGTAGCGGAGCAGTTCACGGTGAAGCTGTTACCCTTGAGAATTGCCATGGAGGACAGGGTAGTGGTATTGGTCAGAGGAGCTGCCTTGACTTTCAGCGTCATTCTCTTGGCCACGATCGTGCCGTTAGCATCCTTTACCTTCACGCTGACGGTGTAGGTGCCGGTTGACTTCGGCTTCACGGTAGCAGTAGTAGAGGTGCCAAAGGTCTTTACCTGGGTCCAGGAGGTCTGAGTGGACTTCTTGTACCATACAGCATACTTCTTTGTACCAACGCCGCCGGTGGAAGCGCAGGTAACCTTTACGCTGCTGCCATAGTTGATGGAGGTTGCGGAAAGCTTGGAGGTATTTGCAAGAGCTGCATTCACCTTGAGTGTGAAGCTCTTGAGCTTGATGGTGCCGTTAGCATCCTTAACCTTCACATGGATATAATATGTTCCGGTGTAGGCGGGCTTCACGGTCACAGATGTGTTTGTCTTGTAGCTCTGAGCGGTCTGCCAGGTGCTGTTGGTGGACTTTCTGTACCATACAGCATACGTCTTTGTACCAACGCCGCCGGTAGATGCACAGGTCACCTTCACGCTGTTGCCCTTAGAGATCGTTGTCTTGGAAACCTTGGAGGTATTGACCAGTGCAGCCTTAACAGTCAGGTCAAATTCCTTTCTGGAGAGCTTGCCTGTAGCGTCCTTTACCGTAACACGGAGAACGTATGTACCTGTTGTAGAGGGCTTCACCGTGCAGGATGTATTGGTAGAATAAGCCTGGATGTCGGTAAAGCTGCTTTCTGTTGACTTTCTGAGGCCGACATAATACTGCTTGGTGCCGCTGCCGCCGGTGGAGGAGCAGGTAACCTTTACGCTGTTGCC
>ONEU01000049.1 GCA_900316925.1 uncultured Eubacteriales bacterium
AGCAAAGAGGAATCCAGCAAAGAGGAATTGAGTCAACAGGAATCCGTCCAGGAGATATCGAGCCAGCCGGAACCCAGTCAGCCCCAGGTCAGCCAGCAGTCGTCTGTTGTGAAAGAGACGTCATGGATCAAGCTGCAGGACAGTAATATCATCGTTCCCCTCAATTCCACCTACAAGCTGAACTACACAACGAATGCCACCTGTGTCTTTACCTGGTACTGGTCAGACGGTAACGTACTGGATCTGTCGTCCGACGGGGTTGTGACGCCGAAAGCGCTGGGCACGGCAACGATCACAGCCAAGACCGACAGTGGTCAGATCTCGGAATGTCAGGTGACAGTCACAGAGCCGCCTCCGCCGCCGCCGAAGCCTGTGTACAAGGATCAGCCCGTGCTGACAGGCGATCAGGTAGAGCCGTCCTGGTTCGATGATGCTGTCTTTGTCGGTGACAGCGTTTCCAACAAGCTGTATTATTACGCTGAGAACGGCTGTCTGGGAAATGCGGAATTTCTCTGTTCTGTGGGCATCGGCTATCATAGTGCTATGTGGGACATTAACTATAAATATAATGTCCATCCCGTCTATAACGGCCAGAAAATGCTCATGGAGGATGGCGTTCAGCTGACCGGCAAGAAGAAGGTCTTCATCATGCTAGGGATGAATGATATCGGCGGTTACGGTGTCAATGACACCATCAGAGCCATGAAGGATTTCACGGACCGGATTTTGCTGAAATGTCCGGATGTGCAGATCTATATTCAGTCTGTGACGCCGATGATCTCCGGTATGCAGCGCCGCGATCTGCTGAATAATGCCAATATCGCAGCGTTTAATGAACAGGCAAAGGAAGTTTGCAAGGAGAGAGGTTTTGTCTTCCTGGATATTGCCTCCGCAGTAAAAGACGGTAACGGTAACCTGGTGTATGAGATCTGCGGTGACCCAAGTTATATGGGGATGCATCTCAATAACAAAGGCTGTAAGCTCTGGGTGGAGTACCTTCGTGCCCATGTCAAATAAGCCGCGGTGCTGTCACGCTGCCGGTTGTGTCCGCACCCTCTGACCTTCTGCACCGGGACTGGTTCTGTCAGAGTACCTGTTTTCCCGGAATGATGGTATGTAAGTTTTTTCACGACGATAATCGTCTGATACGAAGAAAGGACATCAGATCGGGCAGGGTTCTTTTGATCCGGAAGAATCCTCTGCCCGACGATGTCCTTTTTTGATGGAGAATAAAGATGGGACAAGCATGGGTACCGGCGTCAATACGATCTTCCCGAAGGGTATTCAGGTGGGAGGATCAATGGCCCTTTCTTTCAAATGCTGTTACCACCCAATCGTAGTCCCTCAGATTGTATGCGCTGCGGCAGTAGGGACAGTTCTTTTCTCTGACAGCATTAAAACTGGCACCGCAGGCATGACATTGGATATTGTGCACAGAAGCATTGCAGTCGTCCTGAACACTCACGGAGCGGCACAGCTTCATACGGAATAACTCGTCTTTTTGTTTTAGCCTGCGGTTTTTCATAAACGCCGTTCTGGCGTAAACATCAATATCAATGTAGACATATTGATCGTCACAGCTGGTGCTGTTGAGTCCGATCACGCCCTGATATTCCACATCCACAATATCCTTGCAGGGATTATCACCGTTTTTCTCATACACCGAACAGTTGGAATAGTCATCCGTAAACACCAGGGTTTTCAGCAGATTGTTGACCTTCCCGACAAAGAAATCCACAGAGAAGAACGGATCATATTTCTGCATAAAAAGGGGCAGTTTTTTTCTCGTTTTATTAAAAGCGTAGAGCTGCGGTCCGCTCACGATGGCATCAAGGAGCAGCAGGGATAGGATGCCGATGGGATACAGCAGGAAACCGATCACCACGCCGCAAAAGACCGTTGCCAGCAATGAGAGAAGAAGCTGAATATCCATTTCCAGTGTTTTCGCAAAGGTAAAAAAGAAGACGGACAGTGCAAAAGCGATACCCAGCAGGATAAACGGAAAGGGAGAAGTACGGACATAGGATTTTTCCCTCATGGTATAGAAGTTTGTGATCCTGGGATACAGATCCGGCAGGATATACTTTGTCCGACAGCTCCGGCAGCCCTGTTCCAGGAGCTGCATGATGGTATTGATATCGCCGCAGTTCGGGCAGCAGTATGTATCGTCAGGATTCTGTTCGTTGGCAAAGACAACGTAGGAATAGACGGTTCCGCCGGTTTTTTCTTTTCTGACGGTTTTACGGTCTGACAAAAAGGTCTTTTCAAAGTGGCAGACGGTGGCCGGAATACGGGTCACATACCGTTTATCCTTTCCCATCAGAACAGAAACGCCGGTATGGGATTTCTCGTCCGTCAGATATCTGCGCCTGATGCGGATACCATGTTCGGAGGCACGGTGCTGCTGCAGACGGAAGTTATACCGCATATCCATAGAAGAGTTTTTCGGGAGGTACTGTTCATCCTCCGCCATGCGGTTCATTTCCGCAATAAAGTCCTGGTGCAGCCCTTTTGCTCGTTGATCGAAAACATCCCCGCCAGTAAAGCCTTTCCTGATCGCCTCAACAAAACCCGCCATTTTACATCACCTCGGAATGAATTATCGGATGAGAGAAAAAGTGATTTGCGTTGTCTCTCGCCCTCACTATACTATATTTCGACGTAGTATTCAAGTGTTTTTTTGAGGTGAAATCCTCTGATATACCGTGATGCTTTCGTTTGCTTGTACTTAGTCTGTATTGCAAACAGCCGGTACAGTTCTGAGAAATTGTGAACAGCACACTTTACCAGGGCTGTGAAAATTGTATTGCCGAAGCGTATGTAGCGTTGTTTGCGAAAAACAAAAAAACACCCTTTACCCAACAGATAAAAGGTGCTTTTTCATGGTACGAGTGTTGATAACGGACTTATGAAAAAATTAGGTTTTATCGGCAGTTACACACATTTCTCGCTCGCACATTTGTGATTTATTCAATTTCTCCGTACAATAATAGTGTAATCGGAGGAATTACAAATGAAAAACT
>ONEU01000026.1 GCA_900316925.1 uncultured Eubacteriales bacterium
ATTAGTCTTTGCTGACGGTGAGCTGTCAATTGCCGTTCAGGTAATCAATGAGCAGCCGATTAAGGAGATCACCGCCGACAAGACAGAATTTACTTGGGACAGAAACGGGGACGAGGGAATTACTCTCCAAACCAATTCTGAATCCGAGACTGTCGTGATCCGCATCGGCGGCGGTACTGCCGGAACGGAAGCAACCGAGGGTGTTACGCTTGAAGATGGTAAACTGACCCTGAGCAAGGACTTCCTGGACAGAGTGCTGACTGACGGTGATAATACTGCCAGATTAGTCTTTGCTGACGGCGAGTTGGAAATCCGGATCCATGCGGAGCAGAAAAAAGAGACTTCGGATATTCCTCCTGTTCCTCAGGAAAGCAAACCCACTCCCGGCAATGTGCCGAAAACGGGAGGGGCATCCGCTGCCGCTGCATGGATCACGGCAGCGCTCTCCGGTCTGGCAGGTGCTTTGCTGATGAAGAAAAGAAAGCCTCAGGATAGGACATAAACAACCTGTATTATACGAAAATGCGTCACAACTGTCCGGCGCATTTCCGCTTTGGATTACAGAAAAAACGATACCGGAATCCCACCGCGCAAGGACTGCTGCCAACACCAGGCAGCGGTCTTTTTGCGCTAAAAAAAGCCCTTTAAACAGATAACTAAATATCTTTCCTATATTTGGTATTTCTGTCAATAGCAATTCACAAGGGATTGCGTTATAATGAAATTAGCGTGAATTATTCGCATCAAGAAATTATTTGCTTAGGACGGTGAAAAAAATGCTGAAAAATATCGGCGGAATCAACTATGATTGTTACCCACTGACGTATGCACAGCTGTTGAATCTTTCTCTGGTCAAAGAGGGCTGTACTGACGAAGTCGAGAACATCGGCGCAGGTCAGTATCTGCAGATGGATCTCAATGTTGCTGCTCTCCGCGAGGCTCTGAACCGGGCAGTCGAGAGATGTGAATCAATGAGATTGAGACTCTGGAAGGATCCTGATACAGGCGAGCTCTGGCAGTATGTCGTGCCTTATCAGAACGAGCATTTTGAGTACTACGATTTCTCTGCCTGGAAGGAAGAGAAGATCAAGGATGTACTCAATAAATGGACCTCACAGCCTTTCGATACCTACGGCGGAAAGCTGTCCAGAATTGTTATTGTGTCGCTCCCGGATGGATACAACGGCTTCTATTACAATGTTCATCATGCCTGCATGGACTCCAGCTCGGTCATTGCCTTTACGAAGGATGTTATCGAGATCTACTGTTCCCTGCTGTATGATATGCCCTATCCTTCTCCTATGAGCTCATACATCGAATCTGTCAAGAGGGATATGAAGTATGAGGGCAGCAAGAAGCAGCAGAAGGATGCTGAATACTGGAAAAAACAGCTTGAACTGCCGGAGCCGATGTATACGGACTATTCCGGACAGGGAAGATTGTTCCAGCTGCGCAAGAAGAACAATGACCCGAACCAGAGATGGGGAGTCCTGGCAAGTGCCGACGGTAAGGGCAATACCATCACTTATGATCTGGATATCTATTCCACAGAGAAGATCATGCGGTTTGCACAGGAGTATGATCTGCCCGTCAGCGCCATTATCCTTCATGCCATCAGAACAGTCCTTTCCAAGTTTAATGATAAAGAGACGGATATCGTCATCAGCGATCTTGTCAGCAGACGTTCCACCCTGAATAATAAAAAGTGCGGCGGCGTAAGAATGCACGCATTCCCGCTGAGAACGATCATGCCTCTTGATACTACGGTTCTTGAGTCTATGCGCCTGATCAAAAAGACCCAGGATGAGATCTTCATGCACGCCGACTACTCACCGATGCAGAGCTTTGGTGACCTGAGTGAGAAATTCGGTGCCCCGGCCGGCTCGACATACAGCAGCGTTGACTTCACCTATCAGCCCGGCACACTGGCCGGTATTGGTGCAACGCTGAAAGGAATCGGCTTCAAGAGTTGGTGGTACAGCAGTGGAAAGCAGCCGAAGCCGATGTACATTACCGCCATGCACAGACCGAACGACGGCGGTCTGACCTTCTATTTCGGTTACCAGACCGAGTGTGCGAACCCGGCAGAGATCGAATTCCTGTATTATTTCACCGGCAGAGTGCTGTTCCGCAGCATTGAAAATCCGAATAAAACATTGAGAGAGATCATTGAGATGACCTGATCGAAAGGAGAAAACGTGTCATGTTTGATAAAATGAAAGACCTGATTTGCCAGTATGTTGAGGTAGATCCCGACAGCATTACCAGAGAGTCCCGCTTTATTGAGGATCTTGGCTTTAATTCCTATGATATCATGTGTATGCTCGGCGACGCAGAAACCGAGTTTGATGTTGAGATCGACGAGGAAGAGATCATGAAGTGCAAGACAGTTGGTGATCTGCTGGACTATTTCGGAGGTCAGGAGAATGGCTGAGTTTACAACACTGAAACAGCTCGTCTATAGAGCAGACGAAAAATTTGGTGACGAGATTTTTCTGAGCGAATATATTGGCAAGAAGTTCCGTAACACCAGCTTTCGGGAGTTCCGCAAGGCTTGTGATGACATCGCTGTCTGGATCCAGAAGCACTTCACCGAAAGAACACACATTGCGCTGGTAGGCACCACCTCGCTGGAATATCTGACCGCCTGGTTCGGCGTTCAGTGCAGCTGCAATGTATCGGTTCCGTTGGATACCAATAATAATCCCGAGAACATCGCCGATGAGCTGGCACGTTCCGACAGCAAAATGGTATTTCTTGACGAAAAGCACGTCAAGGATATCCCGATGTTCAAGGAGCGCTGCCCGCAGATCGAATACTATGTCCATCTGAAAGAGCCCCAGGAGGGAATGCTGTATCTTGCCGATATAGCAGCCGAATACCGTGGACAGCAGCCCACGGGAGATGTGACAGAGGATGATCTGGCAGCCATTCTGTTCACCTCCGGTACGACCGGCGTGAGCAAGGGTGTTATGCTTTCACACAGCAATTTCATCGACAATACCACCTGCTGTCCGGAAGACGATTATCATGGAATGAAACTGTTGACGGTACTGCCGATCCATCATGTTTTCTGCTTCACCATTGATATCCTCCACAGCCTGTATCGCGGCGTGAATGTCTGCGTCAATGATTCGCTGTTCCATATTGCAAAGAATCTGAAGCTCTTTGAGCCTGAATTTTGCACCTTTGTGCCGATGATCGCCTCGACGATCCTTGGAAAAATGCAGCAGGCAGCCAAGAAAATTCCGCTGAAAAAGCTGATTGCCCAGCAGACATTCGGCAAGAAGCTCGTTGCAATTTTCTCCGGCGGTGCCTATCTGAGCCCCGAAATTATCAAGGGCTACAAGGAATTCGGCATTGATATTGCCCAGGGTTATGGTATGACAGAGTGTTCACCGAGAATCTGCACAGGTATCAGGAACTGTCCGAAGCCGGATTCTGTGGGTAAGATCGTCAAGGGCTGTGAGGTCAGAATTGAAGACGGTGAGATCTGGGCGAGGAGTAAGTCTGTCATGCAGGGCTACTATAAGAATCCTGAGGAGACAGCCAATACCTTGACACCGGACGGCTGGCTCAAAACAGGAGACCTTGGTTATAAGGACGATGACGGCTATCTCTACATTACCGGAAGAAAGAAGAACCTGATTATTCTTTCCAATGGCGAGAATGTGTCTCCGGAGGAGATTGAGAACAAGTTTGCCGCTTTCCGTCCGATCAAGGAAATGGTTGTATACGAGGATGGCACTATCATCACCGCACAGATCTATCCTGATCCCGATTATAAGTCAAAGGATATCCAGGCAGAGATCCGCAAGAAGGTAGATGAGGTCAATGATACCTTCCCGCAGGCAAAACGTATCGTGAATGTCATCTTCCGAGACAAAGAGTTTGTTAAAACCGCTTCCAGAAAGATTATCCGTGCACGGATCAACGAGTAATGGAGGCTTTTCCGAAGGCACTCTGCAAGAGCATCTGACGGAGTTGTCTGAATGTACAGTTCCTGTGTCAATTGAATAACAATGACAGATCAACCGGCTTCGCTTTTCAGGCGGAGCCGGTTTTTCATGTGTGTCGGGCATGACACTAATCTAACGGGTGAAAGTCCCGTCATGGGTAGTTACCGCCAAGTGTAGTGAACCGCAAGC
>ONEU01000046.1 GCA_900316925.1 uncultured Eubacteriales bacterium
CACCCCCGAAAGCGGCGGTGTTGTTTTTTGGGGAGATTTTCGGGAATCTTCCACCCCGCACCCCCGAAAGCGGCAGGGGTGTTTTATTTGATAATATCAAATGGAGAGTTTATCAATATTTTCTGTTGCCTTGAAGCGGCAGAGCAGATAACTCCCGGCAGTAAGCAGCATCAGGAAGACCAGCAGACCGAGAATAATAATCAATGAGCCGATCTCCGTGAAGCGGAAGAGCAGGTAAGCGCCCGTACAGGTCAGGCCTTCCAGCAGGATAGCGGCGGCCATATTGAAGAAGATGTTGTAATTGCCGCGCAGGGCGTTAAGCTCACTGTCCCAGACCAGCTTGGGATTGACGGAATCCATGAAGATACCGAAATAGGAGGTAAAGGTCACCGACAGCAGGCTCACGATACAGCAGAAGATCATCAGCTTGATGCCAATCTGCAGATAGAGGGAGGCGGCGATGACATAGAGGATCATGCCGACCCCGCTGATGATGATACTCACGAGCGCTTTGATGTTGATCTGCGCCATATACGACAGGGGGATGTACTTCATAAAGGCGAAGTGACTGCCCTCTCGTGTGAGAGCGGAGGAAGCGATACTGTTGGCGGCGGTGACGAGCACCGAAAGGGCCGAAACGCCGAGAATATACAGCAGGACGTGTTCCTCGCTGCCGTGATGGATGCCGTAGATAAAAGCGTCGAGGAAGTTTGTCTTACCCTGGAGCACATAGATGAGGTAGAGGAACAGCGGCCAGATCAGATTGATGAGGATGCAGTTCATAAAGTAGGCGGGGGTGCGGAACAGGAGACGAAATTCCTTTTTGAGGTAGGTGACGCTGGGACGGCGGGTCCTGACCTTCGAGACACTCTTTTCCAGGGACTTGCGTCTTGCCACGGCGCTCTTGGAGACACCGGCGGCGGTATCGAAATAGACAGCCTGGGCGATCACCATGAAGACAGCCACGGCCAGACCGTTGATGCCGATATAATACAGCAGGTTGACGGCGGTGTTGCAGATCATGGAATTGACCAGGAAATGCACATGGGGGAAGACGACGTTGAGGATACTGAGCAGGAGATTGTTGGGATCGGAGATAGCGGTCACCAGATGGTCGGTATCCAGACCGCCGATCCGGGACACGAGCAGAGCAATGCCGAGGATCACGGCAAAGACAAGAAAGCCGGTGATCTTATTGACGGTATCCTTGTTCCTGATGAAGCCGGTGATGAGCATGATGAGCATACAGATCACGGAACAGTAGGCCAGCGGGACAACGGGCAGGGTGAGCATACCGAACACGGCAATGAGCCAGGTGTAGAAGGGCAGTTCGGCGGCGATGATGTAGCCGGCAAATACGGCGATGATGATGATAAATTCCATGATGCTCTCACTGATGAGAGCGGCGGTGAATTTCGAGCCGATGATCTGATAGGGCTTCAGGGGCAGCGGCAGGAGATTCTCGATATCTCCGGAGAAGTAGAACACGCTGAAAATGACATTCAGACCGAAGACAAACGAAAAGACGTTGACGATCTGGAGGAAGAGCTCAGCGGCGTTCTGACCGGAACCGAGCTTGAGCAGCTGGGTGGTGAGCACATAGATGATGACGCCCACCAGGAAGGCCATCGGCAGCATGATACCGAACACGGCAATCACGCCCATGACCCGATAAAAGATCTTGTTGACGCGTTTTTCCTGCTTTGTAGGCTCCACAGAGGCAATCAGAGCCTTGACCAGTTTGAAAAAGATACTCATGAGCCGGTCAGCTCCAGGAATATTTCTTCCAGTGATGATCCGCTTTTGTTCTGTGCCTCCAGAGCCTCGAGCGTACCGTCATACAGGAGCTTGCCTTTTTTGATGATGATGACACGGTCACAGAGCTTCTCGGCCACCTCCAGCACATGAGTGGAGAAGAAGACGGAGTTGCCGGCTTTGGCGTGTTCACGCATCATGTTTTTCAGTTCATAGGCCGATTTCGGGTCGAGTCCCACCATGGGTTCATCGAGGATCCA
Organism: uncultured Eubacteriales bacterium; assembly: GCA_900316925.1. Classification (GTDB taxonomy): domain Bacteria; phylum Bacillota; class Clostridia; order Oscillospirales; family Acutalibacteraceae; genus UBA1213. The sequence continues at coordinate 2,016 of ONEU01000046.1, forward strand.
GACCGGCGGATCGTGCAGCAGGGCGGCGATCACCATGATTTTCTGCCGCATACCGTGGGAATAGCTCATCATGGGTGATGAGAGCGAATCGGTGAGATCAAAGCGTGCGGCGAATTTCTCAATGCGTTCTTTCCGCTTTTCCTGGGGAACATGGTAGATGTCGCCGATCAGGTCGAGGAACTCCACGCCCTTGAGACGCAGGAACATATCGGGACTGTCGGCAATGTAGCCGATGGATTCCTTCGCCTTGATGGGATTTTTGCGGATGTTGAAGCCGTTGACCGTGATCTTGCCCACATCAGCTTTGATAATGCCGGTGAGCAGCTTCATGGTAGTGGTTTTGCCGGAACCGTTGGGGCCGATGAAGCCCACGATCTCGCCGCCTTTGACGTTGAAGCTCACGTCATCGAGGGCACGGACGGTTTTATTGTAGACCTTTGTGACGTTTTCAAATTTGATCATTTTATCACCCCTTTTACGTTTGATTCTATCATAATTACCATATTATTACAAGAGAAATATGACAAACTGTCCGATTTTTACGAAAAGCTCCCTGCAAATGCCTTGTCAACAACAATGATAGGTGAGTGTTTACCGATTGCTGCAAGGCTTATTCCGCAGCGAATTTTGGAAAGGGGTCCGGGGAAAACCTTTTTTTCGCCGGAAAAAGGGTTTCCCTGGGAACTGGCAGGTCAGAATGGATTTCCGTGAATAAAACAGAAATGACACTTTACAAAATGAAAAAAAACAGTATAATATAAATTGAGAATGTGTTGTTGAAAGCCGGAAATGAAAGTTCAGATGATACAGAGAATAAACAGAGAAAAAGAGGGATAGCATGAAAAAACCGGGACTGATTGTAACAGAAATATTTTTCTCATTGATTTTGGCGGCGTCGGTAGCGGCAGTGACCCTGCTGGCCATCGACCTTAAAACCAACCAGTTCGGTCTGGATAAATTCAACCCCTTTGCCGGGGAAAGCTCCGCCTCCTCCGGGAAGGAGACGGAAAAGAAAACACCGGAAAAGCATGAAAGCAAAGAGGTGTCGCAGACGTCCTCTGCCGCCAGCGAAGAGCCGGTGAGCATCAAGCCGCAGGAGAGCAGTACGCCGGCATCCGCACCGGAGGAGAGCAAGGCGGAGGAATCACAGGCCTCTCAGGTATCCCAGGAGAGCGGGACTCAGGAACAGACTGTCAAGCTCCTCAGTGAGCCTGCCAACCTGAAATCCCAGCCGAAGGAGCTTGTGGAGACCATGAGCCGCTACGGCTATACCCTGGAGAACATCATCAGCGGTGACAGGATCATCCTGGTGGATACCAACAGCTCCGGGGAGAAAACCCGGGCGCTCGTCTATTGCTTCCAGAAGTCGGAGAAGTCCAATTACTGGTGGAATGTCGCAGGAGAGGGCAAGGCGCTCACCGAACAGGCTTTCATCGGTGAAAACGGCTCGGATTACGAGGTAGCCCCCGGCTCGAAGAAGACGCCCGGCGGCATCTGGATGGCCGGAGACGGCTTCTATATCGGCACCAAGCCCAATACCGGATATCCCATGTTTGAGATCACCGAAAATACCTATTGGGTGACTGACCCGAAGTCGAAATACTACAACCAGAAGGTTGAGGGCACCGCCAACAAGGACTGGAGCAGTGCCGAACACATGATCACCGCCGAGAAATCCTACAAATACGGTCTGGTGGTCGAGTATAACACCGGCAATGCCGACAGCAGCAAGGGCTCTGCCATTTTCCTCCATTGCGGCAGCTCGCCTACGGAAGGCTGTGTGGCTCTGCCCGACAACGTGATGAAAGCCATCCTCGAATGGCTCGGCAAGGACAGCCGTGTGTCCGTTTTTATCACCGTATAACCGCAGCGACCGTGTCTGCCTGCACCGGGCAGACGCGGTTCTTTTGAGTAAGGAGAAAAACATGGAAGATATTCTGAATCTGATTTTTTACATTGCAACCGGTCTGAGTGTCCTCACGCTGGTATTCGTGTGGCTGGGCGAGATCAAGCTCGCCGGCAGACGGTTCCGCTGGTATTTCTATCTCCCCCATGCGATCATCAATACCGGGTTGGGTGTGATCGCCCCTACCGTTCTCTGGAACGGGCTGATGGCGGTTGCCATCGGCGACAACGTGATCCTGTCGGTGCTGTTTATCATCCTCTGGACGGCAGGACTCATCGGCAACAATCTTATTTTTTTGATGCTGTTCCGCAAAAAGGAGGATTTCAGCCATACCTTTTTCTGGTGCGCCGGTCTCACGGGACTGTTTATCCTCGCTTTCTGGATCGTTCACCTACTGCCCCAGTAAATCCGGACAAAGAAAAAAGCAGCTCCGTAAAGCTGCTTTTGTGTGCCGGTAACCGGACTTGAACCGGTACGAGTGTTACCTCGAGGGATTTTAAGTCCCTTGCGTCTGCCGATTTCGCCATACCGGCCTGTATAACAATAGGTAGTATAGCATATTTATTTTCAAAATTCAATATCTTTGGCAGAAAAACCTGCAAATCAATTTTCAGCTCCGTGATACAGCACTCCCCTGCCCCGTTCCGGGAACCGGGAAAATTGTTCCGGAAAACCATCGGTTTTTCTTGATTTTAAGCCGGCCGGGGTGTATAATAGGAGCTAATATTCCATGATAGTTATGATTTTGTAAAGGAGAGAGTTTACCCTATGGGCATACAGCTTTCTTTGCCCGTTGTGATAGACGGTATCAGCTCATGCAGTGAGCTGACGGGTGATGATCCCGACAATGTCTGTTGTGAAGTGCGTGTATTCCGGCGGCCGGAGCTGCTGACTGACGCGAAACGGCAGGCTGTCCGCCTGGGATGTACGGCGCTGCTGTCCCCTACCGAACACCTCACCCACGCCCGTCTGGAGGAGATGGGATATGAGGAGGAGTTTGCCCGCCTGCATACCGGTCTTACCGAACTGGTACTGGAAGTATCGGAGGGGTTGCCGGTGGGCGGTGTGATTGCTCCCAGCGACCCGATTGCCGCCGAATACGGCAGAAACGTGTTTGAAAGTGCCTACTTTGCCCATCTGGAGCAGATCACCCTGCTCAAGGATGCCGGTGCGTCTTTCATTCTGTTGAGAAATTTTGATAAGCTGTGGGATATGCGTGCGGGAGTTCTGGCGGCGAAGAGTGCCGACATGACGGTGATCGTCACCATGCAGGTGGATGACGAGGGACAGAGCCGCAGCGACACGGATTATCTTGCAGCGCTGATTACCTTACAGGCCCTGGGGGCGGATGCATTCGGCATTGACTGTACGGAGGGAGTGGAAACGGCCGCCGGACTGATCCACCGGGCATTCAGTCATGCGGAGATACCGCTGGTGGCAGCGGTAGATATGAGCCGGGTGACGGAGGAGCAGCTGGAAGCGCTGTGTGAGAGCGGTGCCGCGGTCTTTCTGAACACCTCGGCGGACTGTCGTGAGGACCGGGCGGCGCTGGCGAAAAGTAAGCGGCCGTTATTTGATCCCCATGAGGAGAAGGACAGTGCTGCGGCGACGATCTATCGGGAGGCATTTTTCCTGCCGGAGGATCTGGAGCTGTCGGAGCCGCTTCCGTGCGACTATGATATGTCGGACGAGATCATAGATCTGGACGACGAAGCCGTCAATGCGATCTACATTCAGCTTCATTCCACGGATGATGCCGCATATCTTGCCGATAACGCGGTGATGTCGCGGCTGCCGTTTGTGATACACACGGATGACGCCACGATTCTGGAAGCGGCGCTGCGGTACTATCAGGGACGTCTGATTGTGGACCAGCAGTGTGACATTCCGGAGGAGCAGATGCACAAGCTCGTGAAAAAATACGGTGCAATTTTATACTGATCTAAAAAAGGATGGATAGATAATGTTCAAGAAAAACCCGTTTTTAGTAGCCTCTCTGATTTTCGGTGGACTGGCGCTGCTCTTTCTGGTGACCGCCACCATCTCATTTGCCGCCAACGACAACACCATCAGCAATGCCATTGCCAATCTGTTCAAGATGAAGCCGGAGTCCTTTACCAACTCCACCCTGGGACAGCTTGCGGTCATCTTTACCATTCCCGCCTTCATTTTCGCCTACCGCTCCATGGAAGACCACAATATTAACTGAGCTGCGGCGCCCGGCAAGCTGCCGGTCCCGTGTTACCAACGACTGACTAAATCATCCTAAGAATATGGTAGTCGTCTACAACCGAAAAACAGGCACGGTTACTCTGAATCGAGTAACCGTGCCTTGTTATTTTACATAATTGCTGCTGAACATTCCCTGTAGCTTGCCGGTCACATGGAAGTAGGAGCGGTGATTTTGAAGAGGGAGAGGATGTTGGCAATGACGGTGCGGGCGGCAAGGCAGAGGGACAGTCTTGCCTGCATCAGGGAGAGGTCCTCGTTTTTGACGCGGCACGCATTGTAGAATTTGTGGAAGAGGGTCGCCACTTCATACACATAGCGGGTGATACGGGAAGGATCATAGTCTTTGGCGGCGGATACGATCTCCTCCGGCAGGCAGGCGAGCTTGTTGATAAGGTCAATCTCCTCGCTGGCTGTCAGGAGGGAAAGCTCTTCCGCAGTGCATACGCGGGGGGTGATGCCCTCGGCTTCCAGGGTTTTCAGGATGTTGCAGATACGCGCGTGTGCGTACTGGACATAGTATACCGGGTTCTGGGAGGACTGGTCGATGGCAAGATCGAGGTCAAATTCCAGGGGGGTGTTGGCTTCACGCAGATTGAAGAAATAGCGGGCGGCGTCGATGGGAATCTCGTCCAGCAGGGTGACCAGGGTGATTGCTTTGCCGCTGCGCTTGGACAGCTTTACACGCTCGCCGTCCTTTACCAGGAAGACCATCTGCATGAGAACGACATCCAGACGGGAGGCGTCTACCCCTAGCGCCGTCAGAGCCGCTTTCAGACGGGGAACATAACCGTGATGGTCAGCACCCAGGACGTCAATGGCAATGTCAAAATTCCTGGTGACGAGTTTGTCGTAGTGATAGGCAATGTCCGGCACGACATAAGTGGGAAGTCCGTTGGAACGCACCAGTACAAAGTCCTTGTCGGCACCGAAGTCGGATGCCCTGAACCATACGGCCCCCTCCTGTTCGTAGGTGTAGCCCTTCTCGGTGAGGAGTGAAACGATGTTCCTGACGGCACCGCTGTTGTGCAGGGTGCTCTCACGGAACCAACGGTCGTATTTGATACGGTATTTCAGCAGGTCACGCTCCAGACCGGCAATGTTCAGGGGCAGAGCGTAATCTACCAGTGCCTTGCGGCGTTCCTCGGAGGGAGCGTCGGCGTATTTGTCACCGTACTTCTCCGCAAAGGCGGCGGCATGGTCGATGATGTCCTGTCCGTGGTAGGCGTCCTCCGGCAGCTCATAGCCTTCCTTGTACATCTGGAGATAGCGGATCTCCAGGGAGGTGGCGAATTTTTCAATCTGGTTGCCGGCGTCGTTGATGTAGAACTCTCTGGAGACGTTATAACCGGCGGCTTCGAGGACGGCTGCGAGTGAATCGCCGAGAGCGCCGCCTCTTGCGTTGCCGACGTGCATGGGACCGGTGGGGTTCGCGGAGACAAATTCCACGAGGACACGCTTGCCGGAGCCGTAATCGGAACGGCCGTAGGCTTCTCCCTGTTCACGGATATCGTTGAGTACGGCAGCGTAGAAGGAGCTGTCGTAGAAGAAGTTCATAAAGCCCGGACCGGCGATCTCAGAACGGGAGAGCATGGTGCCGGTGAGGTCAAGGTGCTGGGTGATGATCTCAGCAATCTTTCTCGGGGCATTGCGGAAGGCTCTGGCGGAGACCATTGCCGCATTGGAAGCGAGGTCGCCGTGAGAGCGGTCGGCGGGGATCTCAATGGTAAAGGCGGGCATCTCTGCCTGGGGGAGCAGGCCCTCCTGCTGTGCCTTTTCCACAGCGGCGGTGATGGCTGCCCGGAGCTTATTCACAATCTGTTGTGCAATGGACATGGTTGTTGGCCTCCTTGATCGTAAGATGAAGTTCGTTGGTGCTGGCAAGCTCTGCCTGGATATCAATGGAATAGCGTACCTCTAACTCTCCGCCGTTGTCGTTCAGATCAATGCGGATGCTCTCGGTGTAGATGCCGAGGGAGAGACTGCCGTAGGGGGTGTAATATTCGCACTTGTGGCGTTCGCCCTTTTCGAGGATGAGCTGGTGGCGCTCTTCGCCGCCCTTCATAATGGTCACAACCCCGTCGGTATCCACCTTGACGGTGGTGCGGTACACGCGGTCGGGGTAATTGGCGTCGTATTCCTTATATGTAATATAGCGGCTCCCGTTTTTGGTGACATAGGAAGCCGACGTCTGCAGCTCAATGCTGTCGGATTCTCCGTCTACCGTCTGCTTGCCTGTAACGGAGAGAATATAGTTTTCTTCCATGCGATCCTTCCTTTTTCTGGTAGTACGGTGGGTCAGGTGTTCAGGTCGATATGGGAGACCTCCCTGGCGACGGTGCGCCCGAGGAAGATCTCGGCGGTGCGGCGGAAGTCGTCCACGGTATCGCTGACATAGTAATGACAGCTGCCCGGGGTATTGCTCCGGGAGAGAAGCCCCTGCTTTTGGAGGATATCCGCAGCCCACAGAGCCGTCTCACGGCCGGAGTCGATGAGGGTGACATTCTCGCCGAGGTACTGGGAAATGGCGTCGGCAATGATCGGGAAGTGGGTGCAGCCCAGGATGAGGGTGTCGATCTTCTGCTTCTTCATGGGGGCGAGATAGCGCTCCACCACCAGCTTCACGATATCGTCATCCGCCGAGACAAAGCCGTTTTCCACCAGCGATACAAACAGCGGGCAATCCTGCTGATAGACCGTGATATCACAGCTCTGGCGGAGGATCTCCTTCTTATAGGAGCCGCTCTGGACGGTAGCGGAGGTACCGATCACGCCCACACGGCCGTTGCGGGTAGCCCTGACAGCGGCGGTTGCCGTGGGGATGACCACGCCTGTGAACGGCACCGGCAGCTCGTCTGCAAGACCTGTTGCCACGGAACTGACCGTTCCGCAGGCGGCAATCACCATCTTCACGCCCTGAGAGAGCAGGAAATCCGCGTCCTGCTCGGCATATTTCACAATGGTGCTGCGGCTGCGGGTACCGTAGGGTACACGGGCGGTATCACCAAAATAGATAATGTTTTCGTTGGGCAGCACCTGTGTGAGCTGTTTGACAGCGGTCAGGCCGCCCAATCCGGAATCAAAGATTCCAATGGCGTTTTCAGACATCATTTACCGGCCCTTTCAAATGCGTATTGAATGAGTGTTTCGATCAGATCGCTGCCCTCCAGACCGTCTGCGGCCTTAAGCTTGGGGTACATACTGATGGAGGTAAAGCCGGGAAGGGTGTTGATCTCGTTGAGCAGCACACGGCCGTCCTCCGTCACGAAGAAGTCCACCCGGGAGAGTCCGGTGCAGCCGATGGCACGGTAGGCTTTCAGGGCGGTGGCCTTTACCGTTTCCTGGAGCTCCGTGCTGATCTTTGCCGGGATGAAGAGCTGGGACTGGGCGTTATTGTATTTGGCGTCGTAATCATAAAATTCGCTGGCAGGAGCAATCTGTCCGGGGACGGATGCCACCGGCTCATCATTGCCCATGACCGCACATTCTACCTCGTAGCCGACGATGTTTTCTTCGATGACCAGCTTGCTGTCCTCTTTGGCGGCCAGCTCGATGGCTTTTTGCAGCTCGTCACGGTCATGTGCCTTGCTGATGCCCACCGATGAACCTGCATTGGCAGGCTTGACAAAAACCGGATAGCCCTTCAGCTCGTTTTCTACCTGATCGAGATATTTCCGGGGGTTCTTCTGATAGTCGGAAGCATAGAACCAGGTGAAAGCGGCCTGATCAATGCCGAAATGCTCCAGCAGGATATTGGTCACAGCCTTGTCCATGCAGCCGGCGGATGCCAGTACGCCGCAGCCTACATACGGGATGCCCGAAAGCTCAAAAAGTCCCTGGATGGTGCCGTCCTCGCCGTTTTTGCCGTGCAGCACCGGGAAAATCACGTCCAGCGGTACAATGCTGCTGGTGCTGCCGTCAAGCACCACCATGCCCCCCACCGTGGGTGCCGGTGCGATAAAAGCACGCTTGTTGCCGGCGTCGTGTTCCCAGCTTCCGTCCGCAATGGCGTCAACAGGACCCGAGTAGAGCAGCCATCTTCCCTGCTTGGTAATGCCGATGGTGTAGATGTTGTATTTGTCAGCCGGAATGTTTTGGATCACATAGGAGGCCGAAACTCTTGAGACCTCATGCTCGGAGGACTTTCCGCCGAAAATCACGGCGATGCTTTTTTTCTGCACTGATACCACTCTCCATCATTTGTTTGAGCACCCCTTGGGGCGACTGTTATTATAATGTAGTATAAGACGGCGCCGGGGCAGAATGCCCAATCAGCGCCGGTTTGCCTGCAATTACTTATCATAGCACATTTTATGCCTTCGTGCAATTCCTCTTTGCAATCGCACACCCCCTCTCAATGAGAACATCTTTCGATATCCCCGGAGCTTTTGTGCAAAACGACGAATATGAGGATAAATTTATGATAAATACGAAAAACACTTGATTTTTTCCAAAGCAGATGGTAGAATAAAGGAAATTGTTACAGATTTGAAATAATTATTCAAGCATTGAAACTTTTTAACAACAATTTGTTTTATTTTGTTAATTTCGTCAAAGATGCCTGAAAACAGGCTCTGATTCAGGTTTCATGCAACTGAGAAGTCGAAAGGGGACACATTGACAATGACAAAGAAGCTGGTCAAGAAGACGATCGCCATTGTACTTTCCGCCATGATCGCTGCATTGATGCTGATCACCGGTGCACCGATTGCCTCTGCTGAAGTGCCTACCAATGTGGGACTGGCAGCACACGCGCTGAAAGCTTACAGAGAGGGCTGGAGCTATGTATGGGGCGGCACCTCCTACGGAGCCGTTGACTGCTCCGGTCTGATTTATTCCTACTACGGTGTGGGCGGATGCAGAGTGGATATGCTCGGTTCCTCCAGTGAATGGGGCTATGTGAGCAACGGTATCCCCCGTGTACACGGTCTGGGTCTGCATCATCCGGGTCATGTCGGCGTATATATCGGTTCCGGCGTGGCAGTCGATGCAAGAGACGAATACTGGGGCGTTGTCTATCACAATGTTAACAATAAGAACTGGAACGAGTGGTTCAAGATCGCAGGCGTTTCCTATCCGTACAGCGGCTGGGTACTGCTTGACGGTGAATCCTACTACTATGAAGGCGGTCAGTATATCGTGGATACCTCCAGAACACTGGACGGCGTGACCTACACCTTCGACAGCGCCGGCGTATCCGATATCGCACCTCCCTCCAGCGCTTATCAGGCAACCGATTATTCTACACCTTCCAGTCAGCAGACTTCCAACGACAATGGCTGGGATGATGATGACGATGA
>ONEU01000063.1 GCA_900316925.1 uncultured Eubacteriales bacterium
CGGGATCCGGATCCGGATCAACAGGAAGCGGCTCCCACTTGTTGGGCATGGTGAACAGCTTAGAGGAACCGCCGATATCAAGGCCGGGCTTCCGGTCAGCCGGATAGCGCTTATCATCGGAGTTGGTACCGTCGCTGAAGATAACCTTGCCGTTTTCATAGCCGGAAACATCCAGTGAGAAGTACTTGGTTCCCTTTGTCATCTTGGTGCCGGGCCACTTAGCCATACTCTTTACCGATTCACCGTCGCCGGTGTAGACATAAGCATAAACCTCAGCCCAGTTACCAACAGAGTTGTCAACATTGACAGTCACTTTTGCCTTCGGGTCTACTTTGGTGTAGGTATAAGATGCGGTGGCAGTAGAGCCGTCTTCCTTCTTGCCGGAAAGAGTCAAGGTAACGGTCTTGCCGAATGCCAGAGATGCACCAACGGTAATGGTCTTGCCGTCGGTGTATTCACCGGACTGACCATCGGTAGTGGTGTAGGTAGCGTTGGTAACGCCGCTGCAGTTCAGGGTAACGGTCAGTGAGCTCTCAAAGGTCGTTCCGTTTGAGGGAGATGCAGAAACACTGCCGCCTACAGCGCCGCCCTTATAGAATACAGCGATACCGCTCTCGCCGATATGACCGCTCATGGTCGTTTCGGTAACGGTCCATGTGCTGCCGGAAACCTCATCGGTGTAGGTACCGGGAGTTACAGTACCGCCGCCGTTGGGAACAGTTACGTCGGTGTTGCCGCCTTTTGCCAGTGCCACAACAGCACCGCCCTGACGACAAACTACACCGCAGCCTGCGCCTGTGGTATAGTAATCAGGCTGGCCGTTGAGTGCATTCTTGTAGTGGTTAACAGCAGCTACTTCTTTATCTACGAAGTGTGTGCTGCCCTTTGCGCCGATTTTGATTTCGTCCTTTTCCTTGGAGAAGGGACGGGACAGATAGAGTGCTGCGATATGGTTACGGGAACCTGCGATAGCATAGCAACGGTCAATCAGGTTCTGGTCGAGGTTTCTGGAGCTGCCCCAGTCATCATTATTGGACCAGGTATCATGGCTCTCACCCCAGTAAACAAGTCTGGTGTCAGGAATACCCATCCACGCGCCAGCATACACGCTGGATGTTGACGGGAATGCTCCGTTGCCGGAAAGTGAATCACGAAGCAGTTTGCCGTAAACACTATCGGTAATTCCAATATAGTCGGAATACTCTTTCATTACACTGATAGCCTTTTCTCTGGTGGGTGCACCTTCATCCAGGCTGATGCCGGGGTTGTTCAGAATCTCACCGTAGCACCAGAGGTCGGTGCTGCCGACAACATTCTTCCAGAACTGATCGCCTTCGGAAGGAAGACCGATGTGCTTGGCGGCGTCGAAACGGATACCGTCAACACCCGTGCTCTTCAGTTCTTTCAGGTAATTGATAACACACTCCTGAACATGGGAGTTCTCCGTATTCAGGTCGGGCATACCGATACGGCCGTGGGTAACTCTGTAACGGTCACCGTCGTCAGCGCTGTAATCGCCTTCGTGCCAAAAGTCGCTGCCCTTCAGGTCGTCCTGAATTTGGCTGTGATCGCCTGCAAGATGGTTTGCAACAACGTCTGCAATGATCTTGATGCCATACTTATCTGCTTCCGAACAGAGACTTGTCAGGGACTGCTTGTTACCCATGGCATTGTTGCCGATATAGAAGCCCAGGGGCTGGTAGAACCACCACCATGCGCCTGTACCGGATGTTGCCTGCGGCGGGGATACCTGAACGGAGGTAAAGCCTGCCTCTGCGATCTCGGGGAGCATAGCTTTGATGTCATCATACTTCCAGCAGAAGCAATGCAGAATGTTACCATCCTGGATATTGTCTACCAGACCATAGCTGCTTGCTGCTGCAACCTCCATGCTTCCGGTAGTGGCGAGGGTGGCGCCAAGACCGGTGAAGGTAGTAGCAAGGATGGTAGCGGACATGAATACGCTTGCAACCTTGCTGCCAAGCCGGAACCGACTTGTCTGTGTTTCATTGTTCACTAAGAATCACTCTCCTTACTGAATTGTACTGTATTCCTAAAAACCTCTCAAAGCTGACTGACATACCCTTCCACAACGCTCCGGTGAATCCGCAAACCCGGGCATTGTATATATCATTCAGCCTTTGTTAACATTATTTTAACAAACTCGGGCACCTCTTGTAAAGCAATTCTCGTTCACATTTATATTTATTTTCATCAGTATTCGTCCTTTTTATTTGATTTTTGAAAAATTTTTTGTAGCCTCCGACAATAAAACAGCGAGTCTGTCAGTCACTTTACCGAAAGAATATTTCTTTTTTGTCTATTTTATATATCACAAGCGGCTTGAATTTGTAGGACTCTACAAGAATTTATTTTAGCATTATGCACAAAAATCAATTCCGACAAGCACATTTTCCCAACTTTTTTATGATGTCTCTGACAAATTTCATTCTGTCGTTTTGTCGAAATTGCTCAAAAATTCGGAACCTCTGTATTTCCAAAAAATAATATTGTTTTGTTCAAATATGTTTCATTTTCACCGTGTTTCTCCGCTTTTCTCCTGATTCCCTCTGTTTTCGGAAATACGCATTGTGAACAATTCCTACCGCACCTCACAAAAAAACAGCACCCCGAAGGGTGCTGCGAATAGCAATGTTAGTCTTCGTTTTTCTTCTTATCGGACTTCTCTTTGCTGTTCTTCTCTTCCTTGTCTTCCTTTGCGCTCTTCTTCTCAGGAGCCTTGGGCTGCTTTTCAGGCGTATCAACAGATGCAATGGCCCACTTCTTGAAGCGCATTCTCGTCTTATCGCTGCCTGTCTCCACCATAATGGTGTCGTCATCCTCACGCACTGCGATCACACGACCGACGATGCCGCCGATGGTGGTTACATCATCACCGATCTCAATGCTCTTTCTCAGCTCCTCCTCCTGCTTCTGCCGCTTTCTCTGCGGACGGATAAACAGGAAATAGGCTGCGGCAATGACTACTACCCAGATACCGATGGTCAGAACCATCTGCCAGGTGTTGTTAGCGGGATTTGCAGCAGCTCCGGAGGTCTGTGCGGCTGTAGCCTGATCGAGAAATCCAAAGTTCATTATTCCTCTTCCTTTCAAACAAATGTATAATTCATTATACCAGTTTTGCCGGAGGGTTGCAATGGCTAATATTTATATTCTCTTGTCAAGAACAGCCCTATATTTCGTATAAAAAACATCAAATTCATCCCGCTCGATTGCTTCCCGGATCCTCATCAGCAGCGTATTGTAGAACCACACATTGTGCATCACACACAGACGCATGGCCAGCATCTCGCCGCTCTTGAACAGGTGCCGGATATAGGCTCTTGTGAAGTTCCGGCAGACCGGGCAGTCACACTCCCCGTCGATCGGCTCTTCATCGAGCGTGTATTTCTCGTTCATCATATTGCGCCGCCCGCTCCAGGTGAACACATTGGCGTGGCGGGCATTCCGGGTGGGCATCACGCAGTCAAACAGGTCTATCCCTCGGTGCACCGCCTCCAGGATATTCACAGGGGTTCCCACCCCCATCAGATAGCGTGGCTTTTCCTGCGGCATATATTCCTCCACGACATCAATCGTGTGGTACATCTCCTCCGCCGATTCCCCTACTGCCAGTCCGCCGATTGCATAGCCGTCAAGATCAAGCTCCCGGATACGCTCCATGTGCTCCACACGGAGATCATCATACGTTGAGCCCTGGTTGATGCCGAACAGCATCTGACGGGGATTGACCGTATCCTCCCGGCCGTTCAGCTCCTGCATCTTATCACGGCACCGGCACAGCCAGCGAAACGTCCTGTCACAGGAACGCTTGGTGTAATCGTATTCCGCAGGGTTCTCAATACATTCGTCAAACGCCATCGCTATGGTCGAGCCAAGATTCGACTGGATCTGAATACTCTCCTCGGGCCCCATAAAGATCCTGTGGCCGTCGATATGGGAAGCGAAGGTCACGCCCTCTTCCTTTATATTACGCAGCTTTGCCAGTGAAAACACCTGAAAACCTCCGCTGTCTGTCAGAACAGGACCATCCCAGCGGGTAAAACGGTGAAGTCCGCCGAGCTTTTTCACGATCCCGTCACCGGGACGCAGATGCAGATGATAGGTATTGCACAGCTGCACCTGGCACCGCAGCTCCCTGAGATCGAGTGCCGACACCGCTCCCTTGATGGCGCCGCAGGTGGCAACATTCATAAAGGCAGGGGTCTGGATTGTGCCGTGGGGGGTGACGAGCTCACCGCGCCTGGCTTTTCCGTTTTGTTTTATCAGCTTGTACATGAAAGATCAATCTTTCTTCTCGGTATTCTCAGCAGCAGCGGCCTTCTTCGCAGCCTCCGCAGCAGCCTGCACTGCCTGTGCACGGGTATGAGCCTCCTGAATCTGTGCATTAAACTCCGCACGCTGCTTTTCGGCGAGCACTTTTCTCTCTTCTTCGGTGGTGAATTTCATCGGCTGGTCATTGCCGTCGATCAGGGCGGTCATTTCATTCTTATTGAATACTGCCACCGTACCAACAGGCATCTGGAGCACCCTGAGTGCCTCCGTGCGGAAGCCCATGAGCTGATAGGACGGAATGCGCTCATACTCATCCGAAGTATGCTTATCCTCATCGGGATCATTCAGAAGGCCGAAATACCAGCCGGAATCGCCGTTCTTGGCCGCATCCGAACGGCTCATATATACCTCATCCGCATTCATGGCAGCCTTGAGCACCAGGATCGTATCCATGCAGGTAGTAGCCTCCGGCTTGCATTTTGCCACCTGGATACCCTCAACCTGCATATTCTGTACTACCAAAGCAGTGGTAGCGTCGTCCACACGGTCACGATTAGGAATCTTCTGATAGTCTCCTGCCTGGAGGACCCAGAATTTCTCGCCGTTTTCGTCCTGTCTCTCATTCATAAAGAAATAGGACCATCCAAAGCACAGCACGAAATTATTGGTAAAAATAGTTGTTTTCTGGCTGATGTCTGCCAGGGTTCTGAAAATAGCGCCAACAGCATTCTTCAGCGGCATTTCCGAATAAATTCTTACAGTCTGCTCTCTGATCTTGGTTTCAAAGGTAATCATTGTCAAAAAATCCTTTCCGAACGGTATTTGAATTAACAGATATAACAATTTTATAACAGTTTGAATAGTTTGTCAATATTGTTCTTAATAAACCCACGGAAATCCATTTTGACCTGCCAGTTCCCAGGGAAAACCTTTTTCTGGCGAAAAAAGGAGGTTCCCCGGACCCCTTTCCAAAATTCGCTGCGGAATAAGCCTTTCAGCAATCGGTAACCGCCGCCGCTTTCGGGGGTGTCGGGGGACTTTCTCGTGAAAGTCCCCCTGACCGAAAAACCTTAGGAGATAATCTCTATCACGGTTCTGGCGGGCATACAAATGATCCGGTCCCCTTCCTGAGAGATCCTTCCCCTGTGCACACAGATTTTGTCGGGACACTCCGAGCGCTCTACATACACGCTGCCGTCATGTACCGCCACTACCAGATGAATCCCGCCGGAGCCCGTCAGCTCATGGCGGCAGTCCTGGTTCAGCGGCAGGCGCAGTACAGTCTGATCGGATATTCTCACCTCCGCAAGGTTACCGCTCACGGCGGGACGGTGCTGCAGGATGATCCACACCCCACACACCGCCAGTACCGCCAGGATACACAGCACCGGCAGCCATTTTTTTACCTTCATGTGCCATCACTCCCCTGCCTGCTGATGACGGTATGCTCCATTCCCTCTGACGGTTCAGCTATTCCCAGAAGGCCTTCTGTCAGGTAAAGCCTTCTGTCGCTGTCAATCAGCACCGCCTCCATCTGCGGATGCTCCCGGCAGTAGGTCATCGCACCGTCCTTTCCCATCACAAATAGCGCCGTAGACAGCGCATCACATTCCAATCCGTTCTCTCCGATGATCGTCACGGACAACAGCCCCTTATCGGCCGGGTACCCCGTTGCGGGATCAAGGATGTGCCAGTAGGTTTTGCCGTCCTTCCCGACAAAATACCGTTCATAGCTCCCGGAGGTGATGACCGCTCGGTCACGGATTTCCAAAGTACAGACGATCTCATCAGGGTGCTGCGGGTCCTTGACCGCCACACGCCAGGCACTGCCGTCCGGTTTCCCTCCAAGCGCCTGGACGTTCCCGCCGAGATTCAGCAGCGCCGATGACACGCCGTTTTCCCGGAGCAGTTCACACAGCCTGTCTCCGGTAAAGCCCTTCGCCACCGCTCCGGGATCCAGCATCATCCCTTCCGGCACCTGTACGGTGCGGTGCTGCCCGTCCACCACGATCTGCCGGTAGTCCACCTTGTTCAGCAGTTCCGAAAGCGTTCTGCTGTCAGGGACCTCATACTGGCCCGTGGTAAATCCCCACGCCCGCAGTACCGGATAGATGCTGATATCCAATGCCCCCTCAGTCCTTGCGGAAAGCTCCAGGGCCCGCGCCGTGAGAAACGCTGTCTCCTCCGACACCGCCGTTTTCTCTCCATGACTGTGATTCAGCCGATAGATATCACTCTTTTCATCATTCACGTCCCACAGCTTCTCAAACCGATGAATCTCTTCCCTGACCTGCTCCAGCAAGGTCTCATTTCCTCCGCTGAATTTTACCGTCATCAGCGTGTCCATCGCAAACACATCCGTCTGGTAGACAGGGACTTCCCTTGCACAACCCGTCACCAGCACCGCAGCCGCCAGCAAAGCCGGCATGATCTTCTTCAATCCGCTCACCTCTTCTCCCCGTTCACACGCCATTTAACTATGTTTTCAACAATCACAATAGGGTAGACTGAGGGACACTTTGTCCCTCAACCTCCCATTGCACCGTACGTACGGGTCTCGTATACGGCGCTACATGAATA
>ONEU01000016.1 GCA_900316925.1 uncultured Eubacteriales bacterium
CGGAGTGTACTTGTTTACATTTGCTTCGCTTGTGTCCTGAATACAATGCACCTTGAATTTTTCAAAAAGATTTGATACAGTCGGGTCTCCGTAGTTTGTGTTGTCCTCAATAATAATAACATCAAGTGAAACACAATTCTTTTTCTCATTGAATTTGACACCCTGCACCATGAATTTCTTTCCTGTCTGCCATGCAGAAAAATCGAACTTCTGGAATTGACTTAGCTTTTTCATAATAAAAAACTCCTTTACATAAAAAATTGGAGGTCAACTTTCGCTGACCTCAGAATAAAAGTATTTGGTTGTTACAATAATTTCCCTCCGAACAGAATAGGCGTATGCGAAAGATCAATATAGGCGTCAATATACCCGTTCATTTTTCTTTCTTCGTAGTATGACTTCTTACCGCAAGGATTGTAGTGCATATAAGGATAAACCACTCTTGACCGTGAAATTACAAGTCGTTTTTCTTCTATTTCCTTTGTATACACACCACACACTCTACATGATTGGTGCGAGGGAACATATCCACCGGGATGGCTTGCTGCAGGGAATAACCGTTTTCCGCAAAAAGCTTGATATCCCGTGCAAGAGTCGCTGCATTGCAGGAAACATATACGATCCGCTGGGGCGACATCCTCACAACTGTCTCAATCAATGCACTGTCACAGCCCTTGCGCGGCGGATCAAGGATCACGCAATCGGGATGAAGTCCTCTCTGGTGCAGCCGGATTGCCGCTTCCGCTGCATCGGCACAGATGAATTCCGCGTTGGTAATCCCGTTTTCTGCGGCATTCCTGCGGGCATCCTCAATCGCCTGGGGAATGATCTCCACACCGATCAGCTTCCCGACCTTATGCGCCATGGAAAGGCCGATCGTCCCTGTCCCACAATACAGGTCCAGCAGCGTCTCATTGCCTTTCAGGCCGGCAAGCTCTGACGCAAGCGTGTACAGACGCTCCGCCTGGTCACGGTTCACCTGATAGAACGAGAGCGGCGAAATACGGAACCTCAGTCCGCAGAGCTCATCGGTAATATACCCGTCACCATAGAGCGTTCTGCATTGCTTACCGGTGATCACATTGGTTTTTTCAGTGTTGGTATTCAGCACCACGGTTTTCAGCGCCGGGAGCTTCTCTGTCAGCATCTGCACAAGCTGCTTTTCCTTTCGCAGCTCATGCGCATTTGCTACGACACAGACCATCAGTTCATTCGTCCTGAACGCATACCGCAGGTACAGATGTCTCAGGATTCCGCTGTGGGTCTGTTCGTCATAGGGCGGAAGGTTCATGCGGTTCGCCCAGTCCAGGAACACCCCGATCGCATCATTGAACACCTCTGCCTGTAACTGACAGGTGTCCAGCGGGATGACACGATGGCTCCTCGGTGCAAAAAATCCCACCCGCACTTTTCCGTCACTATCAAGGGTGATGGGCAGTTGGGCTTTATTCCGGTAATGGTCGGGGGTATCGGCACCGACAATCTCACCGATCAGCGAACTGTCCGCTCCGCCGATACGGGTAAGCGCATCGGCCACGAATTTACGCTTGAATGCCAGCTCCGAAGCATAGCTGATATGTCGGAAGGAACAGCCCCCGCACCTGACAAAGATCTCACAATCCGAACAGACCCTGTCGGGAGAGGGCTCCAGCAGTTCCTCAAGCTTGCCAAAGGCATAGTTCTTCGCGGTTTTGACTATGCGGATACGCGCCTTGTCTCCGGCTGCCACCGCAGGCACAAATACCGCAATTCCATTGATCTTGCAGATTCCGCTGCCCTCATTGGTATAATCAATGATCTCTGCTTCATAGATATCATTCTTTTTCATTTCCATACGTTTCCTCTCCATCCTGCTGCCGGAAGTATCCTTCCCTGAGCAGATTCTCTATCACCCGGCATTCCCGGTCCAGCATGGTGCCGAACTGCGGGTACCGCTGTTTTTCTCCATGGTCGCTGCTGATGTTGGTATTCAGTGCTGTCTCCGGCGTGACCCATTCCAGGGTAAAGAGTTCGTCGTCTTCATAATCATCCAGGCTTTGTTTTCCCACGGTCTCCTCGCTCTCACACAGATAATAGTAATTATCCTGAATAAACACATCCTCCGGTATCCCCTTCTGGATACGGTGTACATATCCATAGGCTCGCACCGACGAGGGAATCACCTGCAGACCGCTTTCTTCTGCAACCTCGCGAATCAATGTCTGGAGCTGTGTTTCCGTCTTCTCCATCCCTCCCCCGGGGAACTTATAGTAATCATATTTCAGACTATGAATCATTGCCAGCCGGTTATCCCTGATAATGATCCCACGGACGGACGGTCGGACTGCCACCGTTCCGTTGGGGTTGTAATCCTTGGTATCAATCTCGAATAATAGTCTCATAGGAACCTCCTTCAGGATAAGCTGTTTACTCTGCCCTATTATAACACATCTTTCCTTTTTAAACAATTTTTTAGGTCAGTTTTTCTCTTCACAGGAACCATGGAGCTTTCCCGGAAAGAATCATCGTACAATAATACTTTCTGATGAGGTATTCCGGAGTACCGGATTTTTTCGGCTTCACCGTCGCCGGATACAATCCTGTCAGCCGAAAATGATGACGTATTATAGAGTGCAGACACCTTTTATCCATAGGATCGTAGACTCCAATTATACACAAATCATATCATGATCTTTCATGTTATCAATCTTTTTCAGAAACATCAGCGCCATTCTTTGTAGCCGTTCGATTGTAAACTTGTTTTAAGAATATGGTTGACAATTCAAAAACAATGCGTTATAATATTTCTGTAAAAGAAAGGGGTCATTATATGAAACAAACGAAACAACTATTACAGACAACGGATTCACCAACAAAGAAATCCAGAAAACGCACGAACAAAGC
Organism: uncultured Eubacteriales bacterium; assembly: GCA_900316925.1. Lineage (GTDB taxonomy): Bacteria > Bacillota > Clostridia > Oscillospirales > Acutalibacteraceae > UBA1213. The sequence goes on from ONEU01000016.1 coordinate 2,884, forward strand.
CCTGCTGGATATTGTCTACATCGCTTTCTTTACAGCATTGATCGCTGTATGTTCACAGATCTGTATTCCCACGCCGCCGAATATCCCTCCCGTCACTCTGCAAACCTTTGCGATCTTCCTGGCAGGCGGTCTGCTGGGCTGGAAACGCGGTACTCTCAGCGTGGTGATCTATATTCTTCTGGGCATCATCGGTGTCCCGGTGTTTGCGCAGTTCTCCTCCGGACTCGGCGTCCTTCTCGGTATGACGGGCGGTTATATCATCGGCTTCGTGCTGACAACCTTTTTCACCGGATTGCTGTGTGAAAAGCTCGGCAAAAAAATATGGGTACTCATTGTCTCAATGATCGGCGGACTGCTGCTGTGCTATATTTTCGGCACAGTCTGGTTTATGGTCGTCTACGGACAACAGGTAGGTCCCATCGGCATCTGGGGCGCTCTGACGCTGTGCGTGTTCCCGTTCCTGCTGTTCGATGCCGGCAAGATCGTCGTTGCTACCATTTTGGTGAACCGCCTTGATAAAGTCATCAAGCTGTGAGCTGCGTCCTCACCACGCCCTGTGCATCCGCTTTTTTGAAGGCAAAGGATACAGTCAGGCATTTATCAGGAACATGACGGATTGTATTGTTCGCCTGGAACAGATGAATCCACTTGTTCATCTGACTGCCGACTGTGATCTGCTGTGCCGGTGCTGTCCGCATCAGCAGAATGGGCGGTGTTCCTCCCATGAAAAGGTTCACCGCATTGACTGCGCCTGTCTTCGATACTGCGGGCTGTCTTTTGGCGATACACTGTCCTGGCGGGAACTGCAGGCACTCACGCACCGGCATATTCTGTTGCCCGACCGCCTGCCTGTTGTTTGCGGCGACTGTCAATGGAGCGATATCTGCCGGTCTGCGTTATCCCGGCACCCAATCAAATAGTTTTCTTCTGAGCGGACATTTCAGCGGCAAGAAATGTCCGCTTTTTGTCATATCTCTCCCGTGCAAATCACTTTTAAAAGCAGTCTTCCGATCACCAAAGAAAAAAGCAGGCACGGGTACTTGAATAGAAAAAGGAGCCTAAAACTTTTGAAAAAACAGCCGTTAATCGCCCCGTCAAGGGGCGGCGCAGAGACTCTGCGCTTGTGACAAGATTGACTTTTGGATGGGAATAGTGTAGAATAGGAGCAGATAAATTTTGAAGGCAGGGTGAAACAGATGACTGAACCAGTTAATAAGTATATGGCAGAAATGAAAACATTGTTCCTGGAAGCTATGGAAGGTTTGAAAACGTTCTACGAAACCAATAAAAAAATCCTCCCAAACGCTGAATTGAAAACGGCCGTTAAAGAAAAATTCCGGGAAACTTTTCCGTCATCCTCCATTCATCATCTGGAGAAAAATGATATTACCGTGGAGTATGACAGGGATACATTTGAAAACAGAAAGCAGTTATCCGAATTTGAATCCGAACTCGATCATTGGTTTCAACAAATCAAATGCGTTAATAAAGCAATCCTCCATATCTCTGACGGAACATCCGTCTTTCCGGTGTTTGTTACGGAAGAGAATTATCTCAACGGCGACAAGACACTCTTCTTTACAAGCATCCATATCGCGGGTATTTCCGAAAAATGTACTTTCCTGACGGTTAAAAAAACAGACCATTTCTGGCAGACTGAGCCCTGGGGCAATTATCGCGTGTCTTATCTGGATTATGTCTGCAAAATCTTTGAGAAGGTCTTTGAGGATTGACACCCCCTCTTCCTGATAAATTGTCTGTTTTGCAGATTCTTTGCCGTAAACTCTTGATTCTCCCGGTGTTCTGTGCTAAAATAGGAGGGAATCTGATTTCAGGAGGAATAAATCATGTCGGGACACTCAAAATGGAGTACCATCAAACGTAAAAAGGAAAAAACAGACGGCGCCAGAGCTAAGGTATTTACCAAGATCGGCAGAGAGCTTGCCGTGGCTGTCCGTGAGGGCGGCGGCGCTGATCCTGCCTCTAACTCGAAGCTGCGTGAATGTATCGCTAAGGCTAAGGCTAACAATGTGCCTAACGAGAATATTGACCGTATCATCAAAAAGGCAGCCGGCAGCGCTGACGGCAGTAACTATGAATCCATTACTTACGAAGGCTACGGCCCCTGCGGTATCGCCGTGATCGTGGAAACACTCACCGACAACAGAAACCGTACCGCCGGTGATGTGCGCCACTTCTTTGATAAATACGGCGGCAATCTCGGTACACAGGGCTGTGTATCCTTCATGTTCACACAGAAGGGGCTTCTCGTTATCGAAAAAGAGGATAATGACGAAGATAAACTGATGGAGGATGCTCTCGAGGCAGGTGCTGCTGATTTCTCGGCAGAATCCGCCGATGTCTACGAAATCTATACCGAGCCGGAAGATTTCAGCACCGTTATGGAGGCTCTTGAAGCGAAGGGCTATGAATTTGTTTCCGCCGATGTTTCAATGATTCCCTCTACCTACACCAAGATCGAAGATCCTGATGCCGCTGAGAAAATGCAGAAGCTTCTGGATATGCTGGACGATAACGATGACGTCCAGAATGTCTACCATAACTGGGATATGCCCGAAGAGCCTGATGAGGACTAATCCGGGTTTTCCGACACCAAAACAAAACGGGACTGTCAATCGGCAGTCCCTTGTTTTATGTCATTTTTCGGCTGTCTGCTTCTTCCCCAACAGGGCATAGGCGGCGTAATGCTTCACCGTAAAACGCTCCGGCGCTGTCAGACGCAGCAGCTCCAGATGCTCTTCCTCCCACTCCGCCAGTTGTTCTCCGGACAATGATGCGCCTACGCCGCGGCAGGCTTTCATCCGTCCGTGCCACGTCTCACGGGTAAAGGGCACATCCAGCTCGTATTCCTCGTGCGCAAGCCGTTCAAAATACTGAAACGTCACTTCAGGCAGGTCAATGGGATGTATCTTCTCTCCTGATCCCGACCAGTTCGGACTGTATTTCAATACCAGTTCTTCACTCGTGCGGGCGACGGCGTCTTCATACGGCAGCCACGCCATATACAGTATCAACAGCTTTCCGTCCGCTTTCAGCCATTCACTCAGCTTCGGCATCACCGCTTCATGGTCAAAATACCAGAAACACTGACAGGCGGTGATCACGTCAAAGGTTGACGGCGGAAATGTGAGTTGCTCGGTACTCACGGCCCGGAAGTCAATCTCCATCCCCTCCCCCGCGGCCATCTGCTGTGCCTGGAGGATCTGCTCGGGTGAGATATCCGCCGCCGTCCAGCGGGCTCCGTACCGGTACAGATTTCTCGGCAGCACCCCTGTGCCGGTGCCGAGATCCAATGCCCTCTGTCCGTCCCGGCACAGTCCCAGGGACAGGATCTTTCCGTAAAATTCCGGCGGGTAGATATCCCGGTATTTCGCATAATCCGAGGATGTCCTGCCCCAGTCAAAGGGGGTACCGTGGTCTATTCGGCTGTCTGTAATCATTTCGTTTCCCTCTTCTCCGCCAACACCCCGATGCAGTGATCCTCATGCGCTTCGGTAAGCCGGACGCTGACGATCTCCCCCACCAGACTGTCATCCGCTTCTACATAAACGAGGGTGTAGTTCATGGTGTATCCCTCATACAAGCCGTTTTTATTGCGTGTTTCAATCAGCACCTCTTCCGTCCTGCCAAGCTGCGACTGCATGAACGCTCCGGCGCTTTTTTCCGCTGCCGCCGCCATGCGGGCTGCGCGTTCTTTCTTGACGGCAGGAGACAGCTGGTCGGGATATTTGTCCGCCGCAGTACCGGGACGCCTGGAATACGGAAAAATATGCACCTTTGCAAATCCGATCTGCTCGACAAACGCCACTGACTGTAAAAACTCTTCCTCTGTCTCTCCCGCAAAGCCTACCATGACGTCCGTAGTGATGGCGGGGTTATCAAACACCCTGCGGATATTCTGCACGATCTGTGCATATTCCTCCGCGGTATAGTGACGGTTCATCCGCCTGAGCGTGGCATTGCAGCCGCTCTGCAGGGAAAGATGGAACTGCGGGCAGAAATTCTGATACTGCGCAAACAGCCGCAGAGTTTCCGCATCCATGGACTCCGGTTCCAGGGAGCCAAGACGGATCCGCACATCAGCACTCTCGCAGGCGGTCCGCACCGCATCCGCAAAGGTCAGTCCATTGTCGCTGCCAAAGCTCGACAGATTGATGCCGATGATGACAACCTCCTTGTAACCGTTCCCGGCAAAAGCCTTCACGCCCTTCTCAATATCTTCCAGTGTGCAGGAGCGCACCCTACCTCTGGCATAGGGGATAATACAATAGGAGCAGAAGCGGTTACAGCCGTCCTCAATTTTCAGGAAGGCACGGGTACGGTTCACAAAATCATTCACAAACAGGCTTTCGTACTCATCCCTGCGGGCATATTCTTCCACCAGGGTGAAACGCTTTTTTTCGGCAAAATAACGTTCCAATGTGGGCAGCAGCGACTTCCGGTGCTTATTGCCCAACAGAACATCCACCTCCGGCAGCTTCCCGGAAACCTCCGGAAATGCCTGCGCCATACAGCCGGTGAGCACAATGACGGTGTGAGGATCCTCCCGGCGCAGACGGTGGATCAGCTTGACTGCCTTCTGCTCGCTCACCTGCGTCACCGCACAGGAATTGATAACAGAGACATCGGCACTTTCATTTTCGGCAGCAAGCTCCCAGCCGTGATCGGCCAGCTCCCGGAGCATTGCCTGGGATTCATACTGGTTCACTTTGCAGCCGAGGGTGATCATTTTTACTTTCATAATGGTTCCTTTCGCTATCGTCATATAGGACTAAAAAATACTTTTATTTTGAAATAAAATGGCTTTTGATACGAAATTTCTCAAACAGCCTTATTTTGACATTTTTTTTGCTTTTTTCGGTTGACCAAAGCGGAAATTATTGTTAAAATGAAGACAACACAGACGAGAGCATCTATCGAGAAACAGAACAACTGAACATTCGGGGGGCAAATTATGTACAGAACAACTATTTTTTTGCATGACCTTTCCTCTGTCAAGCGTTTTGCAGCTATGACGGCAAAATATGACACACTGAAGATCAATCTGATTTCTGACATTTACACCATTGACGCTCATTCTGTCATCGGTATCATGAGTCTGGATATTTCCAGTCCGCTGGTGCTGGAAGTGCCTGATGTTGAGCCGCCCGCAGAGCTGTTGGAGGATCTCAGGCCCTTCCTCTACACCGAAGAACCCGCTGAGGTCTGATTCGTTTGCTTACAGAGCAGACACGGTTTTCCGCCGTGCCTGCTTTATTTTTTTGCCCGGACCTGTCAGATCATTCGTTCTCGGAGAGCCACAGACTCAGTTCCTCCCACTCCTCATACATACTGTCCAACTGCCGCTGCTCCTGTTCCAGGCGGTTGGTCAATTCGAGTGTTTTTTCGTAATCGGCAGCATTTTCCGGTGCATTCAGTTCATCATTCAGGTCGGAAAGAAGGGTCTCCTGGTCGGCGATCTCCTGCTCCAGGCGCACAACCCGGGCTTTATGCTTACGGCGCTGTGCATCCCGTTCCTTCTTGTTTTTATACTCCGTCTGTTTTTCCGTCGGCTCTGTTTCTTTCACCGGCTTGGGACGGAACGGCTCAAACTTCTGCAAAAAGCTCTCGTAATTTCCCTCAAATTCCTCCACACCCTCCGGCGTGAGGTATAAAATCTTATCTGCCAGACTGTTGATGAGGTAACGGTCATGGGATACGACCAACAGCGTTCCCTCATACTCTTCCAATGCGGTCTGCAAAGCCTCACAGGAATTGATATCCAGGTGGTTCGTCGGCTCGTCCAGCAGCAGCAGGTTGGCCTTTGACAGCATCAGCTCTGTCAGAAGCACCTTTGCTCGTTCACCGCCGCTCAGATCGGACAGCTCCTTGAAGACATCATCATTTTTGAACAGCAGACGGGCAAGGGTACTTCTGATCTCCGTATTGGTCATGGACGGAAAATGATCGGCAATCTCATCAAACACCGTCTTTGTACTGTCCATCCCCCGCTGGATCTGGTCATAATACCCGGTCCTGACACCCACGCCGTACCGGATACGACCGCTCCGGGCAGTGTATTCCCCCAACAGGGTCTTGATCAGGGAGGTCTTGCCGCAGCCGTTCGGTCCCAGCAGGAACACCTTCTCTCCCCGATGGAGCTCCAGGGATACATTCTCGAAGATCTGACTGTCGCCAAAGCTCAGGGAAAGGTCCTGTACCTCCAGTACATCCTCACCGCTCTGCTCGTTGACAGAGAGCTTCAGCGTCATGGCTCTGGGAGATGCGTCCGGCTTTTCCAATCCCTTGGTGAGCTTATCCACCACCTTCTGCTTACTCTCCGCGGTTTTGATGTTTTTTTCACGGTTCCAGCGGCGCTGCTGCTCGATGATCCCCTCCAGACGGTTGATCTCCTTCACGGTATTGTCATACACCCGCTGGGCAGTGAGCCTGCGCTCGTCACGCTGGGGCAGATAAGCGGAATAATTCCCCTTATAGGCAGTCATTTTTTTGTTTTCCAATTCAAAGGTACGGTTGGTCACCTGATCCAGAAAGTAGCGGTCATGGGAGATGACGATATAGGCGCACCCGGAATTGATGAGATACTCCTCCAGCCATTCAACGGAGTGGGTATCCAGATGGTTCGTCGGCTCGTCGAGCAGCAAAAAGTCAGCACCGCCCAGCAGGAGCTTTGCCAGTTGGAGCTTAGCCCGCTGTCCGCCGCTGAGTGCCCCCACCGGGAGCTGCATCTGTTCATCGTCAAAGCCCAGTCCAAGCAAGGCAGAACGTGCTCTTGCCCGATAGGTGAGTCCGTCCCGGCGGGTAAATTCATCGTGCAGAAAAGCCTGCCGTTCCACCAGACGGTCGAGGTCGCCGCTGCCGGTGCTGATCTGATAATGGAGCTGTTCCAGTTCCGTTTCGTAAGCCATCAGGTCAGCAAACACCGTGAGCACCTCATCATAAGCTGAAACATCCGGATTACGGCAGACGTGCTGTTCCATATAGCCGACCGTCGTATCCTTATGCAGTACGATCGTCCCGTCAGTCTGTGTCAGTTCACCTGTCAGGAGCTTGAACAAAGTCGTTTTTCCGCAGCCGTTCACACCGATCAATCCGATCCGGTCTTCCTTCTGCACCTCAAAATTCATATTATCAAAGAGCCTCTGCTCTCCGAAATCCATTGCCAGTCCGCTCACTGTTACGATTGCCATTTTTTTCACCGTCTTTTTTTATTCTTCCCTTATCATAACATACTTTTTCATATAAATCAATTGCACCCCGGCAAGCTGCACGGAAATCAATTTTGACCTGCCACTTCCCGGGGAAACCCTTTTTCTGGCGAAAAAAAGGTTTTCCCCGAACCCCTTTCCAAAATTCGCTGAGGGAGAGACCCTGCAGCAATCGATAAACACTAACTTCTCATCGTTGTTGACCAACGATTTGCAGGGACATTCAGGCAAGGATTTTTAAAAATTGATTTCCGTGGGCAAGCTGCCGACGGCACCGGTTTGTCAGGAATCGACTTAATATTTGTCGAAAACGATAGTTTTTTCAATTTCGGATTGTGCATCTTGTATATTTTAACAAAAAGGAATACAAAAATTCAAACAAATTACATCTATATTTTTTTTATCCGGCGGAGTATAATAAGTAACGGACAGTGTATTCATATCATGCTTTCCGAAAGGAGTACCGAAATATGGAAGTTATCAGCAAAAGAAAAGAAAAAACCATCTATCGTGACGGGGATAATGCCGTGAAGGTGTTTTCTAAGAAATTCCCCAAATCAGATATACTTAACGAAGCACTCAACCAGTCCAGAGTGGAGGAGACCGGTCTGCCCATCCCGGCTTTGAAGGCTGTTTCTGTTGTGGACGGCGAATGGGCTATCACTATGGAATATGTGGAAGGCAAGACATTGGCTGAGATCATGGCCGAGGATCCTGCCAATATCGATCAGTATATGGAGCAGTTTATTGACCTGCAGCTCCTGGTACAGAGCAAGAAGTGTCCCCTGCTCAACAAACTCAAGGATAAGATGAACCGCAAGATCTCCAGCCTGCACAATCAGCTCGATGCCACCATCCGCTATGAGCTGCACACCAGACTGGAAAGTATGCCTAAGCACAACAAGGTCTGCCACGGCGACTTCAACCCCAGCAACATTATTATCGACCCGGAGGGCAAGGCTCATATCATTGACTGGTCCCACGTTACACAGGGAAACGGTGCTGCCGATGCCGCAAGAACCTACCTGCTCTTTGCGCTCAAGGACAAGGCTCTTGCCGACAAATATATGAATATGTTCTGCAAGAAGACCGATACCGCTAAACAGTATGTTCAGCAGTGGCTGCCCATTGTTGCCGCTTCTCAGCTGGTCAAACGTATCCCCGGTGAAGAGGACTTCCTCAAGAGCTGGGTGGATGTGGTGGACTATTCATAAGTTCCCCCTGCACCTTTCTGTATTGCAATGCTTACTGCCGTGTGCCTGTCATGCGGCAGTTTTTTTGCGGTAAAACGCAAAACGTCATTACCCCATCCCGCGGAAACACACACAGATGCGGTCAACCGGGGCACTTTGTCTGAAATTCCGAAAATACGGCCGTGAATCCCCTCTCTGCTTTGGTCAGTTTTTTCCTCTTTACAAATCCAAACAAATGTGCTATACTCTTGATAGAACAAATATTCGATTGATAGAGAGGAGGCCGCTGCTATGAAACAGAGTGCAGAGCGCGTGTATGTGAAAGTCAATATTGACTTTGATGCCACCGGTTATATGCTCCCGCGCACCATCATCTGGAATGACGGACGTGTTTTCAAGATCGACGCTGTGAAGGATTTCCGTCCGGCTTCTTCCCTGGAACGCGGCCGCAGCGGTGACTGTTATACGGTAGTCATTCATGGCGAGGAAAGACACCTCTTTTTTGAACGGGCAGGCGAGTTGTTTGCCTCACGCTTCGGCAGATGGTTCGTTGAATGTCCGGCGAAGGGGTGCTGACCGGCACACATATCGGTTTATTTTATAATGTGAGCGGTTTTAGGAAAGGGGCTTGGGGAATAACCCTTTTTCCGCCGGAAAAGGGTTTTCCCAAAAAACTTTCCCCACACGATACATCTGTGGTTCCAGAAGAACGGAAAGGAGCGGCGGTGATGGAACATCTGTATGCGGCGATCGACCTCAAGAGCTTTTATGCCAGCGTGGAATGTGTGGAACGTCAGTTGGACCCGCTGACAACCAATCTGGTGGTGGCGGATTCCTCACGCACGGAAAAAACCATCTGTCTGGCGGTCTCCCCCTCCCTGAAGGCACACGGGATTGCCGGCCGGGCGCGGTTATTCGAGGTGATCCAGCGGGTGAAGGAGGTCAACGACCGCCGTTTTGCCGATGCCCGCGAAAAAGGACTTCTCCCCCGTGACCAGGATGGCGGCTGCCGCTTTGCATCCGCTTCCTTTCATGCGCCGTCTCTGGAGGCGGACGCTTCTCTGGAGCTTTCCTATATCATTGCTCCCCCGAGGATGAAGCTGTATGAGACTTACAGCACCCGGATCTACGGTATTTACCTCAAATATATCGCGCCGGAGGATATTCATGTGTACTCCATCGACGAGGTGTTCATTGACCTGACACGCTATCTGGATACCTACCGCATGACGGCACACGAGCTGACAATGGCCATGATCCGTGAGGTACTCTATACAACGGGGATCACTGCAACGGCCGGTATCGGTACGAATCTGTATCTGGCGAAGATCGCAATGGATATCGTGGCAAAGAAGATGCCTGCCGACAAGGACGGTGTGCGTGTGGCGGAACTGGATGAACGGCGCTATCGGGAACTGCTGTGGTGCCATCGTCCCATCACCGATTTCTGGCGGGTAGGCTATGGCTATCGGCGGCGTCTGGAGGCGCTGGGACTGGAAACGATGGGAGATATTGCCAGGGCGTCGCTGTCACCCGTCAAGGAGGCCATGCTGTACAAGAGCTTTGGCATCAATGCCGAACTGCTGATCGACCACGCCTGGGGATATGAACCCACCACCATCGAACAGATCAAAGCCTACCGCCCCGTCACCAATTCACTCTCGTCGGGACAGGTGCTGAAAGAGCCCTACACCTATGAAAAGGGCAGACTGATCGTGCGGGAAATGACGGAGCTGCTGGCACAGAAGCTGGTACGCAAGGAGGTTGTCACCAAGCAGATGGTGCTGACCATCGGCTACGACCGGGAAAGCCTGGTACCGTCCGGCAGCACAGGACAGCGTGTCTATACCGTTGCTACCACCGGCAAGCTCTACCAGGGGAAAGTGGTATCCGACCCCTATGGGCGGCCTGTTCCCCGTCACGCCCACGGTACGGTGGGGCTGGAGCGCTACACCAATTCCGTAAAACGCATTACGGCCGCTGTGACGGAGCTGTTTGAACGGATCACCGAAGAGTCCTTGCTCATCCGGAGAGTGACCATTGCTGCCTGCGGTCTGATCCCGGAAACGGAGGTCCCGGAGGAACGCCCGGAGCAGCTCGATTTCTTCACCGACTACGCCGCCAGGGAACGGAAGCGCCAGGAGGAAAAACGCATGGAAGAAAAAGAGCGGGAGCTTCTCAAGGCGGTGCTGCACCTGCAGGATAAATACGGAAAAAATGCCGTCCTCAAAGGCATGAACCTGTTGGAGGGCGGCACAACCATCGAACGCAACGGTCAGGTAGGAGGTCACAAGGCATGACAGAAGAACAGGACGCCAGAAAGCTATATGCCGATATCATTGATCTGCCCCGTCCGGTGAACAAAAGGAGAAAGCACATCCCGCCGGCAGAACGTGCAGCCCAGTTTGCCCCTTTTGCGGCACTGTCAGGCTATGACGAGATGGTGCAGGAGGAAGCAAGGCTGACAGAGGGCAAGACCGATCTGTCGGAATATGAGCTGGAGGAGCTGAACCGCACACTCCAAGCGCTTCTGGAACGGCTGCGGGACGGGGAACATCCCTTTGTTTCGGTCAGCTATTTCCTGCCGGACAGCCGGAAAGCCGGCGGCAGCTATCGGACCGTCAGCGGACGTGTCAGGGAGATAGATCCCGCAGGACAAAGACTGCTGCTCTTCGGTTCGGAACGGATTGAAGACAGACGTGTCCCGCCCATCGAAATCCCGTTCCGGGAGCTGCTGGTACTCAACGAGGAAGCAGCGCCGTTTTCCACAGCCGAATAGCCGAAAAAAGGAGCTGCCGCCACATCTGACGGAGCTCCTTTTCTGACGGATCATGCTTCGATATTGAAGCGTTTTTCAAAACCGGTGAGCTTGAAGATATCCATGACCTCAGGGGATACGTTGCGGATCTTCAGGCTGTTCATCTTCTTGTGGATAGCCACAATCACTCTCAGACCGGCAGATGAAATGTACTCCAGCTTCTCCAGATTCAGGACAACTTCCGTTACTTCGCTGCCAAGCTCGTCGATCTCTGCCTCCAGCTCAGGTGCCGTCTGCGTATCGAGCCAGCCTTCCGGAATGATTTCCGCCACATTACCATTCACGGTCTTTTCAATGGTCATAATGATCGTCTCCTTTTAAAAAAACATTTGCTCTGATGATACCCCCATTATAACACATCTTTGGCACCGATAAAATACTATTTCAAAAAAAAGTCTTATTTTTCAAAAAAAGGCTGCAACTATCCCATATTGTAAATAGACAAGCAAAAAGCATTATGCTATAATGTAAAAGATAAGGAAAGAAAAACTTCACTCATCCCTACAAGCACCAAGGAGGACAATATGAAACAACCCAAAATCAGATCCGGAGCTGTTCGGATCCTGCTGGTCACCCTGCTGGCCGCTTCTCTCACAGCTGCACCGGCATTGACCGTATGGGCCGCCAACGAAACGACGGCTCTCTCGGCGGCTTCCATCACAGCCGATGATTTTACTTATATCTATGGTGACGACGATCAGATTACCATCACAGGCTTCTCTGACCGTGCCGCTTCGGTAAGTATCCCCGCCACGATTGAGGGAAAAAGCGTCACCGCAATTGCCAGAAAAGCCTTTGACGGCTGTACCGTTCTCAGTACCCTCACAATCCCCCAGACCGTCACCTCCATTGACGCATACGCTTTCTTCGGCTGTGAGAGCCTGAAAACAATCCAGGCTCATGCCGATAACCCGAACTACTCCGCACAAAACGGAATACTCTTCAACAAAAACAAAACAGAGCTGCTTTTCTGTCCCAAAGGAAAGGAAGGAACCTGCGTGCTGCCCGACGGCGTGAAGAAGATCCGTCAGGAAGCCTTTTCCGCTTGTCGGGAAATCACCACCGTGACCCTCCCCGCTTCCGTATCCGCCATCGGACAGGAGGCCTTTTACGGATGTACGTCTCTGAAAAGCATCTCCCTGCCCGAAGGGATCAGCGTCATCGAAGCGGATACCTTCCGTGACTGTACCTTCCTGGAAAGCGTAACACTTCCCGGTACCATCACCCGGATCGGCGACAGTGCCTTCTACTGCTGCCGGAAGCTCCGCAGCATCCAGCTGCCCGGCAGTCTCACGCAGATCGGCGACAATGCCTTTGACGGCTGTATGGTCCTGAACAACGTGGTACTCCCCCAGGGATTGAAGACCATCGGGGACGAGGCTTTTTCGGGATGTCTCCAGCTGAGCCAGATCATTCTGCCGAAGTCTCTGACCTCTCTGGGTCAGGATGCTTTCTTCGACTGCCAGAACCTGAAAAATATCAATGTCCAGGTGGGCAATGCCGCCTATACATACTATAACGGCGCCGTACTCACCCGCGACAGCCAGGCGCTGCTGTATTGTCCGGAGGGCAAGGAAGGAATCTATTATATCCCCTCCGGCACGGTTACCGTTGCCCCGCTGGCCTTTAACCGCTGCAAAAAACTGACCGCTGTGGTGATCCCGGACAGTATCACCGAAATTGCGGACGATGCCTTCACCGGCTGTGAGGGACTGACCCTGCATGGCAGCGAGGGAAGCTACGCCCAACGCTATGCCGGAGAGCATCATCTCTCTTTCTCGACGGAATCCCTCACGCTGACGAATATCTCTTCCCTTTCTGCGGATACCGTCGCACCGGGACAGCCCCTGACCGTTCACTGCGCTGCCAGATATCCCAACGGCGACTGTCAGTACGCCGTCTATTACAAAAAAGCCGGTGACCCTGCATGGACCTGCGCACAGAGCTTCAGCAGCCAGACGGAGGTCGCCGTCACGCTGTCCGAAAGCGGTAATTACGAGATCCAGGTACAGGTGCGTGACAAGACCGGCAAAAATATCTCCAAGCTCTTCCCCCTCACGGTAAACTCTTCCCTTGCCAATCTGTCCGAAGCATCCGCCGAGGAACTGCGCTTCGGTGAAAAGGTGACCCTGCAATGTGCCGGCGGCGGCGGTGCAGGCAACTATCAATATGCCGTTTTCTACAAACAGGATGCGATGGACCGCTGGATCTGCGCACAGAAATACAGCACCAATTCTACGGTGGTCATCCGTCCTAAAGCTATCACCGACTATACGATCCGTGTCCGGGTGAAGGACGCCGTGGGCAAGGTCGTCAGAAAAACCTTCCATCTCCATGTCAACAACGCCCTGCGCAATACCTCCCGTCTGTCGTCCGCTTCCGTCAGCCTCGGCAAGAGCGTCCGGATACGCTGTATCGGCAAGAACGGGACCGGTGAGTATACCTATGCGGTGTTTTACAAGCAGAAGCAGAAGACCGGTTGGGTCTGCGCCCAGAATTACGAGACCAACGATCTCGTTACCATCACCCCCCAGGCCGCTACGGACTATGATATCCGTGTAAAAGTCAGGGACAGCAGCGGCAAACAGGACATCAAGGACTTCTCCCTCACCGTCAATCCGGTTCTGGCCAATACCTCCCGGATCTCATCTTCCTCCGTCTCCCTGGGCAAAAGCGTCCGGGTACGCTGCTCCGGCAAGGATGGCTCCGGCGCACTTTCCTATGCCGTCTATTACAAGCAGTCCGAAAAAACCGGCTGGATCTGCGCACAGAATTTCGACGCCAACGACCTGGTAACCATCACCCCGAAGACTGCCACCGCCTATGATATCCGCGTGAAGGTCAAAGACAGTAACGGCAAGCAGGCCGTCAAGAACTTCTCTCTCACGGTGAATCCCGTCCTGACCAATACCTCCAGGATCTCCGCCTCCACGATCAGCTTTGGCAAGAGCGTCCGGGTACGCTGCGCCGGCAAAAACGGCAGCGGTGATCTCTCCTACGCCGTCTATTACAAGCAGTCCGAAAAAACCGGCTGGACCTGCGCACAGAATTTCGATGCCAACGACCTGGTAACCATTCACCCGAAGGCTGCCACCGCCTACGATATCCGTGTGAAGGTCAAGGATAGCAGCGGCAAGCAGGCCGTCAAGGACTTCTCTCTCACGGTGAATCCCGTGCTGACCAACACCTCCAGAATATCCGCTTCCACCATCAGCCTCGGCAAGAGCGTCCGGGTACGCTGTGCCGGCAAGAACGGCCGCGGCGATCTCTCCTACGCTGTCTACTACAAGCAGGCATCCAAGACCTCCTGGACCTGTGCACAGCAGTATGACGGCAATGACCTTGTGATCATCAAGCCGAAAGCGGCCGTTACCTACGACATCCGTGTGAAGGTCAAAGACAGCAGCGGCAAGCAGGTCAGCAAAGACTTTACACTCACCGTCAACAAATAATGCTCCCCTTCGCCCCATCAGGAATGACAAGCCCTGATGGGGTCTTTTCTGCTATACGCTCACCAGCCAGCAGGACACACCGCTTTTCTTTCGGAAACGGAAATCCATTTTGACCTGCCAGTTACCGGGGAAAACCTTTTTCTGGCGAAAAAAAGGTTTTCCCGGCCCCCTTTCCAAAATTCGCTGAAGGATATACCCTGCAGCAATGGGTAAACACTCGCTTCTCATCGATGTTGACCAAGAATTTGAATGGACCTTCGGGCAAGGATTCTCAAAAATGATTTCCGTGGGTGTCGGGAGACTTTCCCGGAGAATTAACCTTGTCTTCCATGAATTTTAAAAAATTTCAAAAATTTCCCAAAAAAGCTGAACCCATTTACCAGAAGGATGCGTATATAGAAGTGAAAGCACAAAACGAGGAGGAATGAACATGGACGTTCAAAAGCTGGCCGCCAGATTAAAGCTGCATGACGAGCGAGCCTTTGAGGAGATCATCCAACGGTATACCCCGTTGGTCTCGACAATTATCTATAACATTGCAGGCGGTAGACTGCAGCGGCAGGATGTGGAAGAGGTGGTAACCGACGTGTTTGTCACCCTTTGGCGCAACACGGACACATTGGAGCCTGAAAAGCTGCACGGGTACATCTGCTGTATCGCCAAGAGCCGTGCCAAGGACCGTCTGCGGAAGGAAAAGCCCATTGAACTGGTGGATATCTCCACCGTTGAAGAAGCAGACGATACCGTGATCGCCCTGGACTGCGAGAACAAGGAGCTTTGTCAGGACCTGAAACAGGAGATCCGCAAGATCAAGGAGCCTGACAAGGAAATCCTGATCCGCTATTACTATTATTACCAATCCGTGAGCAAGATCGCCGCCGCATTGCAGATGAATGTGGAAACCGTGAAATCCAAGCTGCAGCGCACAAGGCAAAAACTCAGAACAGCACTGATCAACAGGGGGTATGAAGCATGAAAAGCATCCGGACAGAAAATATCATCTTTGATGAAATGACAGAAGAGGAGTTTGAAAAGATGAGCGACCTGATTATCGAACAGAATGACATTGATTACCGCACCATCCAGAGCCAGGCGTTTGCAGAGCTCGGCCTGAAACAGAAAAAACACTTCTCCGGCAAAAGACTCACCATCACATTGGTGGCAGCCGCCATCGGTCTCTCCACCATCGGTGTGGGCGCCGCCGCTACCGTCTCCTTCCAGCAGGCTTTCGGCGATGTATTCACCGGTGAATCTCCGGAGGGCGTCTCTAACGGTACGAACCTGTTCGTTGAAACCAACAAGCAGGTCAATGTAGATTTCCTCGGCGTCTGCGGCAACAGCGACTCCGCTTATGCTTCGGTGTCTGTCAAGAAATCTGACGGCAGCAGCTTTGTCCCGTCCCTCTACGTCCAGGACGGTCAGAACACGGTCATCAACTATGACGGCAATTTCTTTGAGACCTATCCGGACTATGATCCCACTGCCGATAAATCCCCTTCCGCTCCCGGTGATTATACGACTCACTGGTCGGTATACTGCACCCCCGACAACAATTTCTCCTTCGGTGATATTGTAGACCCGGAATATTTAGGTATGGGAGGGATAGAGTACCGTCTGGAAGACACCAACACCATCCGGGCATATATCAGCTATAACAAGCTCACCAATGACCTGAACGGAATGAAAATGCTGGTGCGCCAGCTCCAGGGGCTGAATGCCTATCACACCGAAGAGGTAATCTTCCAGCCCGCCGACAGCAACAAGGAACATAAACAGATCTGCTCCGATAAGATTGCTGCCGTCAAACAGCGTTACCCGAAGGAATGGGCTGTCTTTGTCAACAACCCCACCTGGAGCGACGAAGGTACCGATGACGAATGGGAAGATATCTGCCTGATCTGGCGGGAGATCCGCAAAACGTATCAGCCGCTGCTCAAAGAGAACCAGATTCTGATGCTCGACCCCAATCACCCAAAAGCCATCGCCATCGCCGAAAAAACACCCCTGCCCATCGAGTACAACCTCTCCTTCAACCTGAACTATCAGTCCACGAACAGGGAGCTTGCAGCGGATGCCGACAAGTATTTCGATTACACCGGCAAGCAGGACGCATCCGTGCGCTTCGCCGTCTCCTCCATCAACGCTGACAGCTTCGGCATCTCCATCATGGTCCATGGTCAGGGCGACAAAAGGATCGACGAGGCTTTGCTGACGCCTTCTATGGAAATGGCGATGATTTATTCGGCGAAACCAGCTGGTGGGATTTCAGCAGCATCCCCTACTGGGTCGAGCTGGACAACGGTGAGCAGTACAAGCTGATGGAACTGAGCAATTCCCTGAAAAGCAATCAGGAGATACAGTACCGGTTCATCTATGCTGACCCGAAAACCAATAAATATGCTTCTCTCGATCCTGCAAGGATCAAGGCCATTTACTTCGATACGGTAAAAGTATACGGATAAAACAGAATATCATGCACTGCATCCAAAAAAGCGGCTGCGCAGAAATGCGTCAGCCGCTTTTTGATAGGGACACCGCCGGAAAAAGGGCAAAAGAAAAGAGCTGACGTGTCATCAGCTCTCATTCTCACATTTAGCCGCATCAGGTTAACTCACTCAGAGAAACCGGACTGAATCAGCTTGATCAGGCTGTCAACAGCAGCTTCTTCATCTGCACCGTCAGCCATAACCTTAATGGTTGTGCCGCCGACAATACCGAGGGAAAGAACACCGAGAAGACTCTTTGCATTGACTCTTCTCTCCTCTTTCTCTACCCAGATGGATGACTTGAACTCGTTAGCCTTCTGGATGAAGAATGTTGCGGGACGAGCATGAAGACCTACCTGATTCTGTACCATGACTTCCTTAACGTACATAACACATCCTCCTCACTAAGAAATACCCCTAAATTTACGCCCAGGAAACAGGATACTGTGTCATATCCCCTTTCCTAATGTATACTACAATTATAACATATTTTAATCACCGGTCAACTGTTTTGAAAAACTTTGGATTTCTATACGATTTCAAAACTTCTATCTTCCCTTTGTTTTGTGCATATTGCAATAAATGTTGAAAAGATTATGTCCTGATAAGACACAAAAAACGTCATTTCCTGGTAAAAATGTATGAATTTTCACGCATCTTTTCATATTATTGCAGATTTTCTGGTTACGCGGAGCAGAATAAGGTTCACAATTATTAAATTTTTACCTTTTGCATAATCACTTTGCCAATCCTTCATAAAATTTTGTTCACTATACAGCTTTACTTTTCCGCTTTTTGGGCTTCAGGAATTATAAGCCGGAATATTTATGCATCTTCGATAGTTCCTGCACGCTTTTTTCACACTTTCTGTCATTTTTGGTTCTTCTGTCTCATTAAAAACGCCGGCTTTTGCTGTTATGTACAAAAAGCCGGCACGATTTCTATCGCTTATTTTTTGTCGGATAATCCATAAAAATGCACAAAAATGACATCACACGTCAAAACCGTTGTCCCGCAGAAGCTGTCTGTCCTTGTCGGAAAGCGTCAGATCGGCAAGCAGATCGGGACGCAGGCGGGCTGTCTCCAACAGCGAGCTTTCATACCGCCATTTTTCAATGTTCGCATGATGCCCGCTCATCAGCACTTCCGGAACCGCCATCCCACGCCATTCCGAGGGCTTGGTATACTGCGGATATTCCAGCATCCCGCTGTAGTGGCTCTCCTCTTCAAAGCAGACATCCTCCGACAGTACCCCCGGCAGCATCCGGCACACCGCATCCGTCAGGATCAGCGCCGGCAATTCTCCGCCGGTCAGGACATAATCACCAATGGATATCTCCTCGTCGATGAAGGTATCCAGCACCCGCTGGTCAACCCCCTCATAGTGTCCGCAGAGGATCGCAATGTTGTCCAGTGCCGACAGCTCCCTCACACGCTGCTGCGTCAGCACCCTGCCCTTTGGCGACATATAAATAAAATGCGGACGCTTCCCCAGGGTTTCACACAGGTGCTCAAAGCATAGTGCAATCGGCTCGGCTTTCATCAGCATTCCCATGCCCCCGCCATAGGTAGTGTCATCCACCCGCTTGTGCTTGTCAAAGGCGAAATCCCGCAGCTGGTGACAGTTCAGCTCCATCACGCCCTTTTTCCTGGCCCTGCCGATCACGCTCTCGTTCAGCACGGTATCGCACATCTCCGGAAACAATGTGATAATATCAATCCTCATCATCAAAAATTCCCTTCATCGGTCTGATCTTTACCACGCCGCCGTCGATGTCCTTCTCAATGACAACATCCGGGATCACCGGAACCAGATAGTCCCTGCCGTCCTTTGTCACCTGATAGACGTCATTTGCACCGGTCTTGATGACCTCTGTCAGCTCGCCGTAAACGGTTCCGTCATCGGCATCGATCACCTGCAGCCCCAGCAGATCCTGAATGAAATGCGTCCCCTTGGGCAGACGTACATCATCCCGGTTCAGATATACCACCTTGCCTCGGAGCAGATCCGCCTGCTCCACCGATGTCACGCCGTCAAACAGCACCACGGCGATATTCTTGTGCGCCTTTGCCGAACGTACCGGGTGCTCCGAACCGTCGGCAAAGTACAGCCGCTTCAGCCGGCACAGAAATGCCGCGCTGTCGCACCAGGGATCAATCCTGACCTCGCCCTTCAGACCATGTGTTCCCACGATCTTTCCTGCTTCCATATACTGCTTTTTCATAAGCTCACCTCTTGCATTCTCCGGATAAAAACAGAGGGAAACCTACCCCAGTAGGCTTCCCCGGAAAATCAGTCGATCTCAACTTGAATTTTCTCATCATTTCTTGCAGCAGCGGCTCTCATCACGGTACGGATTGCCTTGGCAATACGTCCCTGACGGCCGATCACCCGACCCATGTCCTCTTCTGCAACGTGAAGATGATAGACCGTGATGCCCTCTTCGTTGACCTCGTCAACCGTTACGTTGACCTCGTCGGGCTTCTCCACGAGTCCCTTCACAATAGAAATCAATAATTCTTTCATTTTTCCCTCCGAATCAGCATCAGATGATGTTGTTCTTCTTCATCAGAGCCTTTACGGTATCGGTGGGCTGAGCGCCGTTAGCAATCCACTTCTTAGCCTTCTCAGCGTCTACCTTGAACTCTGAGGGCTCAACGAGGGGATTGTAGGTGCCGATCTCTTCGATGAATCTGCCGTCACGGGGATATCTTGAGTCTGCTACTACCACGCGATAGAAAGGGGTTTTCTTTGCGCCGACACGACGCAGTCTGATCTTTACTGCCATTTGATTTACCTCCAGAAATTCTGACCTTGTGCTTTTGCACAGTCTTTGTTTTTTATATTTTCACCAATGTTGCATTGGATGAATAACGGTTCAGCGCGCTTATTTCTTTTTGCGCTTATCTGCTCCCTGTCCGTGGAGCATACTGGGATTCATGGGCATTCCGCCGAGTCCGGGAAGCTTTTTCCGCTTGCCGAACTTGTTGCGGGAGTTCATGCTCTTCATAAACTTCTGCATCTCTTCAAACTGACGCATCAGGCGGTTGACATCCTCCACCTTCATGCCGCTGCCGGCTGCGATACGCCGTTTGCGGGGAGCGTTGATAATCTCCGGGTTGGCTCTCTCCTGCTTCGTCATGGAAGAGATGATCGCGCCGATCCGGTCAAGCTGTTTATCGTCGAAATCCATATCCTTGAGCTGCTTGTCAATGCCCGGCAGCTTGGAGAGGATATTCTTGATGGAGCCCATGCGTTTGATCTGCTGCATCTGCTCGTAGAGATCGTTCATATCGAACTTGTTCTGCTGGAACTTTCTGGCCATTTCCTCGGCTTTTTTCTGATCCAAACGGTTCTCGGCATCCTCGATGAGGGTAAGCACATCGCCCATGCCCAGAATACGGGAGGCCATACGATCGGGGTGGAATACCTCCAGATCGTCGAGCTTCTCGCCGATACCTGCAAACTTGATCGGCTTGCCGGTGACCGCTCTGACGGACAATGCTGCACCGCCTCGGGTGTCGCCGTCGAGCTTGGTGAGGATGACGCCGCTGATATCCAGCAGATCATCAAAGGCCTTTGCCACGTTCACGGCATCCTGACCGGTCATGGAATCGACCACCAGAAGTATCTCATCGGGATTGACCTCTGCCTTGATGTTTTTCAGCTCATCCATGAGCTTTTCATCAATGTGCAGACGGCCGGCGGTATCGAGGATCACCACATCGTTGCCGTAGTCCCTGGCGTGTCTGACGGCAGCCTTGGCTATGGTAACAGGATCCTGCTGACCCATTTCAAACACCGCAGCACCTGCCTGTCCGCCGACTACCTTCAACTGCTCAATAGCAGCCGGACGGTAGATATCACAAGCGGTCAGCAGCGGACGGTGTCCCTGTTTTTTGAGCATCTTAGCAAGCTTCGCACTGTGCGTTGTCTTACCGGAGCCCTGCAGACCGCACATCATCACGATTGTCGGCGGTTTCCCTGCAAAATTGAGCCGGGTCTCTTCCGTGCCCATCAGCGTTGTCAGCTCTTCATTAACGATCTTTATCACCATCTGGGCCGGCGTCAGGCTCTCCATGACATCCGTACCAATGGCACGCTCCGTTACCTTTGCGGTGAAGTCCTTTGCAACCTTATAGTTTACGTCGGCCTCCAGCAGCGCCATCCGTACCTCTCTCATGGCACTCTTGACGTCGCTCTCGGTGAGCTTTCCCTTATTGCGCAGTCTTTTAAATGCGGCACTCAGTTTCTCGGATAGTCCTTCAAATGCCATATCTCACACTCCCTACAAGTCACCCAGTGCTTCAAGCTCCTTCAGGATGACCTTAATGCTTTCGTTGATATCATTGGATCGGTACCGCTTGATATTCAACTCGTCGATAATATCAATATTTCGTCTGATCTCCCGGAGGTGCTCCTGCAAAGCGTTGCTGTTCTTCAGCAATCCCAGCTTCTCTTCTGCCTCAAACAGCACGAGCTCTCCCCTCTTGATGCTGTCACGCACGCCTTGTCGGGATATGTTCAGATTTTCGGCGATCTCTCCCAGAGAAAGATCATCATTATAGTAGTATTCCACAGCCTCACGCTGTTTGTCGGTCAGAAGCGTACCGTAGTAATCCAGCAATGCGGAAACTTCAAAATTCTTTGACATACAGCACGACCTCCGTTGCATTTCCTTGCTGTTTTTGTCATCGTGTAAAGTCATTTCCTTTACACTGCTACTGATTATACTATATCCTCTCCTGTTTGTCAAGCCCTTCCGACAGAAAAACACGAAAATCAGTTTTAACCTGCCAGTTAACGGGGAAAACCTTTTTCTGGCGAAAAAAAGGTTTTCCCCGGACCCCTTTCTAAAATTCGCTGAGGGATATACCTTGCAGCCATCGGTAAACACTCACTTCTCTTCGTTGTTGACGAAGAATTTGCATGGTCTTTCATGCAAGGATTTTTCAGAATTGATTTTCGTGACATTAAAACACACAAATCATTCTGTTCCCGTTGTCGCGCCGGAAAAATCTTTTCCGGCGAGTAAGAAGCTCCCTCTCCCTTCCGATAAACGCCGGGGCAAGGGTAATTATTACTGATTGCCTATCAGTTTTATAGGTTATTTTGTCCATTTGACACAATCCGCTTATTTTCTTCTTTTTTATTATTGACAGACGGAAAATGTGGTGTTATAATCAGGATACAAATTGAATAAACAAAATACTTATCCGGAGTGACTGAGGGATCAGGCCCTATGACGTCCGACAACCTGCTTTTATAGTAAGGTGCCAAATCCTGCGGTGTAACCGAAAGATGAGTCAATCATTCAGCCGTTCGGTTTTGCCGGACGGCTTTTTTGGCGGCAAGCTGCCGCACCCAAGTCGCGCTCCACTTTTTTGAAGCGTACAGTTCATGCCGCACAAGCAGCATACTCTGTCTCCCGCTTTATCACTCACGGCAAGCTGCCGCACCCAAGTCGCACTCCACTTTTTTGAAGCATACAGTTCATGCCGCACAAGCAGCATACTCTGTCTCCTGCTTTATCACTCACGGCAAGCTGCCGCACCCAAGTCGCGCTCCCGAATTGCATTCCAGCCTATTATTGCTTGTTATCATAAAGGAATATCTATTCAGAAAGGAAAATGAAAATGGCTCATTATCTCTTTACCTCCGAATCCGTTACGGAAGGTCATCCCGACAAAATGTGCGATCAGATCTCTGACGCAATCCTCGATGAGATCCTCGAACAGGATCCCAAAGCACACGTTGCCTGTGAGGTAACCGCCGCAACCGGGATCATTCATATTATGGGTGAGATCTCCACCACCGCCAATGTTGACGCCGATAAAATTGCCCGCGACGTCATCAACTCCATCGGCTACAACAGCCCCGAAAGCGGCTTTGACGGCAACACCTGTGCTGTCATCTCCTCACTCAATACCCAGTCTCCCGATATTGCCATGGGCGTGAACGCTTCTTCCGAATACCGTGACGGCGAGGATGACAAGCTCTTCCGTACCGGCGCCGGCGACCAGGGCATTATGTTCGGTTATGCCTGCGATGAAACCCCTGAGCTCATGCCTCTGCCCATCTCCCTTGCTCACAAGCTGGCGCATCAGCTTGCCCGTGTCCGCAAGGACGGCACCATTTCCTATCTGCGTCCGGACGGCAAAACTCAGGTCACGGTGGAGTACGATAAAAACAAGCGCCCTGTCAGAATTGATACCGTCCTCATCTCCACCCAGCACGCTGAATCCGCCGATATTGATACCATCCGCAAAGACCTCAAAAAATATGTGATCGACCCTGTTATGCCTGCCGAACTGATGGACGAAAATACCAAGCTGCTGGTAAATCCCACCGGACGCTTTGTCATCGGCGGTCCTGCGGGCGATACCGGTCTCACC
>ONEU01000004.1 GCA_900316925.1 uncultured Eubacteriales bacterium
ATGTTAGCGACATAGAAGTTTCGCCTTACCACAAACAGAGTGAGCGTAAGCGAACGACAGCGTGACTACACAGCGGCGGGGCGCCGCGGTGTGACATGGGACCGGAGCGGGTTGAAAAATGGGGGTGGGCGTGGTATAATGGGGGCGTCAGGGAAATGAAAGGATCAGAGGGAGGAAAAGAGAATGAAGATTGTAATAGCAGGCCTGGGCATCATCGGAGGATCGCTTGCCAAGGCTATCAAAAAATATACCGATAGCTATGTTTATGGGATGAACCGTAGTCCTGAACCGCTCCGTCAGGCAATGGAATGTGGCGCAATTGACGAGATCGGCGGCACCGAAGCTCTCCGTCAGGCGGATGTCCTGATTCTGGGAATCTATCCGGAGGCGGCGGTAGAGTTTGTGCGCCGCCATGCCGGTGACATCAATAAGGACTGCGTGGTGATTGATACCGCCGGAATCAAGTCGGAAATCTGCCCGCAGCTGGCGGCACTTGCAGAGGAACACGGCTTTTCCTATGTGGGCTTCCATCCGATGGCCGGCAAGGAAAAGAACGGCTTTGGCGTGAGTGAGGCTGACCTGTTCCAGGACGCCAGCGCGATTCTTATCCCCGGTATGGCTCCTCATGCCGCCGTGGAGCGGATCGCCGGACTGTGCCGGAAAATCGGCTTCGGACGGGTGGTCTATTCTACGCCGGAGGAGCACGACAGAATGATCTCCTTTTCCTCCCAGCTTCCCCATGTGATCGCCTGTGCGTATGTGTTCAGCCCCAACTGCCCTAAGCATAAGGGCTTCTCGGCAGGAAGCTACCGGGATGTCTCCAGAGTGGCGAGCATCAATGCACCGCTCTGGTCGGAACTGTTTATCGAAAACAAAAAACCCCTGGTGCAGGAGATCAATACCATGATCGACAACCTCGCACAGATCAGGGACGGTATTGAAAAGGGAGACCGGGAGGAGCTGGCATCGCTGCTCCTCCGCGCAAAGCTCATCAAGGAGGCTCTGGGAGAATGAAAACCATCGAAGTACATACCGGCAGGCCCTACGATATCCTCATGGAACGGGGAATCCTCAGCCGGGCAGGAGACTTTATCCGTCCGCTGACAGGGGCTATCCGTGCCGTTATCGTGAGCGACAGCCATGTGGCACCCCTCTATGCCGATCAGGTGGCGGCGTCTTTGCGGCAGAACGGCTTTGAGACTTCACTGTTTGTCTTTGAGGCCGGAGAAGCTTCCAAGCGTCTTGCCACCATTGAACGTCTGTACCTCCACCTGTTTGAACATGATATCACCCGTACCGACCTGATCGTGGCTCTGGGCGGCGGTGTGACAGGTGATATGGCAGGCTTTGCGGCGGCAAGCTATCTGCGGGGCATCGACTTCGTGCAGATTCCCACCAGCCTGCTGGCACAGGTGGATTCCTCCGTCGGCGGTAAAACAGGCGTGGACCTGCCGGGCGGGAAGAACCTGGTGGGCGCTTTCTGGCAGCCCGTCCGGGTGCTGATCGACCCCGATACCCTTCAGACGCTGCCGAAGACCTTCTTCCGTGACGGTCTGGGCGAGGTGGTGAAGTACGGCTGTATCCGCAGCCGGAAGCTGTTTGAACGCCTGGAACAGGAGGATGCCGCCGAGGTGATCGAGGACGTGATCTTTGAATGTGTCTCCATCAAGCGAGATGTGGTGGAGCGTGACGAGCGGGATACCGGTGAACGTGCGATCCTGAACTTCGGCCATACCCTGGGTCATGCGCTGGAGAAGCTGGGCGGCTACACGGAGCTGACGCACGGTGAAGCGGTGGCGGCAGGGGCAGCCATCCTCACCCGACTGACTGAGCACAAGGGACTGACCGAAGAGGGCACCTCTGCCCGGCTGGAAGCCCTGCTGGAAAAATACGGTCTGCCCACCGGGAGCCGTTATCCGCTGACGGAGATTCTCTCCGCTACCCGGGGTGATAAGAAGAGTACCGGCAAGAGCCTGAACTTCGTGTTCCTGAGAAACATCGGGGAATGCTATACGCAGAAGGTTCCCACGGACGGATTGGTGGAGTTCTTCGGATAACGGTAAACAGTACCTATATATAAGTTATCAATACGACAGGAAGCTGTCCCGCTGCATGGCGCACGGGACGGCTTTTTGGCGTGTCCGGAAAAATATGGAAAAAATTTTTCTTGCCTGCACGAAAACGAGGGTTTACAATCGTTTTATTAGTGAAAGGAGGTTTTCACTTGGAAACTAATTTCGTCGACGAAATTCCTTCCGCGGAGGAACGCTCCGCTTTGATAGAACGCGTTATCCGGCAGTATGCCGATATGATTTACCGTATTGCCTGTCAGCATACCGACAGCGAGTCGGATGCCGAAGATATCCTGCAGGAGGTGAGCATTGCGCTGGTGACAAAGGATGCTCCGCTCCATGACGAGACCCACCTCAGACATTGGCTGGTCCGGGTGACGGTCAATAAATGTCACGATCTCTACCGTCACAACCAGCGTTTCCGGACAGAATCGCTGGACGACCACATGGATACCCCCGCCGGTAAGCCGGACGAGGTGATGGAGGAGATCCGGCAGCTTCCCGAGCTTTACCGCAACATCATCTACCTATATTACTATGAAAACTTTACCATACAGGATATTGCACAGGCACTGCATAAAAACGCCAATACCATCAGCTCCGGCTTGCAGAGAGCCAGGAAACAGCTGAAGAAAATACTTACGGAGGAGGGTGTATGAGATGAAAACAAATCCCTATACCAATAGAATGGATCAGATCAAAGCCCCGCAGGATGCCGTTGACAGGGCTGTCAAAGCGGCACTGGAGGCAGACAGCGATCAACAGAAGGAAAACGGAAAGGTAATCCGTATGGATGCAGTGATGAATAATAGCCGGCAGACCCGACGGACCGGAAAGAGCCGTCGGATGATCCGGGTGGTCTCCGCTGTGGCAGCCTGTGCGGTACTTGCCGCCGGCGTAACGGTGGCAAGCGTTATGACCGGAAACAACGGCAAGGGAGCCGTTCACAACGGATTTTCCCTGACCGCCAATGCCGCCGCTCTGAAAAAGGGGAGCACGATTGATATCCTTTCCATTAAAGCATCGGAGCCCAGCGGCACCTGGAGTATGGAAAGCGACGGCGTGACCGGTTCTGCGGTGATGGAGGAATACCTGACCTTTACGGTGGACTGCAAGGGTGAGAACATCAAAAGCGTGAACTACCGGGTGCATAACGGCGTGTTCTGTCTCGGCTCCTGGCAGACGGTGATGGAGGAGGGCAGCGAGAAATGTACCAAGTACCGTTTCAGCACCGCCGGCGATCAGGCAGAGACGGTTCCTGCCTCTAAGGAAAATATGAACCAGCCGGACGATCAGCAGCCCAGTGCGGTGGATACCGGAAGCAACGTGGAGCTGTCCTGGAACAATCTCTACACCGCCTACACGGTTCCCTATGACAAGCAGAATATGCTTTCGTCCTATGCGGCAGACATGGCGTCAGCCAGCTTCTATGATCCCGACGGGATCGCCATCAAAACCGACTACCCTTCCTGTGCGATTGCTACCTGCCTGAGCACAAACGATAAGGAGCTCAGTCAGGACGTGAAGAACGCTGTGTTTCACTACAACAAGAGTGTGATAGATGATGTCGAGGGCAAGTCCGCTTATGCGGAATATGTCATGGGCGAATACGATAAGGCACGGCAGAACGGTCACGAGGAGCCTTCCGGTTTGATGGAATATGAGGAGTTCGAAGCAAAGAATTACAGCAGCACCTTTGATAAGGATAAGGATTTCAAGATCGTCTATGACGAGATGATCAACGATATCACCATCGACGTTACCGTGACGTACAATGACGGTGCCACCGAAACCAGCACGATGAAGCTCTCCTGCGAAAAAGTTGAAAATGGTATTGTCACCGTGGGGGCAGAACTGGTATAATAGTCTCACATCAACAGCGGCAGGGCCGCGGGAGGGGAAGAGCGTATGCCGGACAGGAAGATTCTGCGGGAAAAGGGCTTTGAAATCTTTGAGGAGACGTTTTATCATCGGCGGTTCCGTGATATAGAGATGATTCTGACGGAGGAGGACGGCGTGCTGGTACTGTTTGTGCCCTGCGCCACCCCGCAGATTGACGAGGAGGCGGTGATCCACCGCTTCCTCGCCGAACAGTTTGCCAATGAGGAACACTTCCGGGCGGAATACCATGACCGGCATATCAGCGTGAAATGTCCGGGGGAGGAGGTGTGTTCCCTCGGCGAATCCCTTGACACGGTGCTGCCGCTGGCGGAGCGTGTGATCACGGAGTTTGATATGCTGCCGGCGTGTATGAAGTGCGGCAGGGTGATGCCGGTGGAGCTGCGCAGCCTTGAAGGCAGCCCCTGCACCGTCTGCGGCGTATGTGTCGGTGAGCTGTCGCTGGATGAGAAGAAGGCAAAGCTCCTGGAGGAACAGCGGAAGCGCTATGAGAATGAATACACGGTAGCCAATATCCAGAAGCGGCCGGTCAAAGCATCCATCAAAGCCGGTGTGATCGCCGGTGCCATGACCAGTGTGGTAGGCTTTGTGTATATGATGATCGGCTGTCTGTTTCTGGGAATGCTCTCACAGATCATTTTCTGGGCGCTGGGCGGTCTTGCCGGATTCATTACCATCCGCAATCTCAATAAGATTTCCCATATTTCGGTGTTCTTGCGGTTCGTGATCGGAAATATCAGCGCACTGGTTACTTTGTTTATTCTGTCCGGCATCAGTTTTCTTTTTCTGAATGCAGTGGAATATCAGGGGCAGTTTCTAACGGTGTTTGCCACCAACCTTCCGATCTTCTATCTCGGCAGTCCCGTTGCTTATATGGCGATTATGGGGCTTGGATTCTTTTTCGTGTCAGAATTTGTTTTCGGCTATATTTTCCCCGGCAAGGGACGCTGATCGTCCCGTTTAGTTCCGGTAAAACATCCGTCAGGAGGAGACGTTATGACGATTCAGGAAATTTTGCACCAGCAGGGCTTCAAAACCGCTGCGCCCGGGTTCTTTATCAAGCTGCCCACAAAGGAAGAGGGCTACAATATTCTGCTGGAGGTTCAGGATAACCATCTGAAATTCAATGTGCCGTGTGCATCCGTGAAGGTCGATTATGAGCCGGAGATCGAGACGTTCATCCACAGTCATCTGGAGGGGAGCAGCTGCGTGAAGGCGACCTTCCGACAGCGCATGATGGAGCTGCACTATTACTTTACCAATGAAGAGGAAGCCGCCGCCGCCGTGACAGCGGCACAGGAGCTGATTGCTCTTGTTGACAAGGAATATGACCTGTTGTCGGTGTGTACCCAGTGCGGCAGAATCGGAAGGGTCAATGCGGTGCTGCGGGACGGCGCCTGGCAGACGGTCTGCGGTGTGTGTGCCGACGACCGTGCCCTCCATCTCAGCCATGAACGGATGAATGAAAGAAACCGGGAGAAAGCGAAGAAGACCGAAAAGCGACCCACCACCAGATTCCTGCTGGCGGGTCTGGTTGCGGGGCTGTGGGCGTGCGGCATCGGATTGGGCTTTACCGTCATCAATCTGCTGCTGAGCGTCTTGAAGCTTGCGTCTGTTTCAGCGGGGGCGGTTGCGGGCTTCCTGGTGGTGCGCAATCTGCGCAGAATCTATCCGAAGCTTACCCTGCACGGCATGCTGCTTGCCAATTTGACGGCACTGATTACGATCGTGATCGTCTCACCGTTACTGGTTTATTTGTTCTGCGGGCTGATGGAGTTGATTATGTTCAATACGGCTTCTGTCCAGAATCCGATCCAGTACACGCAGGGGCAGGTAGGATATATGATACTGGGACTGATCGTGATGGGACTGTCGGAATTTGTTGCTGCTTACTGGCTGACGGAAGATATGGGGACAATGTAAATGTCGGGTACATAGATATGGTGGATAGCGGAGACAGAGGCTGCATGAAGGCGGCGGAATGTCTCCGCTGTTTTGGTGATGGGGAAGTGTCCGTTGTGAAAAATGACGGAAACAGGCTGGTGAGAAGGGCAAATTCAGGTGATTTGTCCTGTGTAAAACGTGGAATTTTTGCAGCATCTTATACAAAAATTACAAGTAAAATTCTACCAAAATTACAAAGAAAATTTTCAAAAATGCTTGCAAAAGCAGGACCGCTGTGGTATTATAATGAAGCGTGACTGCGACAGATATGCGATGAAGCGGGAGGTTGCGGCAGAAACTGCCGGTTTTTCCGTGGAGTATGTCCGATTTTAAACCGGGCGAAAGAATATGGGAGTATCCAGAAGGGCTTGCTGACAGAAAAGAGTTGCCTGTACAGCGGATGAGCCTTGCTGCGCTCCGACCTTTCTCATTGACCTTGAGTCCGGATAGACGTATGTCCATCCGGTTTTTTAAAAGAGTTGCAGGAAACACCCGGAAGGGTGTGAAGGAAATGAGGAACGCCCGCCAACTACGATAAGGAGGCGATTTTTCGTGGCAGTCAAGGAAAAAATCAGGATCAAGATCAAGGGATACGATCATCAGTTGGTGGATCAGTCCGCCGAGAAGATCGTAGCAACCGCAAAGCGTACAGGTGCAAGGGTATCCGGTCCGGTACCGCTTCCCACCGAAAAGCAGGTTGTCACCATCCTGCGTGCTGTTCATAAGTATAAGGACAGCCGTGAGCAGTTTGAAACCAGAACCCACAAAAGACTGATCGACATCCTCAGACCTTCCAACAAGACCGTGGAAGCTCTGACAGGACTCGAACTCCCTGCCGGTGTTGAGATCGAGATCAAGCTCTGATCTTAACGAACAGGCAGCCGGGGTCATGTCGGTGAAAAGCCGACCAATAACCTATCAAGGAGGAAAATACAGATGCAAAAGGCAATCATCGGAAAAAAGATCGGTATGACACAGATCTTCGATGCAAAGGGCAACGTTCTCCCTGTCACTGTCGTTGAGGCAGGCCCCTGCGTGGTGGCACAGATCAAAACAGTGGAAAATGACGGCTATGAGGCAGTACAGCTCGGCTTCGGCGATATCAAGCTGAAGGTCCAGGACGGCAAGAAGGGCAAGAGAGTCCGCAGCGCAAAGTTCAAGAACGATCCTGTGAACATCACCAAGCCCCTGCTCGGCCACTTCAAGAAAGCTGACGTCGCTCCGAAGAGCACCCTGCGCGAGTTCAGACTCGACAATATCGACGCTTACAAGGTAGGCGATATCATCAAGGCAGACACCTTTGCAGAGGGCGACAAGATTGACGTCGTCGGCAAGAGCAAGGGTAAGGGATATGCCGGCGTGATTAAGCGCTGGAACTTCCACCGCCTGAAAGAGACCCACGGTTCGGGTCCTGTGGCACGTCACGGCGGCTCAATGGGCGCCTGCTCCACTCCCTCCAGAGTCTGGAAGGGCAAGAAGATGGCCGGCCATCTGGGAGCTGAAAGAGTGACCGTGCAGAACCTGACAGTGGTCAAGATCGATGCGGAAAACAATCTCATCGCCATTAAGGGAGCAATTCCCGGCCCCAACGGCGGAATCGTTGTCATCCGTGACAGCGTGAAGGCATAAGGGAAGGAGGAATATCAATGGCTAATATAGATGTACTCGATATGAGCGGTAACAAGGTTGGCAGCGCAGAGCTGAGCGACGCCATTTTCGGCATTGAGCCCAACACCGCAGCCATGCACCAGATGGTGGTCAACTATCTGGCCAACAACCGTCAGGGCACACAGTCCGCACTCACCCGCGCAGAGGTTCGCGGCGGCGGCAGAAAGCCCTGGAAGCAGAAGGGCACAGGCCATGCAAGACAGGGCTCGACCCGCGCTCCCCAGTGGACACACGGCGGCGTTGTATTTGCTCCGAAGCCGAGAAGCTACCGCTTCACCGTCAACAAGAAGGTGAAAAGACTGGCAATGAAGTCGGCTTTCTCGTCAAAGCTTGCTGACAGCCAGCTCATCGTTCTTGATAAGATCGCACTTGATGAGTATAAAACAAAGAAGATCGCAGAGATGCTCAAGGCAATCGGCTCAGAGAAGAAGGCACTTATCGTTCTTCCCGAGATCGACGCAAAGGTAATAGCATCCGCAAAGAATATTCCTGGCGTAAAGACCGCACAGGTTAATACACTCAATGTTTATGACATCGTAAACGCAGACAAGCTTGTTATCGTTAAGGATGCCATCAGCAAGATCGAGGAGGTATACGCATGA
>ONEU01000172.1 GCA_900316925.1 uncultured Eubacteriales bacterium
CGTTAGCCGTTATCCTTGCCCTGTGGAGCCCGGACTTTCCTCAAATGCAGCCTTTCGGCTTACACTCGCAGCTGTTTATCTCACTCCGAAAACGATTATAATATACTTTTCAGAAAATGTCAAATCCCTGGCTCCTAAAAAACCAGGGATTTGTTGTGATTCTTCTGTGACGCCGATTACTGTCTGGCGGCTCCGCTCTTTCTGGCGGCATCCATCACGGCCTGCGCTACGGTAGAACCAATGCGCTTGTCAAAGGCAAAGGGAATGATGTAATCCTCGTTGAGCTCGTCATCACTCACCAGGGAGGCAATCGCATAGGAGGCGGCAATCTTCATGTCCTCGTTGATTTCCTTCGCACGGCAGTCAAGGGCTCCTCTGAATATGCCGGGGAAGCACAGAACATTGTTGATCTGGTTCGGGAAGTCGGAACGTCCGGTACCCACGACCCTTGCGCCGGCTTTCTTGGCAAGGTCAGGCATGATCTCCGGAGTGGGATTGGACATTGCCAGTACGATAGCATCCTTGTTCATGGAGGCTACCATCTCTTCGCTGACAATGTTCGGGGCGGATACGCCGATGAATACGTCGGTACCCTTCATGGCATCGGCCAGCTTGCCGGTCAGATGCTCACGGTTCGTCACGGCTGCCATTGCTGCTTTTTCACTGTTCAGTCTCTCGTCACCCTCACAGATGATGCCCACGCTGTCGCAGAGGGTGAGATGCTTCACACCCAGATTCATAATGTGCTTGGCAATGGCAATACCGGCAGAACCTGCGCCGTTGATTACGACCTTGATATCCTGGATGTCCTTCTTCACGATCTTGAGAGCGTTGATGAGGGCGGCGGCTACTACAACGGCCGTTCCGTGCTGGTCATCATGGAACACCGGGATATCACACAGCTCCTTGAGTCTCTTTTCAATCTCAAAGCAGCGGGGTGCGGCGATATCCTCCAGGTTGATGCCGCCGAAGCTGCCGGAAATCAGGTAGATGGTGCGCACAATCTCGTCCACATCCTTGGAGCGGATGCACAGCGGGAATGCGTCCACATCGCCGAACTCCTTGAAGAGAGCACATTTGCCCTCCATGACAGGCATACCGGCTTCGGGGCCGATATCACCCAGTCCCAGAACGGCTGTTCCGTCGGTCACAACAGCCACCAGGTTGTTTCTTCTGGTGAGCTTGAAGGACAGATCGTAGTCCTTATTGATGGCCATACACGGCTCTGCTACGCCGGGGGTATACGCCAGCGACAGTTCCTCGGAATTGGTGATCGGCGCTCTGGAAACGACCTCGATCTTTCCTTTCCATTCATAGTGCTTTTGCAGGGATGCTTCTCTGATATCCATATCCATTTTCCTTTCAACATAAGATATCCCTATTATAATACATTATCCGCCGCTTGTAAACAGATTCATCCATCATTCACCGCTTGTCCGGGCGGTTCAATGTCAATCTGACGGGTGATGAAGGGCACCACTTCCTCCGGCCTGATCTTCAGTACCAGAGCAAACTCGTTATACAGCAGTTCCTCTGCCTGCTTCAGGGCACTCTCATCCGACTGGTGCAGCCTTCTCCCCTTTTTCTGCTGCTCCAGCCCGTGAAAATGCAGCGTC
Source organism: uncultured Eubacteriales bacterium (assembly GCA_900316925.1). Classification (GTDB taxonomy): domain Bacteria; phylum Bacillota; class Clostridia; order Oscillospirales; family Acutalibacteraceae; genus UBA1213. Next base: position 1,617 of record ONEU01000172.1, read on the forward strand.
TTGATGAGACGTACCAGTTTTCTCCTGTCACCCTCCCGGATGATCTCCTGATAGGTCTGCTTACGCTCCGTTTCATCCTCAATCCAGATGGTCTCCTCGTCGGGCATGGAGCGGATCATGCCGATGATCTCCTCCGGTGACAGCACCGCACGCATCTTCCCCACCAGCTTTTCGTTCTTCACCGGTACAAATACCGTTGAATTGACGTCATACACCGGGCGCAGCACATAGTATTCCACACTGTCTCCGCCAAAGTCATTCTCCTCGATAGCGGAGATCCTGCACACTCCCTGTGTCCCGTAGATCACCGTATCTCCCACACAAAACATACAACTGACTCCTTTACTGCCATTGGCAAAACTTTCCGACTTTATTATAAACCTTTCCCATGGAAATTGTCATAGGCATTTTTCACAAGAAAAAACGGCTCCCGCAGGAACCGCGTTTTTCCCGCAACAGCATACTGGTATCAAATAAACCAATAGGCAAAGAAGTAAGGGCTGTCAGGGGCAAGCCACCGAACCCCCAAAGAGTTTTTGCTCTCTGCGGAGAGCAAGTCGGGGGCCTTCACGAGAAAGTCCCCCGACACCCCCAAAGGCGAAGCGGTGGTTTCTATGATTTGATGTGATAATCGTATCAGACGGCATCCGGGTGAGCCTTCTGTTTATTCCCGGCAGAAAAAAGCAGCCGGTCACTTTCGTAACCGGCTGGCTTGAACAGGTTCTCAGAACTCGCTGGATGCGGGAGCGGCAGGATTGACTTCCTCGATCTCCACATCGCTGTAACGGTGCATACCGGTGCCGGCAGGTACCAGCTTACCGATAATGACGTTTTCTTTCAGACCCATGAGCGGGTCGGACTTACCTTTGATGGCAGCGTCGGTAAGCACTCTCGTGGTCTCCTGGAAGGAGGCTGCCGACAGGAACGAATCGGTGGCAAGAGAAGCCTTGGTGATACCCAGCAGCAGCGGCGTATAGGTTGCTGTGGTCAGACCCTCTTCGCCGTCCGCAATGCGCTTCTCCACTTTTGCGTTCTCGGCATAGAACTCGCCCTTGTCCACCAGGGAACCGGGAAGCAGGTTCGTACTGCCGGCGTCGTCAATGCGGATCTTGCGCATCATCTGACGCACGATGACTTCAATGTGCTTATCGTTGATATCAACACCCTGCATACGGTAAGCGCTCTGTACTTCCTTGATGAGGTAGTCCTGCACGGCGGCAGTACCCTTGATGGTGAGCACATCGTGGGGGTTGACGGAACCCTCGGTAATGAGGTCGCCGGCTTCGATGACCTGTCCCTCTTCCACCTTGGTCCTGGAACCGAAGGGGATGAGGTATTCCTTCTTTTCGCCGGTCTCGGGATCGGTGATAACGGCATGACGGTTTTTCTTGATCTCCTCGAAGGTCACCCTGCCGCCGATCTCACTGATAATTGCCAGATGCTTGGGCTTTCTGGCCTCGAACAGCTCCTCCACGCGGGGAAGACCCTGCGTGATATCCTCACCGCCTGCAACACCGCCGGTGTGGAAGGTTCTCATGGTGAGCTGTGTACCGGGCTCGCCGATGGACTGTGCGGCAATGATACCCACAGCCTCGCCGATGGTCACGGGCATCCCGTTTGCCAGGTTGGAGCCGTAGCACTTCTTGCATACGCCATGCTGTGCACGGCAGTCAATGATCGAACGGATCTTGATGGAGGTGGTGCCCTTGCTGACAATCAGATCAGCGTCGCTGTCATCCATCATCTTATCGGCAGAAACCAGCACTTCGCCGGTCTCGGGATCAACAAAGTCCTCGCAGAGATATCTGCCCAGGAGTCTTTCGTGCATAGGCTCAATCACGGACTTGCCCTCCATGAGGTCATAGACAACGATACCGTCGGTGGTACCGCAGTCCTCCTCACGGATGATGACCTCCTGGGATACGTCAACCAGACGTCTGGTCAGATAACCGGAGTCGGCGGTACGCAGAGCGGTGTCGGCGAGTCCCTTACGGGCGCCTCGGGAGGAGATGAAGTATTCCAGAATATTCAGGCCTTCACGATAATTTGCCCTGATCGGAATCTCGATGGTCTTACCGGAGGTGTTGGCGATCAGTCCGCGCATACCGGCAAGCTGTCTGATCTGGCTCATAGAACCACGGGCACCGGAATCCGCCATCATAAAGATGGGGTTGTAGCGGCCCAGGTTGTCCTTCAGTGCATCGGTAACATCGTCGGTAGCCTTTTCCCAGATTTTCAGGACCTTTTCATAGCGCTCCTGGTTGGACATAAAGCCTCGTCTGAACATCTTGCCGACCTTGTCGATCTCCAGCTCAGCGTTGGCAATGATCTCCTTCTTCTTGGGCGGAATCTCAGCGTCGCAGACTGCCACGGTGATCGCGCCCTTGGTGGAGTAACGGTAGCCCTGTGCCTTCACGTCATCCAGCACACGGGAGGTAAGCTGGGTACCGTGCTTTTTGATGCACTTGTCGATGATCTTTCCCAGGGCCTTCTTGCCTACCAGGAAGTCAATCTCATATTTCATAAAGTTATCGGGGTTGCTTCTGTCCACATAGCCCAGATCCTGCGGGATGGGGCGGTTGAAGATGATGCGTCCCACGGTAGTGTCAATCAGAACGGAACGCTTCACGCCGTTCCATTCGCCCTCACGCCGTACCTTGATCTTGGCATGGAGGCTGACATTCTTGGTCTCATACGCCATGATCGCCTCATCGGTGTCACGGAAGACCTTGCCTTCGCCCAGCTCACCGTCTTTATCGAGGGTGAGGTAGTAGGAACCGAGCACCATGTCCTGTGTCGGCACGGTAACGGGCTTACCGTCGGAGGGCTTGAGCAGGTTATTGGCAGCGAGCATCAGGAAACGTGCCTCTGCCTGTGCCTCTGCGGACAGCGGAACGTGGACAGCCATCTGGTCGCCGTCGAAGTCGGCGTTGAAGGCGGTACAGGCCAGGGGATGCAGCTTGAGTGCCTTACCCTCCACCAGTACCGGCTCAAAGGCCTGGATACCCAGACGGTGCAGGGTGGGTGCACGGTTGAGCATGACGGGATGTCCCTTGATAACTCTTTCAAGAGCGTCCCAGACCTCGGGCTTTGCTCTCTCCACAGCCTTTCTGGCTGCCTTGATATTCTGAGCGGAACCGCTCTCCACCAGGATCTTCATCACAAAGGGCTTGAACAGCTCCAGCGCCATCTCCTTGGGCAGACCGCACTGGTAGATTTTCAGCTCAGGACCGACGACGATAACCGAACGGCCGGAGTAGTCAACACGCTTGCCGAGCAGGTTTTGACGGAAACGTCCCTGCTTGCCCTTCAGCATGTCGGAAAGGGACTTGAGCGCACGGTTGTTGGGGCCGGTGACCGGTCTGCCGCGTCTGCCGTTGTCGATCAGGGCGTCAACGGATTCCTGCAGCATGCGCTTTTCGTTGCGGATGATGATTTCGGGAGCGTTGAGCTCGAGAAGCTTCTTTAAGCGGTTGTTGCGGTTGATCACGCGGCGGTAC
>ONEU01000007.1 GCA_900316925.1 uncultured Eubacteriales bacterium
GGGCTGTGGCAGCGGACGTAGCGCAATCGCAGCCCCGCTGCGCCGTGCCGGATGTTAGCGACACAGCAGTTTCGCATTAAGCATACAGAGTGAGCGTAAGCGAACGACAGCGTGCCAACACAGCGGAGTCCCTCCGGCGGAGGGACTCCGCCGCTGCTTATTGGAGGTGCTTGCGGTCGGAGAGGGGGGAAGGAAGGTAAAAACGGGTGTAATGGTTGGCATTCCTGACCTCGCCGGCGTTCTGGAGATATGTCGGATCACCCAGCGACTCGCTGTACTTGATGTCGCTGCCGTCCAGACAGTTCTGCACCACGTTTCCGACATAGAACTTCGCGCCTAACACGACGTCAAGAATATCAAAGGGTGCGTCAAAATCAAATTCCTTCATCGTTCAACCTCCTGTCAGTGAACTATCAGATGAATGTAATAACTTTTTTTCGATGCTTGTTTTACCCTTGGAGCGGAGAGAAGAAAACTTGTTTTTCAGATAGTCCCACTCGGAGGTGTCGTCCTGACGGTTAATGTCGTTTCTGCCGTCCAGGGCTGCCTGGTGCCGGTACTTGAATACATAGCTCAGCCCCAGACCGATAATCATCCAGAAGATGAATACACGATAGGTATAGTCTACAAACAGCGCCACTTCAAACATGGAGTATACACAGTAGGCAGCACTGAATGCGGCGATCATCACCAGCATATTGCCGTCACGGCGGCTGCGGTTCTTGTAGAGGAAGACGGCTTTCAGGATGGCCTTTGCGATCGTTACGGCCAGCGTCAGGAACAGGCTCAGTCCCACCAGCCCGAAGCTCACGGCAATGGTGAGCAGACCGTTGTGAAAGTTGACATAGTGGTTGCCGCCGATATCCGTATAGCGTACACCGCCCAGATAGAACTCACCGTAGTCGGCAATGTTATCACTGCCGATGCCGAATACAGGGTATTTTTCCAGCAGCCCCAGCGCCTGGCGCCAGAGGACATAACGGCCGCTGTCAATATTCTTGTTCTGGTGACCGAGAGCGGGCTTGGAAGAAATGGCCGGTGATTTTTTCGGCTCATCCTCCAGTTCGATATCACCGTCGTTGGCATTGAGGCCGGTGGAAACGGCGATATTGGAGGAACGTGTTGTCAGGACAGCCGATACGCCCTTCTGAACCCCCACCCGGATAAAAAACAGGGAGGATACAATGGTCACGCACGCCAGAGACAGCGCTACCAGCCGGAAGAGGATCGTTGCGAATTTCTTGAAGGTAAATTCCTTGAACAGCTCATAGAATGCGAGGAATGACAGGAACACCATCATCAGCAGGAGAGAAGCATTGGAATCGGTGAGGATGAGGGTGAACGCATTGATCACGATGCAGGCGGCATACCAGATCCTGAGTTTTCCGGTGAGCGTGCCGTCAGCCCGCCGCATCCGCAGCAGGAAGGTACAGGCAACGATGGCAATGACGGAATAGAAGGCCGTCACATTGGCATTGGGGATCACGCCGACAAAGCGTTTTTCGATAATACAGAATTCAAAGCCCATCAGCTTGAAGCCGTTGGGGAAGATGGCGAAGAGCACGAGACTGACCAGCATAATGGCGGTGGTAACGGCGTTGATGATCTCAAAGGATCGCCTCATTTCCTTTTTGACCCGCACGTTGCTCTTTTCGGCGTGGATGCCGTAGAACAGGAAGAAGCAGACCACCATCCAATAAAGGGTGATGAGGTTCTGCAGCAGATTGCTTTCCGCGTGCAGGATAATGGTGAAGAGCGCAAACATCAGAAAGACATAGATCACCGAGCGGTACCGGAGCCTTAGGATCCCCTTGCGGAGGATCATACGGTCGATGATGAGCCAGAGCGACCATACGAACATGACTGACAGCACGATGCTGTAAGCAATGCCGGACAGATAACGGATATCCAGAAACATGACGGCCATGAAGACCAGCCGGAAATGGGAGGTATTGTCAAAAAACGCCAGGAGCTTCTGCAGGAATGAGGGGGTCTTAGTTTGTGTACTCAAGGGCATCACCTCCGGAATCATCAAGCCTGAGACGAGAAGTGCACAATACATCCTATTACTCCTATCATCTCATAAAACCCGCAAAAACACAAGACCAAAATCGAAATTTCCCGCCAAAACTCTATGAAATGCTTTCCTCTGACAAAAATAAACAGCGTGGGGCAGGATGTCACAGGCATCCTGCCCCACGCTGTCTGTATCAGAGAGGCTGATCCGGGGGTGATTCTGTCTGAGGGAGGGAGAGCCGGGAAGCGCTGGCTTCTGCCCAGGAGTATTCGATCATATACTCACCGTGGTAGGCATCCGCTGCTCCGGGCACTCCGTCCTGGAGATCATACAGGTCACACTCCACCATATTCTTATCCACATAGAGCTGCCGGTTCTGACGGATGACCACGTTGGGATAGCCGGAGTCCTCAAGGTCTCTGACGAGATTAGTCACATACTGTGACAGCTTTTTCGATACGGAGCGGTCATACTCATGCTGTTCCAGCACATCGGTGGCAATGTCCTTGCCGGTGACGGGAAAACCGCACTGGTCAATGAGATAGGCAAAGATCTCCCGTGAGATGGAGCGGGAAAAATGCAGCGGGCGATCGTTCCGGTCAATGACCTCGAAATTGCCGAAGGTCTTGACCAGCAGCTTATCGGTATTGTGGTGGAAGGAATCGTGGGGATAGCGCAGATGTTCAAATTCCGTGCGGATATCCGCCTCTGTGTAGGGCTTCGTCACATAGCCGCTCGGTCTTGTCTGGAGAGCCGCATAGGCAAACTCCGAATAGGCGGTCACATAGATGATGTTGCACAGGGGGGCGTACTGCTTGAGGTCCATCGCCAGCTGGATGCCGGACATCTTTCCGAGATTGATGTCCAGAAAAGCGGCGCGCAGGCTTTTTTTGTCGGGATACTGCAGATAGTCCTCCGGGCTCCCGAAGGCGACGATTTCATCCTCGGGACGGAGCTTTCTCAGGATCGCAGTCAGATAGTCAAGGGCTTCCGGTTCATTGTCAACAGCAAGAATTTTCATCAAGATACCTCTCCTGGGTGGTCACTTTTGCCAGACTGGTGCATATAATAGTATGTGCCGGTTTTCCGGTATGAGGGCGAAAGGGCGGAGCGTACACGATCATCGGGAATACGGCAGTCAAGTCTGTCAAAACGGGGGTGTTCAGCGCAGTTCAGAGGGGAATAATGGTCACCACGGGGCTGCGGAATCTTACTTTTTTCTATTATAGCAGTTTTTTGTCGGGATGCAAGAGAAAAGGGTCATCATTTTTTCGTCAAAATGGCGCAACTTTTCCGGAAATTCTGTTAAAAATACACCTATTGTTCAAATAGGTGTAAAACTGTACAAAAACTGCCAGTCGGGCAGGGGAAATTTCGTAATAACGCTTTGTTGATGAAAGTCCGAAAATAATGCTTTTTGTAGAACTTTGTGGAACTGGCTGTGGTATCATTGTATTAAAGAAGGATGATATCGGACTAAAAAAGTCAGGGGCAGCAAAAATTCTTTCATTTGCTGTTTGCCGGATGTCAATAAAACATTAAAGAGGATGCTTTTTTCAGTCCATGGCCATCGGCCGGAACGGAAAAAAGCTGTTGTCATTTTCAGGAGGTGTCGTGATATGAAGAAAAGGAAAACCGGGTGCCGCAGACTCTATCGTGCAGCGGTGCTGGTGCTCTGTCTGGCCGTCATGCTGGCGGGATTCAGTCCGGCGTCAATGGCTGCAGCGGATGAGCACATCTTCATTATCAAGGATCATATCACGGACGAGCAGCTCAGAACGCCCCGTGTGACCTACCATTTTCTTCGGAAGGGAGAGCTGTATGCGGACAATGATGATGTATACAGTGCCCCCTACTACTATTTTAAAAACGATGCAGAGAAGGATGTATGCATCCAGATCGTAAAAAACGGCGAGAAGCTGGTGGAACCGCCGGTGCCGCGCCCGATCCGTTCGGAGGAGGACAATGCCGTGTACCGGTTCTACGGCTGGTATGTGGTCGAGCCGGAGTCAGCAGACGATCAGCAGGTCGTTTACCGCTGGCCGGTGAAGGATTCCCGCTTTGATTTCCGCAGCAGGGTAGACGTGACGGAGGACGGCGATGTGTATCTTGCCCCGCTCTATCAGAATGCCCGGTTTCTGGTGTTTCACGAGGACACCATCGACGGCAGCAACACACAGGGTATCGTGAGCCGGAAGATCGTGGGAATGGCCAGGCGCAATGGGACTTCCTGTGCGGAGGTGACCCTCAGCGGCATCAAAGCCCCCCTGCAGAACTCCTTCAACGAGTATTTCTATGGCTGGTGCTATTACGATGGGGACGGCACCCGGCACGACATTCCCTTCTATTCCAATGACGGCAGGGAGCTTGATCCGGTGGAGTTTACCGTGACCGACGATATGCTGTCACAGAAGACCGTCACCCTTGACGGCAGGGAATACACCATCGGGGATGACCGGACGCTGGAGCTTTTCCCGCTCTATGTGGATGCACACTGGCTCAATTTCGACACCGCCAGTATGGGCGGCGGCGCTACCTATGCGGAAGCAAAGTTTGTCACCCGGAATACGGAGATCCGTCACCTGGAAACCAGTACGATGGCAGGGTATACCTTCAGCGGATGGTACTCCCAGGATGGTGTGATGGTTGCCGACAGCAGCGGAGCATTGGTGGAGGGCGCCCGTTTTACCGGCGGCAGCGTGACAGGGGGGTGTATCCGTCTGACGGATCACACGACTCTTTCGGCACGCTGGCAGGCCGACGGCAGCACCCCCTATAAGGTGGTCTACTGGTTTGAGAACGCCGGTGACAGCGGCTATACCTACGGCGGTCACCTGATGCGGGAACATCAGAACGCCGGTACCCTGGCCACGGAAGATCCGCCGGTTTCTCCTGCGATGGACCCGCCCGACGGAGAGAGCAGGATCGGCTTCCATCTTTACGGCAGTGACCGGACGAGCTATCCCGACGAGACGGATTCCCGTTATCTGCTGTCCGCTCAGCAGACGACGATCGCCAATGACGGCAGTACGGTGGTGAATATCTATTATAACCGGAATGATGTCACAATGACCTTCCGTTACCAACAGCGTATGGGGACGGAGGTCAGCAGCTCTGATCCGGTGGTGTTCACCCTTACCCGGAAATATGGCGAGAAGATCAAGGATGTATTCAGCAGTCCCCCGTTTTCCACCACCTATCAGAATGTCAAGTGGAAGGACGTTTACGGGACGGTTTATGACAGTAATTCCCCGTTTAAAACACTGGAGGAAATGCCGGAAAAGGATGTGACGGTCTATGGCGTCTACGGCGCCAGAAAGGGAGAGATTTACTACTATACCGAGCTCCTCCCCGGACAGACCAGCGATATCACCTTCCAGGGACGCTATTTCAGTCTCTATAAGCAGATCAGCCATAACTTCACTTACCTGACCTATAAAGAGGATTTCCATCTGATCGAGGGATTCTATGAACAGAAGGATCACGCACTCCCTCCCTTCGGAACGAATAACCGTGCCCAGGTCAGCTCCTCTCCCTATGACTACCGGCTCTATTATTTCCGCAGCAGTTATCAGCTGCGTTTCATGTTCCATGACGGCGTGACAGAGGATAAGCTCATCGGGGATATCAGCTATCAGCAGCCCCTTGCCGACAAGACCGATGTGCCGGTGCTTGCCGCTTATCTTCCCGGCCAATACGAGGAGGATATCAACAACGTGCACATGGTATTTATGGGCTGGTACGACAACCCGGCACTGGAGGGCGAGCCGATAGACCTGCATTCGGGGACGATGCCCTCCCATGACGTGACGCTCCATGCCAAGTGGGAGAAGAAATACTATCATGTGATGATCGACACTGCCGGCGGCGTACTCGAACAGGGTCAGAGCACCTGGTTCTACCGTCAGCACGGCGACAGCTTCAGCCGTTATAACCTGACCCGTCAGTACATTCCCGCAGAGGAAGGCTATACCGGCACGAAATATTACCGCGTCAACGAGGTTTACGATCCCCGCTTTGACGCATACAGCGACAGCTATATCGGCAATGACCCGCAGTATAACCGCCGGGCACAGTATATTACCGAGGAGCAGTTCTCCGACTACCGCAGGGAATTTATTGATACCGCCACGGTTTACAAATACGAGCCGAATGCCTATTCGCTGATGGGGTGGTACCGGGTGCGGGAGGACGGCACGCTGGCGGACAGCCGGCCCTACAATTTTTCCGATCCCGTGACCCAGGATATCACCATCCGTGCGGTGTGGAGACGGTCAGGCCTGTATTATCTCCGGTACGACGCCATGAACACCGCACCGGATCAGCAGGATGTGGTGCATACGGTCTTTGGCTACCTGGATGACAACGGTACCGAAACGGTGGAGCAGGAACCGTCACCCGAAGAGCAGGCACTGGGCAAAGGGTTTGATGACCAGGCGCTGGTGACTGTCAGATCGGCTCCGGACGGCTATCAGGATATTGACGGGATCACCTGGGTGTTTGAGGGTTGGCGTGTCTACCGCAGCGGTGAGCCTGTGGGCGGACTGTTCTCCCCCGGCGACGAAATGCAGGTGGACAGCGAACTGGCGGTGGATAAGGTGATTACCCTCAGAGCCGTCTATGCTTCCCTCGATCATTCCTGCCGCATCCCCCGCACGGTGGATCTCGTGCTGGACGCTAATCAGAACGCGTCTGTCAATGCCGGCAATGTTCCCGCACAGGACGGTGATGTCGGCACCTATACCGAATCGGTGCGCCCCACCTTCTGGGAAGCCTGGTCGCAGCCGCTGCACCAGGGAGTGTGGATGAACCGGCAGAACAAGAACTTTTCCGTCACGCTGGCGGATTATGCCGACGAGTATCTGAACGGCGGCAGGAACGTGTTCTGTTCCGCCTCACACGATCTGCTGCTGGGCTGGGACAGCGAAAGTGATCCCGACAGGCTGCCAAACGGCGCCTATCTCCCCTCTTACTATGCGGATGCCGTGATCGGCGTCTACCGGGAGCAGGGGGACACGGATCACACGCCGGAGATCCTCTATGCACTCTGGGAACCCATGGTCTATCTCACCCTTGTGAATGATACCGGTACCCAGCTGCACCTGACCCTCATCGGGCCTGACCCGGAGGCGGTCAGCGTGGTCAATGTCATCAACGGCGTCTACGCCCGAGCTGCCTTACAGACGGACGAACAGGGAAGGATCACCCTGCCCCCCGGTCAGACGTTGCCGTTGGTTGTTCCCAAAGCGGCGGATTCCGCATTTCAGATCAGCGGCGAGGGCTATCAGCTGCCGGAGGGCAGGATGCTCCTGGTGGAGACAACCGCCGTTGCTCCGGATGCCGGTACCACGGCGTCCTTCGGCTTTGACAGTCCCTTTACCGCGGAGGGTACGTTCCGTCGGGATGAAACCGGCGTGACCGTCACCTTCCGCAGTGATGAACAATATACCCTCACCCTGGACAGCAACTATCCTTCCGCCCCCGCACCGGCCACGGCCTGTTTTAACGGTCTTGACGGGAGCTATGAGCTGCCGTCTGTCAGCCGCAGCGGGTACCTGTTTGCAGGCTGGGCGGAGACGTCCGACGGCAGTGTGAAATTTTCCGCCGCCGCCGCTCCTCTGACAGAAATCTTCGGCACCGCAGGCGAAAAGCATAAAACGCTGTATGCACAATGGAGATCGGAGACGACAAACGTGCCGGTCCGTTATCTGATGCAGGACAGCAGCGGCGCTTATCGGGAGATCACCGGCAATACGGCATATCTGAACAGCTCCGCCAAAAGCAGTCTCAATGATGTCGGACTGACGGCGGTGGATGTGCCGGCTGCCCTTGCGTACCGCTCCTTCAGTGGTGCTTCTCCCGTTTACCGTTATCTGAACAGCTCTTACCGTAACACCTACACGCAGGTGGCGTATGCCCTCGGAAGCCGCAGTGCTGCCGGCGGAACGTCCGCAGCTGATTTCGGTCTGAGGGATATCGTCAATAATAACGGGTCGTCCGGCAATCCGAAGATCAGAAATTCCCTTGACGGTCTGCTGTGGAACACCGGCGCCGCCGACTGTACTGCCGACGGCACGGATACCGCCGTGTATGTCATCTTCTCACAGGCGCAGATGGTGCATATCACGGTGACGGCGGAGATTGCCGATGAGCTGGGAAGCCCCGACACGGAATTTACCTACACCGCGGTTTTCGGCGGCAAGGGTGACCTCGGGAGCGGACGGCAGAGCGAGCAGTTTACGCTCAAGAGCGGTGAGAGCCGGATTATTACCCTGCTTTATTCCAAAAACAGCAGTTATCAGTCCCTCACGCTCACCCAGAGCCCTGTGGAGGGATATACAACGACGGTGACGCAGAAGCTCACCGGACAGGAAGGTGCTGCTGACGGCAGCATCAGCGGTCTGACCTATACGATCAGTGCTGCCAAAAGTACCCAGACGAGCCAGAAGAACAGCGATACCACCGTAGTGTTCCGCAGCGAGGGACAGCTTCCGCCGCCCACGGCTGTGCGGACAAGGGTGATGCCCTTTGCGGTCATGCTTGCGGCGGCAGGAGCCGTCTTTGGCGGTCTGTTCTTCCTGAGCCGGCGCAGAAGGCGCCATGCTCCGGACAGTCAGCTGTAAAGCGTCTGTCGGATGACAGGTTATTCCACCGTTTTACGGTGTAATAATAATAAACAGAGGGAAAGCCACTTTTCTTTTGGTACCGCCCCTGCCGGGGACGGTCAGTCAGCATAACCCACTGATCGGTTTTCCCATCACCAAGTACTGCATCATCCGGATGCAGAATCGGAAAGGAGTCTATATGATGAAAAAGAAAACATTCTTCAGAAGAGCAGCTGCTGTTGCCGTAACCGCCATGGTCTTCTGCGTCATGTCCGTATCGGTCTCGGCAGTAGGGATTGGCAATGGCACAGCCACCTCCAATACTTCCGGCGATGCTGCTGAGGTCACCATTCCCAAGGGACTTACCTTTGTCAACGCTGATAGCGTGGAAACCTTTGGCCCTGATATCAAATTCGTGTATACAGTGGCTCCCGTCTCCTCTGTCACCGGACAGGAAACGGTTGAAAAGGACAATGTGACCGTGACGGTTAAACCGGGCGCTGTAAACGGTGTCCTCTTCAAGGGTGAACCCGCCAATACCGACAGCACCGAGCTGCTTTTCGGCAAGACCGATAAGTTCACCACCAGCAGCGAGGGTGTTGAAGCTCAGAAGAATCTCACCCTGGTAGTGGACGTGAATACCATCGGCGCCGGACAGCCCGGTATCTATCGTTATGTGATTACCGATATCACCACAAAGGAAGCTCTTTTCAATGCCGGTATCGTTCGTCCTGCCAACTACGATGCCACCAGATATCTGGATGTCTACGTCAAGAGAACGGCAGGCGGAGAGCTTGAAGTCAGTGGGTATGTCCTGCGTGAGGAGCAGGAAAGTGAAAATAAGGACAATGGGTTCGTGAAGGACGATACCATCACCACCGTTTCTTCCGCCAAAAATGCTGTGGATACCTACACCTCCTACAACGTGAAAATAACCAAAGTGGTAGCCGGTGAAATGGGTGATACCGCTCATGAGTTCCCGTTCACGGCATCCGTCAGCAACAAAGGAATCCCGTATACTGCCGGTACTGCCGTGACAGAGGATTCCAGTCTGAGCTTCACGCTGAAGAACGGCGAGAGCTATGAGCTGAAGGGACTGTCTCCGAAGGCAAAGGTATCCTATACCGAGAATAATGATACCGGTGAGTCCTACACCGTGAAGGTGGAGGGCCGTGCAGGTGCTTCTGCGGATTATGCTGAACTGGATTGCGGGGTTAACGAAAACAACTACACCCTGGCAGAAGCTGCCGTTACCACTTACGACAGCGTGAACAGCGACACAAGTGTTTCGGCTGATGCTTCCCTGACCAACAGGGCTGATGTCAGATACACCAACACCCTGGCAGCCGTTTCTCCCACCGGTATCGTGCTGAGATTTGCTCCCTTTATTCTGATCGCAGTCTTTGGCGTGGTATTCTTCATCGCATCCCGCAAGACCGGCGAAAAGAAGAAGGACGCCGATATCATCTGATGACAGGCTGTATGAAAATGCCTTCAGGTGCTGCGCTGTACCCGGTCTGCGGATCCCCTCCGTCAGACCGTCGGGCGCCGTACCTTTATCCTGCGTGACAGCAGTTTTTCCGTGCGGGAGTACCGTCCCTGCACGATCACATAAAGACGGAATGAATAACGGTCGGCTCCGGCTTGGGTTACCGGTGCCGGCTGTCCCGTTATAAAACGGGTGGCGTCCCATGGCAATGATGTGTCATCGCTATGGGAGACCAGTGTAAAAGGAGGTCTTTTGATGGCTGAAATAACAAATCCCGTATCGGAACCCGCCGTCGGGACGGAAACGGCTCCCGCAGAGGGGAATGCCCCTGCTCAGGAAACTCCCCCGGAACAGAAGAAGAAAAAGCATCTCAGTCCCATGCACTATCCCCAGCGCTTTATCTTTCATGTGATCCTGGTGATCGTCATGGTATGGCTGCTGTTCGGCGTATTCTTCGGCTTTACCACCGCCCCGAACAGTGATATGTATCCCCGGATTGATTCCGGCGACCTGCTGCTGTACTATCGTCTTTCCAAGCAGCCCCGTCAGGGGGATGTGATCGTGTTCCGGAAGAACCAGACGGAATATGTGGGACGCGTGGTGGCGGTGGGAGGAGATACCGTGGAGATTACTGAGCGTGAACAGCTCAAGGTGAACGGCTATGTTGTCACCGAGAACGGGATTTATTATCCCACTCCCCGCTATGACGAATATGTGCGCTATCCGCTAACATTGGCGGAGCATTCCTATTTCGTGTTGGTGGACTACCGCACCAACGGCGAGGACAGCCGCTATTTCGGACCGGTACGGGAGGATGAGATCAACGGTACGGTGATTACCGTTGTGAGAAGAACGAATCTGTAAGGAAGGGAGGAATACCGCCGTGGGAAAGCTCAGAAGCACCGCAAGGATCGCAGACAAGCTGCTGGGGATCCTGACAGGTCTGATGGCGCTTGTCCTTTTGGGGTATAGCTGCTATGTGCTCTATGATAACTTTGCCAAGGGACAGGCAGCGTTTGTTTCCAAGGAACTGCTGCGCTATAAACCGACCGTGAATGCAGAGGGTGTTTACGATTTTTCCCAGCTCCGGAAGATCAACAAGGATGTAAGGGGCTGGCTATCGGTGTATGATACCAATATCAACTACCCGGTTGTGCAGGGCAGAGACGATATGGAGTATATCAACAAGGATGTGTACGGCAAAAGCTCCCTCACCGGTTCAATCTATCTGTCTTTTGTGAATAACAGCGAGCTCAAGGATATGTATAATATCGTCTTCGGTCACCACATGGAGAACGGCTCCCTGTTCGGCGATGTGGCCAGGTTCACCGACAAACGCTTTTTCGACACCCATCGTGACGGCGAGTTCCTTACGCCCGATCAGGCTTATCACCTGCGTGTGTTTGCCTGCATGGAAACCAACGCCTATGAATCAAGGGTCTATTCCGTTACCGGTATCAACAAATCAGCCATCAACCAGATGGTGGAGTACATTAAGGCCAACAGCCTGTATTATGACAGACCGGAGGATGTGTCGCCTGAGAAGATCGTGGCGCTGTCCACCTGTTCGGATATCCGTACCAACGGGCGTGTGGTGATCTTCTGTGACGCCACTCCCCAGCCTGCTTCCGAACCGGTTGTCCCTGCTGCCGCCGATATTACGGATGACGGAGCTGTCAGGCCGTCGGAGGGGCATGGTACCATCCGCAGCGGTTGGGCAGTAATGAATCTGATCTGCGTGTTCGTACTGCTCTATACCCTCTTCCCGATCGGCAGTATCCGACGGAAATACCGTCAGCTGTCGTATTCCCGCTCCAAGAGCCGTGAGCTCCGTGAACAGTCCGGGAATACCTCCCCGAATCCGGATGAGGCACAGGAAATCAGCCGGGACCTGAGCAGATTTGAGCGGAAGATCATTATCGGCATGGTTCTGGAGATTTTGATCCTGCTGTCCGGCACGGTCTTCTTCCTGCTGACAGAGGATATCCATGGGGTAATCAAGTTCAGTGATTCTTTCACTCTTCCCATGATTCTCCTGACCGTACTTTCCCTTGCGGTGGATTTCATCCTTTTCCGTTACCGCGGCCGCAAGCCTGCCGTTACCCACGAAAATTAGTTTTGACCTGCCTGTTACCGGGGAAAACCTTTTTCTGGCGAGAAAAGGTTTTCCCCGCCCCCTTTCCAAAATGCGCTGTGGGATAAATCTTGCAGCAATCGGTAAGCACTGACTTTCAGGCAAGGAGTTTTCAAATTTGATTTCCGCGCAAATTACCAACGACTTATTGACTTTTGATATACGAATTTCCATTCTCGTCTACAACTGCAATGAAATAGGCACGGGTACTCTGAATCGAGTAACCGTGCCTTAACATTTCAGTAAAACAGCCGTTAAGCGCCCCGTCAAGGGGCGTGTCGGCGGACGTAGAACAATCACAGCTCTGCTGTGCCGTGCCGGATGTTAGCGAAACTGCACCCTCGCCTTACCACAAACAGAGTGAGCGTAAGCGAACGACAGCGTGACAACACAGCGGCGGGGCGCCGCAGCGTGACA
>ONEU01000047.1 GCA_900316925.1 uncultured Eubacteriales bacterium
CCAGATCGCCCGTCAGGCTGCGGTCAGGGGAAAGGATGAGCAGTTTGCGGTGGTTTTTGCCGCTATGGGTATCACCTACGAGGAGTCTGACTATTTTGTGCAGTCCTTCCGTGAGACCGGCGCCATCGACAGAACGGTCATGTTCGTCAACCTGGCAAACGATCCCGCCATTGAGCGTATCGCCACTCCCCGTATGGCGCTGACAGCCGCTGAATATCTGGCTTTCGACATGGGAATGCACGTCCTGGTCATTATGACCGATATTACCAACTACGCCGACGCTCTGCGTGAGGTGTCCGCAGCCCGTAAAGAGGTTCCCGGACGCCGCGGCTATCCCGGCTATATGTATACGAACCTGGCAACGCTCTATGAACGTGCCGGCAGACAGAAGGGAAAGGACGGCTCCATTACGCTGATCCCCATTCTCACCATGCCTGAGGATGATAAGACTCATCCCATTCCTGACCTGACCGGTTATATCACTGAGGGACAGATCATCCTCAGCCGTGAGCTTTACCGCAAGGGTATCACACCGCCCATCGATGTGCTTCCTTCGCTGTCCCGACTCAAGGATAAGGGAATCGGTCCCGGCCGTACCCGAGAGGATCACGCCGCTACCATGAACCAGCTGTTCTCGGCATACGCCCGCGGCAAGGACGCCAGAGAGCTGATGATCGTATTGGGTGAAGCCGCTCTGACGGATATTGACAAGAAATACGCCGAGTTTGCCGAGGCTTTCGAGAGAGAATATGTCTCCCAGGGCTACACCACCAACCGTACCATTGAAGATACCCTCGATATCGGCTGGAAGCTGCTGCATATCCTGCCCCGCAGCGAGCTGAAACGTATCAAGGATGATATGCTGGATCAGTACTACGGCAAGTAAGCGCAAAGGAGCATTGCCATGGATATGTTGAATGTAAACCCCACGCGGATGCAGATGACAAAGCTGAAGAAGCAGCTGGTGACTGCCAAGAGGGGCCATAAAATGCTGAAGGACAAGCGTGACGAGCTGATGAGACAGTTCATTGAGCTGGTGCAGCAGAACAAACGCCTGCGTGAGAAAATCGAAGCGGAGCTGGCACAGTGCAGCGACCATTTTGTGAATGCCGGCGCCGTTATGAGCAAGAAAGCGCTGGATTCCTCGCTGATGTCCTCCAAACAGCAGACTGGCGTGGAGGTGCAGTCGAAGAATATTATGAGCGTGGATGTACCGGTCTTTTCGACCGTCACGCAGAGTGAAAACCAGGGGGATATCTATCCCTACGGCTTTGCCTTTACCTCCTTTGAGCTGGATGATGCCGTGCAGTCGCTCAATCAGCTGATGCCCGATCTGATCCGGCTGGCGGAGCTTGAAAAGAGCTGCGAGCTGATGGCGGCGGAGATTGAGCGTACCAGAAGGCGTGTTAATTCTCTGGAGCACGTGATGATCCCGCGCTATGAGAATACGATCAAATACATTGCCATGAAGCTGGAGGAAAATGACCGCAGCAGCCGTACCCGACTGATGAAGGTCAAGGATATGCTGCTGGATAAGGCGCACAACTATTCCGGAAAATACCCCGAAGCGGAATAAATCGGTATTACTTCTGTGAGAATCAGAAAACGGACTGTCACTTATGGTGGCAGTCCGTTTTTGCTCTGATGCGGTCCGTGTGGGGGATTTGCCGGAATGGTGCCGTTTTATCCGTTACAGGTGTCATTACCGGACCTCATTTTGGCGTCTTCAAGGTTCTTTTGATCAGGGCGGCGGCAAATCCGAAAAAGATCGCCGCCGCAATACCGGCAGCACAAGCAGTCAGACCGCCGCTGAAAGCGCCTAACCACCCGTCTTTGGCGACGGATTCTTCGATACCCTTGGCCAGGGAATAGCCAAATCCCGTCAGCGGGACGGTGGCGCCTGCTCCGGCAAAATTGACCAGGGGCTCATAGATGCCGAGGGCTGTCAGGATGACGCCTGCGACAACGTAAGTGACTAATATTCTCGCGGGGGTGAGCTTGGTTTTGTCGATCAGGATTTGGGCGATCACGCAAAACAGACCGCCGATCAGAAAGGCATTGAGATATTGCATCATGTAGATACCACCATCTTTCTGATGATAGTATCTCCCGTTTCTTCGTGAAACATACCAGTTGTCTGACTTCTTTTTTGTGAGAACTGACAGATAAAATGATTCAAAAGCAATAAACGGTCAGGCAGGTGAAGAATTATCAGAAAAATAATAAAGTGAGCCGGTTTCGCCCGTTGCGGGACAAAAATCAAAAAATTGTTCGCGGAAAAGTCGAATTGTGTAGAAAATTCTCTTTGTTTTCCGAAAATTCTTCTATATATTTCTTTTATATAACTTGCAATTTCGGCTCAAATACTCTATAATATGAATATCAAGTGGTGAAAGGTGGATGGAAGTGGGGCGTTGGGGCACTGACTGCCCACTTTCGGTGTGACGGTGGTATGTCATGTTGATGGGTTCTTATCAACATAATATTGACCCGAAAGGTCGAGTCATCATGCCTGCTAAGTTCCGTGAGGAGCTTGGTGAGGTTTTTTATGCCACTAAGGGAACAGATGAATCCATCACCGTCCTCTCCAAGGAGGCTTGGGAGGAGCTTGGTGCGAAGATCTGTGCACTGCCTTCCGCCCAGACAAAGGATCTCAAACGATTCCTGTTTTCAAGCGCTGCCGAGCTGATTCCGGATAAGCAGGGGAGAATTCTGCTGCCGCCCGTGCTGAGAAGCTATGCGCATCTTGATAAGGATGTGATGATCATCGGAACAGGCTCCCGTGTTGAGATCTGGGATTATGACCGCTGGAATCAGTATAACGAGGAGATATCCGAAAGTCAAGTGCTTGAAGTGATGAACCTGTATGAAATTTAAGGCGGTGCATTATGGAGTTTACACACATTCCGGTTCTGTTCGGCCCCACGATGGAGGCGCTGGCAGTAAAACCGGACGGCATATACGTTGACGGTACTGCCGGCGGGGGAGGCCACTCCTCCGGGATTCTGAAAAGGCTCACAACCGGCAGACTGATCTGCATAGACCAGGACCCCGATGCTATCGAGACGCTCCGGAAGCGGTTCTCGGACAGTGATCGGGTCACGATTGTTCCCTCCAATTTTTCAGAGATCGACAAGGTTCTCTCCGGGCTTCGGATCGAAGCGGTTGACGGCGTGCTGCTGGATATCGGCGTCTCGTCCCATCAGCTTGACACCGTCGGGAGAGGCTTTTCTTATCATTATGACGCACCGCTGGATATGCGGATGAGCCAGAGCGGACAGACGGCTGCCGACCTGGTGAATACGCTGCCGTATCAGGAACTGGTACGGATTCTGTATCAATACGGTGAAGAAAAATTTGCCAGGCAGATTGCCAGAGCCATTGAACGGGAACGGGAGAAGGCTCCCATCACCACCACGCTGCAGCTTGCCGAGCTGGTGAAGGCGGCTTATCCGGCTGCCAAGCGGCATGACAAGCATCCCGCCCGGAAAACCTTTCAGGCACTTCGGATTGCCGTCAACGGTGAGCTTGACAGACTGAGCGAAGGCCTCGACCATGCGTTTGCCATGCTCCGTCCGGGCGGACGGCTGGCAGTCATCACCTTTCACTCTCTGGAGGACAGAACGGTGAAGCAGCGTATGGCACAGTGGCTGCAGGGATGCACCTGCCCGAAGGATTTCCCCGTGTGTGTGTGCGGCAGGAAACCGCAGGCAAGACTCGTGCTGAGAAAACCGGTGGAAGCCGATGAACAGGAGCTTGCCGAAAATCCCCGGAGCAGAAGCGCCAAGCTGCGCTGCTGTGAGAAGCTCTGAATCCCCGCCAATGCGGCAGGCGGAAAGCCTGTATTTTATAGAGAAAGGAAGTATCAGCTTTGTCTATCGGAAGAAATAACGGAGCAGCCTATGACCTGTCTTTGTTCGAGCCGGAAACCAAAAAGAAGCCGGCCGCCAAAGAAAAGGCAGCGGTAACGACCAAAAAAGACAACGCTAAGATCATAAAGCTTGATACCGAGCCAACCGAGAAATCCCAGAGAAGAAAACGTAATCCGGTCAGAATTATTGGTATCAGCTTTCTGACCATCATTCTGGCAGGCGTGTGCTCTGCGATCGTCTATAATAATGTATTGATCAATGAGCAGAACGAGCAGATTTTATCCTCCAACAGGATCCTTGCAGAGAAGTCAAAGCTGGAGGCACAGTATCAGATCAAGATCGACAGCAAGCTGACCACCGAAATTGTTGAGACATATGCTGAGAATAAGCTAGGCATGACAAAGGCAAAATCGGCTCAGAAGGAATTTGTGGCGCTGGCAGAGGGCGATCAGGGAAAGGTGCTCCGAGGAGACGAGAAGAATAACCTGTTTGACCAGATCGGCAAGCTGCTGCATATCTCCTGACCGAAGTAATCATATTAAAGCCTTGTGGTAAATAGAATGTAAAGACAAGGGTGGATGTTGCGAAGGAGCGAGGCTCTTTTGAAGCATACACCCCATTTTGTCCATACAGCAGACAAGCTGATAGGAAAAAGGAAAGAACGGCTTCGACTGAAACGAAGAGGTGATCGTATGGCAAAAAAAGGAGCTTCCGCGAAGCTGTGGAACAGGTCCATTATCGTCATGCTGCTGATTATCGTGCTGGGCTTCGGCACGGTAGCAGGAAGATTATTATATTTACAGACCTATATGGCAGAGGATCTGCAGCAGAGGGCAGTGAGCCAGCAGCTCATCACCACATCTGTGTCCGCCAAGAGGGGCAGTATCTATGACAGGAACGGCAATGTCCTTGCCCAGAGTGTCACGGTCTGGAAGATCATTCTGGAGCCTGCCCATATTGACAATGATAAACCCGAAGAGGCCATGGTGGTTGCCGAGGGACTGTCAAAGATTCTCGGCGTGGATAAGATGGAGGTCTTTGAGAGGACAAAAGAGGACCACTATTATGCTGTGGTAAAATCCGGTGTGGATACCGTCACAAAGGATGAGGTGCTGAAGTTCCGTCAGAAGCTTTCGGATGAATACAACCTCGGCAACTGTATCAGCGTGGTAGAGGACTACAGGCGCTATTATACCTATGATAATTTCCTGGCAGATGTACTGGGCTTTGTAGGCTCGGACGGTCAGGGACTGGAGGGCGTGGAGTTCCAGTATGACGACTACCTCACCGGCAAGGCAGGACGACTGGTCACCGCCAGAAATGCCGCCGGACAGGAGATGCCCTTCGACTATGAGCAGAAGATCGACGCCACGGACGGCTACAATATTACACTGACCATTGATTCCTATATCCAGGGACTGATGGAAAAGTATGTGCGTGAGACGATCAAGGAATTTAAGGTTTCCAACAGAGGCTGTGCGATGATGATGAACGTCAAGACCGGTGCGATCATCGGTTTTGCCTGCGAAGGCTCCTTCAACCCCAACGACCCCTTTGCCATTGCCGACAAGGAGGTTGCGGCGGAGATCAAGAAGCTGCCGGAGGACCAGCAGGCCGAGGCGATCGGGAAGGCACAGTCCAAGCAGTGGAGAAACAAGGGTGTGAACGACACCTATATTCCCGGTTCTGTTTTCAAGATGGTCACCGCTTCGGCTGTGATGTCGGAGGGACTGAACCACAAGGACACCCGTTTCCAGTGCGACGGTACTTATGTTCCGTTTGAAGGCTCCAGCTCCATTGACTGCTGGCTGTATAGCGGCCACGGTTCACAGACATTGGAGGAGGCTCTGTGTAACTCCTGTAACCCTGCATTCATGCAGATGGGCTTCATGCTGGGCAGAGAGAAATTCTATGAATATTATGTAGCGTTCGGTCTCTCCGAGAAAACGGGCATTGACCTTCCCGGTGAGAGCGACGACGTGTTCTTTAATAAAGAGAACCAGGTCTGCGGAATGGACCTGACCGACCTGGCCGTTGCTTCCTTCGGTCAGAACTTCAAGATTACGCCGATCCAGATGCTTTCTGCCTGTGCAGCCATCGCGAACGGCGGAAAGCTCATGCGGCCCTATGTGGTATCGAGCATTTCTGATGCCAACGGCAATGTGGTCAAGACCACCGAGCCGACGGTGCGCCATCAGGCAATCTCGGAGGATATCGCCAAGCAGATGTGCACGATGCTGGAGCATAACGTGATCAGCGGCGGTGGTACCAACGGTTACATTCCCGGCTACCGAATCGGTGCCAAGACCGGTACGTCTCAGAAGATCATTGACGAGGACGGCAATCCCTGCAGCGACTACATTGGTTCCTTCTGCGGCATTGCCCCGGCAGACGATCCGGAAATTGCCCTGATCTGCTATTTCGATACC
>ONEU01000003.1 GCA_900316925.1 uncultured Eubacteriales bacterium
CTGATCGATCTCATTTTCACTTTCAACAGATATCGTTCCATCAATGGTTCTTCCAAACTCAAACCGGCTGTCATCCGTGTCCATCTGTAATTTGACCATTGAACACTTGCGCGAAAGATAATTCGGATTTCTTCTGAGTTGCTTCAGGTCAATTGTCCCCGCAGACAGGTGTTTCAGTCCGTTGTAAAGGCTGATTCCCTCTTCCACATCTCCATCAAAGACTTTCTTTCCATGATCCAGGACAATCACCCGATTACACAGCGCACGGATCGTATTCATATTATGGCTGACATAGAGAACCGTTCTGCCGCCGTGTGCTTCATCCCCCATCCGTCCGAGACACTTCTCCTGGAATTTGGCATCACCGACCGCAAGAACCTCATCCATGATCATGATTTCGCTGTCCAGATGCGCTGCGACACTGAAAGCAAGTTTCACATACATTCCGCTGGAATAACGTTTAACGGGCGTATCAATAAACTGTCGGCACTCCGAAAACTCGATAATATCCTCAATTTTTTTATCAATCTCATTCTTTGTCATGCCAAGGATGGCGCCGTTCATATAGATATTGTCTCTGCCTGACAGCTCTCTGTGAAAACCTGTACCAACCTCCAGCATGCAGGCTACACGACCATTAAGCTCTATACAGCCCGATGTGGGTCCGGTTACCTGGCTGATCAGTTTTAAGACCGTACTCTTTCCCGCTCCATTGTGCCCGATGATTCCTACCGCTTCTCCGCGGTTTATTTCAAAGCTCACATCGTCCAAAGCATAGAAAAGATTCCCGATATCTCCCTCCAGGCCTTCTCCCAGCTTCTGCGTAGGATCCTCTTCTTTACGGAGCCTGGCAATTTTACGCTGCATCTCCTCCCGCAACGTGGTAGATCCGATCATCCCAAGACGATACTGTTTAGAAACGTGGTCTACCTTAACCATCAATTGATCCATCTGAATACCTCAAACTGTATCTGCAAAATTCTTTTCCGCCTTGTTATACAGAACGATCCCTATAAAAAGAATAACAACCGTTAACAGTACGCTGACAAGATAGTATTTCAAATCAAATTGCCCGCAATCCGGCCCAAGGCAGGCATAACGCATGGCATTGATGACGGGTGTCATTGGGTTGTAATTCACAATTCGATAGAGTGGAGTCCCAACAAATATTTTCATGGAGTAAGCAACCGGCGTAGCGTACATCCACAATTGAGTTCCGAAATCGATCAACATCTGAAGATCTCTGTATTTCGTTGTGAGGGCGCAGATAATGCTTCCGCACCCGAGCCCAAGCATCATCATTTGAAGGATAAGCAGCGGAACAAGGACAATGAATTTGGTGATTTGGACATGAAACCCGGGTACGAACATATAGATCACGGCAAAAACCGCAAACATGACCGCCTGAATTGCAAAGGCCACCAGCTGACTGATACAGGTGGAAATGGGCATGGCCAATCTCGGGAAGTAAACTTTCTCCATGATAAGGCGATTATCAACAAATGTCCGCCCTGTCCTGGATAGGCAGCTCGCGAAGAATTGCCAGGCGATATTTCCGCACATGTAGAACAGAAATGTTGGCACGGAACCTGCATCTGCCAGACCTGCAATAGCCCCAAAAATAAATGTAAAAACAACCGTTGTCAGGAGAGGCTGTATGACAGCCCAAGCCGGTCCGAGCACGGTCTGCTTGTATTTGGCTACAAAGTCCCGTTTCACCAGCAGCATGACGAGATCCCTGTAGCGCCAGACTTCTTTCAGCCTCAGGTCATACCACTTATGTTCCGGAGTTATCTTTTTATAATAAATCGATTGTTCCATATTTGATTTTGCTCTTACTTTCCTCTCAACTTCATGGATGCCGTATATAATGCCGGGCTAATTAGAAAAAGCTTCGCCTTTGCACGCTGTTTTTCGGTAAATGGTAGGTCCGAATAGTTTCGGATCATTTGTTTCAGTTCTTCCCGCAGCTGCGCCCGCCGCTTTCTTGCTTCCCGACAGCACCGGGATTGATAATACACCTTCAGACCGCTGCC
>ONEU01000005.1 GCA_900316925.1 uncultured Eubacteriales bacterium
CGATCTCAACAACCTTGCGAACTTCATTCGCAATTTTATTGCTGTAATTTCGGTTACAGAATTATTGCAGATTTAGATTGACGTGGGTGGCTCTGCGCCGCGGGTTGACAGGGGATGGTGCTTCTGATATAATGTGAGTACTATTATTTATGTATCTGGAGGTTGCTATGCAAGGAAATGTTAGACCCGAATCAATGGAAAGAATTACTACTCAGGCACTCGCCGAAGCCTTTATCGACGAACAAATCAAGGAGCTGAGAGAGCAGATCGGCGATAAAAAGGTCCTGCTCGCTCTGTCCGGCGGCGTGGATAGCTCTGTGGTGGCGGCACTTCTGATTAAGGCTGTCGGTAAACAGCTCGTGTGTGTCCATGTAAACCATGGTCTCCTCCGTAAGGGTGAGCCGGAACAGGTTGTTGAGGTTTTCAGAAATCAGATGGATGCTAACCTCGTTTATGTGGATGCCGTTGACCGCTTCCTCGATAAGCTCGCTGACGTGGCTGAACCTGAAAAGAAAAGAAAAATTATCGGCGCTGAGTTTATCCGCGTTTTTGAAGAAGAAGCTCGCAAGCTCGACGGTATTGAATTCCTCGCTCAGGGCACTATCTATCCCGATATCCTCGAAAGCGACGGCGTGAAGGCTCACCATAATGTCGGCGGTCTGCCTGAGGATCTGCAGTTTGAACTCGTCGAACCTCTGAAACTCCTGTTTAAGGATGAGGTGCGTATGGTCGGTAAGACTCTCGGTCTGCCCGATAACATGGTCTTCCGTCAGCCATTCCCCGGTCCTGGTCTCGGTGTTCGCTGCCTGGGCGCTATTACCCGTGACAGACTGGAGGCCGTTCGTGAATCCGACGCTATTCTCCGTGAGGAGTTTGCCAAAAACGGTCTTGAAGGTAAGGTCTGGCAGTACTTTACCGCTGTTCCGGATTTCCGTTCTGTCGGCGTGAAGGATGGTAAGCGTACCTTCGCTTATCCCGTTATAATCCGTGCCGTTAACACTACCGACGCTATGACCGCAACCGTTGAGAATGTTCCCTTTGAACTGCTGCAGCACATTACTGCACGCATTACCGCTGAGGTTGAGAATGTTAACCGCGTCCTGTTTGACCTCACTCCCAAGCCCTCCGCTACAATTGAATGGGAGTAATTGACAAAACAATGTTGAAGAAGGGCTGTTGCATGAATAAGTGCAACAGCCCTTTTTTCATGCAGAACCGTCAGCATGAAATAGCAGCAGCCGTTCGCCTAATAATTCTTTGATATTTTTTACACTATTGTGATATAATTACAAAAAAATTACCTACAGAGAAGAGATACTGTATGCTTTAACGGGAGGAGATTGTATGATTAAAAAAGTCAGTTCCATCCTTTTGAGTCTTGCAATGTTGGCGGGGACGGCCGTCGAGTTGCCTGTGTTGACGGCTCATGCAGAAACGGATTACCCCTATTCACTTTTCTTAAAAGAAGACATCTATCCTTCGGTGTTGGCGTCACCAATCGTCAGGAAGCAGCTAAAAACATTCCGATCAAGGCAGAAGCGCTTACAGATGATGGCAGTGTCAGTCCCTACATCGAGTGACTGTCAGATACTGCCGACATGGCCGATGCGGATACCTTCGAGAGCACCGTACCAAGCTCTTTACCTGCATCAACTGCGGTAATACTTACACAAAACTGGCTGAACACCAATGGGATAAGGGAACGGTCACCGTGGAACCGACCGTTCCCTCCAGCGGTTTGAAACTCTTTACCTGTTCCTTATGCGGCGCAACATAAACCGTCATTCTCCCCCAGCTCTCTATGACGGCGCTCAAGGGCCTGACAAAATTCTCTGTGACAAGCCTGACTGCCGGTGATGAGCTGGCTCTCCAGGCGAAAGCACAGGGCGGTTCCGGTAATTATCGTTATGCGCTGCTCTGCAAATACGATCAGCCATCATCAGACCTTGAAAAGCACCCGTCATGTCTGCTTTTCAAGGTCTGTTTTTGGATACAGAGGACGTTTTCCCGACCTTGGGCTGGTCCGGCGTGATATCAGCGCTGTGCGTCCGCCTGTATAATATTTTGAGAAATTATCCTGTTTTTGTTCATATCATTTGACATTTATAGTGATAAGTTTTACCATACAGATAGAGATTACTCAAAAAATCAAGGAGGTTATCGCATGAAAGGCAAACTACTCAAAAAACTATGTGCTGTTTCTCTGTCGCTCCTCATGCTGTTCGGAGGGGGTGCAGCAGCCGTCTCCGTCGTCAACAATACGGCAGTTTCAGTCCAGGCTGGCGGCGGCGCTAACATCGAAAAATGTGGAGACTATGTATACGAATTGATGCCGGAAGGCGCAGTAATTATCGGTTATGACGGTAATGAAAAGAACGTTGTGATACCGCAGACTTTGAATGGAGAACTTGTTGTAGGCATTGAAAATATAGCATTCTATAGAGCCCACAATGTTACCAGTATCACACTTCCAAGCACCTTGAAACATCTCAGATCCGGATCACTCGACGGAACTGCCTGGTATCGGAATCAGCCAAACGGAGACGTCTATATAGGCAACTGGTATTATGGCTATAAGGGCGATATGCCGGAAAACTATAAGCTAACCATCAAAAACGGTCCGGAAATGATTGCCAGTTACGCCTTTTTGAATCAAGAAAACCTGGTAGAACTGTCTATTCCGAACTCCGTAAAGACCCTTGACCGTAACTCTTTGGCTTGCTGTCCTAACCTGAAAAAAATCACTCTGTCCAATAGTATCACATCAATCGGGTGTGGAGCCTTTTCATCTTGTACCAGTCTGGAAAGCCTCACTTTACCGAAAAATATCAAAATACTGGAAGATCAAGTTTTTGATTCTTGTAGAAAACTAAAAAAAGTTACCCTTCCTCAGGGACTGGAATCCATAGGATATGATGCATTTCAAGATTGCACCTCATTAACAAGCATCACCATTCCTGATAGTGTAACAGAAATAGAAAGCTATGCTTTTTCCGGATGCACCAGCCTGCGCACCATCAATTTTCCGAAGAGCCACGTTCTTCTCTGGGACAATGTTTTTGAAAATACCGCTTGGCTTGATAATCAGCCGGACGGCGCAGTCTATCTTGGTTCAACCTTGTACAAATTCAAAGGTACAGTACCCAAAAACACCACCTGGAAGGTAAAGGCCGGAACGACAGCGATTGCTCCGTGTGCGTTTGAAGGTCAGGAGAATCTTTCCCTCATTTCTCTCCCGGATGGTCTCATATCCATCGGCGCACAATGCTTTATGGGCTGTAGTAATCTCCGGACTGTCTCCATTCCCGAAACTGTCACATATTTGGGAAGTGAAGTCTTCAACGGCTGTTCTTCCCTTACCAGCGTCAACATCCCGCCGCTTCTGAAATCAATTAGTGAAAGTTTGTTTTTTGAATGCTCTTCCTTGGCTTCTATCACAATTCCCGAAAGTATCACTTCCATCCATGGCAATGCATTTTATCGTTGCAGCTCGCTGAAGGATGTTAAGCTTCCCAGCGGTCTGAAATCCTTGGATTCTTGGGCTTTTGGAAATTGCAGCAGCCTTCGCAGCATCACAATTCCCAGTGGCATCAAAACAATACCATTCGGTCTATTGTTTGGATGTAAAAACCTGAAAAGCGTTTCTTTACCAAATGGACTCGAAACAATTGAACAATGCGCTTTTTGGTATTGCCCCGTTCTTAGTTCTGTTACACTGCCCGGCACCCTCACTGAAATTCAAAATGATGCATTCAAGGATTGCAGTGCCTTAACCTCCATCACGATCCCGAAAAAAGTCACCTCCCTCTCCTCCTCTGCATTCCCGGGCTGCGATCATCTGAAATCAATCTCCGTTCAGCAGGACAATCCGACATATACCTCTGTCAATGGCATCGTGTATTCCAAGGATAAAAAGACGCTGGTCCTTTGTCCAAACGGAAAAACCGGCTCCGTTACCATCTTGTCCGGCGTCACCACCATCGGGGATTCTGCTTTCTGCAATTGTACCGGATTAACAAGTATTATCCTTCCCACTTCCCTGACATCAATCAAATCCGATGCATTTTCTTATTGCACCTCTCTCAAGAAGCTGACCATTCCCAACGGCGTCAAGGAGTTTGGTAGCTGTAATGGATGTACAAATCTGGAAAGCGTTACCATACCGGACAGCGTTACCTGGATGGAATACGGTACATTTGCGGATTGTACCAATCTGAAATCAGTAGTACTCTCCAAAAATGTCAGTTCCATTCCTAGTAGTTGTTTCTCTGGCTGTACCAGCCTGACCAGCGTCAAACTGCCCAATAAACTGACAGAAATCAATAATTATGCATTCAGTGGCTGTTCTGCTTTGAAAAGCATTACCATTCCCTCTACTGTAACCAGAATCGGATCAGGGGCATTTTACGAATGCTCCGGCCTGACCAGCATTACCATTCCCGGCGGTATTTCTCATCTTGATTATGAAACATTTGGAGATTGCTACAACCTGAAGAAAATCACCATTCCCAGCAGCGTTACTGAAATCGAAGATTATGCCCTCCCGTATTCCGATTCCCTCACCATTTACGGCAAACGGGGCAGCTATGCTGAATCCTTCGCTGCGGATCATGATTATCCGTTCAAGGCAGTCACGATGTATGCCTCAAACATCTCCAAACTCTCTGCTGATCGTATCGTCCTCGGCCAGAGTGTTACCGTGAACTGCGCTGCGGAAGGATCAGGTTCTCCCTTCACCTTCGCCGTTTACTATAAGCAGGAGTTACAGAAAACGTGGACTCGTGTACAGAATTACAGCAGCAAAAAAACAGTCACAATTACTCCGAAGCGTAGTGATTGTTTTTATTACATCAGAGTCAGTGCTAAAAATGCCGACGGTGTTGTTTGCACCAAAGAGTTTGGCTTATATGTTTGCTCGAAACTTCAAAACTTATCTTCCATCAGCTCTGATGTCATATCCAAGGGCGAAACCGTAACGATTTACCCCGATTACACGGGCGGCATGGGTTACTCCGCTCAGTTCGCCGTATTTTACAAGCAGAGGTCACAGACCTCCTGGACCTGCGCCCAGAACTACACAGAATCAGATTCTGTCGTTCTGACGCCAAAGGCTGCCACTGTTTACACCATTCGCGTAAAGGCAAGGGATGAGGGCGGCAATATTTCAAATAAGGATTTCACCCTCACCGTCACCGCCCCCCTGGTAAACCGCTCCACCATTTCGGCACAGAATATCAGAAAGGGACGCAGCGTCACTGTCACAGCGAATGCCAGCGGCGGTCAGGGTAATTACCAGTACGCTGTTTTCTACAAGCAGAAGTCCCAGACCTCCTGGACCTGTGCCCAGAACTATCAGACCAATAAAAAGGTAACGATTACCCCGAAGACTGCTACCAATTATGTCATCCGTGTCAAGATCAAGGATAACTCCGGTAAAGTGGTCAACAAAGATTTCAACGTTACCGTTACCCCATAACAACAGCCTTCCCACAGCCGGCAGAGCAGATGCTTTGCCGGCTCTCTTATTTCAAAAAAATGACTGCGGCAGTTCAGTTCCGTCTGCAGCAGTCATTGTCTGTATCATATTTTCTTTTCACACCGGTACGCCGCCGTATCCTCGGAGAACGGGGAATCAGAGCAATACAGCCCGCTGATCCTGCCGCCGAAGGAGGGTTCCTCCGGCAGACGCTCTGCCGCCAGATCCCTTCCGAAAAACTTCACCATACCGGTTGTTTCATTCAGGTGTGTTACAAACAGAGAAGCTCTTCCCCGCCAGTCACATAAATCTCCCGTAATGGCGCCGGCAAGCTGCTCCGGCGATTCATAATAACCAAAACGGAGATTTCCCTGCCATGGGTTCTCCTGATTGGTGCGGTCGGTTCCTATCTTTCCGAGGGCTGTCGGTTCACAGGCACAGGGAAGCTCTCCCGCTCCGTGGCGGGTCACATAACTGCGCATCACATAGACAGCCTCCTGCAGTGTCAGTCCCGCTTTTCGGCAGATCATCAGCGGATACTCCAAGCCCGTGCGGGACGCTGTCACATGAGGGGCAAACCGCTTGTTTTCAGCATCCAACAGCAAGCCCTGTGCCCCTTCAAAGACAATCAGCTCACGGACACGGGTCAGCTCCGCCGGCCCTTTCACCGGCGTGAGATATTCCGCTCCCCGAAGCATTCCCTCCGCTGCGTTTTCGAGTACTGTGCCGCTGTGCAGCAGTTCTCCGTACTCCCCCAACTCTGTCAGGTGCAGGGCGCCCAGCCGCGAACAGACATATTCCCGGCGGATCTCCATGAGCCGTCGGCTCAGTTCCCTGGCCGTCATGCCGATGACCTCCCCGACACTCACCCCGAAACCCGCTTCTGACCGCAGCACCGCTTCATTGATGCCCATACCGCAGCTGCCGTGCCGGTTCTCGCCACGGCTTGTCTCCAATGCCATGTTGACCAGTACATCATCAATCACCGTGATGTTGGCGGACTCGTCGGCGTAGAGCTTCGGGACAAAGCCTGCCGCCTGATAAAAACTGTCGGTCTCCTCTTCCAGCTTATACAGATCGGGCAGAAACGTCTCTGCCAGGTAGGTCGCAGCCCGCCGGAATGAGCCGGAGGATAGCTGGTGAAAAACAAATCGTTTGCCGTCCGTTTCCACCGTATGCCCTGCCTGTGCGCCCCCGTTGTGACGGATCACAAGACTGTTCACAGACCGGCGGCAAAAATAATCCACCGCCAGACCTTTCCCTTCGTCACCGAAATTCGCACCGATCACCGCAAGAACCACGGGTTCCGTCAAAATGAAACTCCTTCGTCAGTAGATACCACCAGATCCTTCAGGGATTCTTCCACGACGGCACGGACGTTCTTGGACCAGCTACGGAGTACCTCTTCCCTGCTTCTGCCCTCAAACAGCATCAGCGTGCTGACGATCAGTTCGGGCAGGGTACTGATCTGGTTTTTCATCATCCGGATGACTCTTCCGGGAATCGCACGGTTCAGTACCGTGGGGATCTCATCAAGATGACTGGTAATATGAATATGGAACAACTCATATTTTTGTGATGCCTTTCGGGCAACCTCTTCAATGGTGAGGGTCTTTGACTCGTCATTGAAAATGGCTTCGAGATGCTTTTTTTCCAGCGTCGGATGCGCATCCGCATCGCCGATCGTAAAGAGATAGCCCTTCTGATGGCGCTTCTCAAATCTGTCTGCAACCGTATGGTTGGCGGCAAAATACCACAGAAGCGGATAATCCTCCGGACCGTCACCTCCGCATCCCTCCAGCCACAGATCCAGCAGCTGCTGGGCGATCCGGATGTCCGACTCAAACTGTGTCACCTGCAGGGGAGCCTGATCCGTCACATCTCCGATGGCGGAGAACATCAGCTGCGGATCGTTGACCGGCTTGGTGGAAAACAGCTTCATCATCGTCTCGTGAAGACCTTCCTTGGCGATCTGTGACGCCAGATATCCCATGGAACCCGTTACGTCAAGTCCGATGATAATCGGCGTGGAATCAGGATGATCCTCGGAATCCCGGGATTCACGGAATGCTACATATTTCGGGTCATATTTCGGGTCAAGTGTTTTTTTCTCAAACAGATTCCCCTCATCCGAGGTGTCTGTGATCTTCCTGCTGCTTTTCAGCTTCGACCAGTCTGCACTGGTATAACTGCCATGTCCCATTCTGAACACTCCTTTTTAATATCTTTCGGTTGACTGTACCTTTACGGTCAGAACTGAAGCCGACTCAGATCGAGCTTCCTGTATACTCTGCCGTGGAAGCCTGTCTCGATGACCTGATCCCACAGGGAAAAGTCATCAAAGGCATTTTCGGCAGGGGGGTCCGTGATGAAGCGTCGGAACTCTGCCGGTGCCTCTTCATATTGTATGCCGACGGTACGGCGCGCAACGGCTCTCAGTTCGAGAAGATCCTGCCGGTCGCCGCCGTCCCGGACAGAAGCATGCCACCATCCGCCCAACAGATAGGCCTGGTGCGTCCTTGCATTGATAAAAACCGATTCCGGGTCAATGCCGCGATGGGAGAGGCCGCTGTAAGCAAGCACACAGCAGATATTTTCCAGTCGGGAAACGACCCACGCGGTATGCTCCGGAGGCAGGCTGCCAAATGCTGACAGCGGATAGAGCTCCTCCTCCTTGGAAACGGAAAGCAGCACACGCCCGTCATCCAGTTCAAAACGCCCGACGATCACGGGAAAGAACTGGGAGAGCTTTTTGATATCCGCTGACGGATAACTGAGCATCCCCGTCATTGCGGAAAACCGCTCGCTGCCGGCGTTCTCTTCCTTCGGAAATACGAACAGCACATTGCGGCGGGCCGTATAGACCGTCACGCCGTCCTGCATTCCCTTGAACAGATAGGCAATGCGAAGCGGTCGTCCGTCAGAAAGCGTCAGGGCCTCCGTCTCCGCATTCCTCCAGATCCGGTCTGTCTCTGCAGGATCGGCATGATCGGAGATGGTGCTGAGATATGACAGCATCCGATAACGGAACTCCTTATACTCCCGGAGCTCGCTGTCCGTAAACACCGATTTGCTGCCGCAATAACTGCAGCAGAGATCCCCCGTTCTCGAAACCGACATTTCCGCTCCGCAGGAACGGCATTTGAAGTTAATCATTTTGTCTGTCATCTCCTCCCCTATCATCGGTCAATGGAGCATGCAGTCCCGTTATACGAGTTGGAGTGCCAACTCAATCATATCATGGAAGCTCGTCTCACGTTCCTCCGGCGAACAGCTTTCCCCCGTGAACGGACAATCCGAGATCGTGCAAATGGTCAGCGCCTTCTTGCCTGCACGGGCGGCATTCAGATAAAGTGCGGCACTTTCCATCTCGACGGCAAGAATCCCGAGCTTTTTCCACTCCGCCAGGGAACCGGCATCATCATAGAATACATCCGAGGTAAATATCTGACCGGCATATACCTTCTTGCCCATAGCCTGCGCCGAGTCGTAAGCCTGTCTGAGCAGACCGAAATCAGCCGTCGGCGCGGGAGTCCCGGGAAGACGGTACTGCTGTGCAAAATTAGAGTTAGTGGCGCAGGAGACCGCCAGCACCAGATCCCGCAGCGTCAGCTGATCGCTCACCGCTCCGGCAGTCCCGATGCGGATAATGCTCTCCACATCATAGAAGTGAAACAGCTCATACGAATAGATTGCTATTGACGGTACCCCCATGCCGCTTCCCATCACAGTAACGGGCTTTCCCTGGTAATATCCGGTATAGGCATACATTCCGCGTACCGCATTGACGAGCTTTGCCTGCTCTAAATAGTGCTCGGCGATATACTGTGCACGCAGCGGGTCTCCCGGCATCAGGACGGTCGCAGCGATATCCTCTCTGGCAGCATTGTTGTGCGGTGTCGGCATGACATCTCTCCCCTTTCTGTGAATCAGTATCCCAGCTCTTCGCCCACCAGGATGACCTTGATCCTGTCTTTATGGCGTTGGAGCGCCGTCACGGTATAATTACAGCAGATGCGCTGATCCGTGCCGCAGCCATCACCCAGCTTGCTGCCGGGCTGATTCAGAGACACGCACTTTCCCGTTTTCGCACAGTAGGTATCGCACTTCAACCGCTGTGTATTGTGCGGTGCGGCTACGGTTCTCAGGCGGTCAAAGGCTTCATCCAGATCGGTAACCACCTTATTGTATCCCGCTACCACAATCACACTCTTTGGTCCGAACATGATAGCCGCCACACGGTTGGAATTGCCGTCCACATTGAAGAGCAGCCCGTTTTCGGTGACGGCATTGGCGCTGGTGAGATAGACGTCTGCCGAAAAAGCCTGACGATAAATGTCCTCCACCTGCTCACGGGTGAGTCCCGGGGCACTTCTGTCCAGATACACATAGTCGCCGTTTTTCAGCAGTTCGGTGATCCCGCATTGACCGAGCGTCACAGAGCCGCCGTGTGTCACGGTGTCGCCCTTCTGCATCAGCTCACGGACCTTCTCACAGGCTTCTGCCGCTGTCTGACAGTAATAGGCCTGCATATTGTTCTTCCGGAGTGCGTCCATGGTTTTTTCAATTTTTTGTTTGTCAAGTGTCTGCATAATGATTCTCCCTTCGGATCATGGATTATTTGAATGATAATCGGGCATGATAACAGTATCAAACAATAAAGGAGTATGACAAATGGAAAATGCCAATTCAGAACTGCTTTCAGGCGTGTATCAGCTGTCGCGGACAGGGATGCAGGCCATTCAGGACGTCCTGCCAAAGGTAGATCAGCCCGCACTGCGTGAGGAGCTCCTTGAACAGTACAGCGACTACAAAACCGCTGCCGATCAGAGTGAGCAGGCTCTGATGCAGGAGGGGACCGTTCCAAAGGACGTGGGGCCTATCGCCAAAGCGGTCATGTGGGGAGCGGTACAGATGCAGACGCTGACAGATACCAGTGCCGATAAGGTGGCGGAGATCATGATCAACGGCACCACCAAGGGAATCATTGATCTGACACGTCACACAGAGGCCTGCAAGGATGCCGATCCGCAGAACCTGCGCTATGCCAATGCCTTCATTGCCAATGAGCAGCGCCACATTGATAACCTCAAGGCGTTCCTCACCGGCTGAGGCGGCAGCAGTCCCGTCCGTCACAGCACTCTCTCCGGTTCACGGTGATGGTGCTGACGGGCGGTTTTTTCATGGCGGAAAGCCGGTCAGAAGCTCATTCTCCATTCCGTTTTGATTACCAGTCATGTTTTAATTACTTTTATTATATAGTGTATCAAGAATAAAATCAAGGTGATGAGACAATGAAAAGGGTCTGGAGACGATTATTTACAGTGATATTTTGTTTGGCGGTACTGGCGGCAGGCATGGTGTCAACATCCTACTTCCGGGAAACGGAGCAGCCGGAGGCGTCCATCGAAAGCAGCACCGGACCTATTGTTCCCGTAACCGTGGAAGAGGTGCAGGTACAGTCCCGGGAAGAAATGCGCGGTGTGTGGATTCCCTGCATGACGCTGCAGGCCAATGAGGATGAACGAAACGAAGACGGCTACCGCGAGAAAATCCGAACCATCATGTCCACCTGTGAGCAGAACGGTCTGAATACGGTGATCGTCCAGGTAAGACCCTTCAGTGACGCGCTCTACCCCTCCCGGTACTTTCCCTGGTCACATATCCTGACAGGTGAACAGGGCGTCGGCGTGGATTTCGACCCGCTTGCGATCCTTCTGGAGCAGGCTCATGCTCACGGACTGGCTCTTCATGCGTGGATCAATCCGCTGCGGATCCGTCTCGGAAGCGTGCCGGAAAAACTGTCAGAAAAAAATCCGGCTGTTGTCTGGAAAAACGACAACAACCGGGACAATGACGGTTATACCTTTACGGATGGGGACGGCGAATATTATGACCCGTCCTGGCCTGAGGTACGGAAGCTGATTATTGACGGGGTACGGGAGCTTGCCGGACAATATGACATTGACGGTCTGCAGATTGACGATTATTTCTATCCTTCCGACGACGGCAGCTTTGATAAAAAAAGCTATGAACGCTACGTCAGCAGTCTGAACGAGGGCAGCACCCCGCTGTCACAGGCGGATTGGCGAAAGAATAACATCAATATGCTGGTGTCGGGAATCCGTTCGGCGCTTCACCGGGCAAACAGCCGTGCGGTATTCGGCATCTCGCCCCAGGGGAACTTCGAGAACAATGAGAAGCTCTCTGCCGACACCGCATCCTGGTGCAGCGTGAAGGGATATGCGGATTATCTCTGTCCGCAGCTCTATGTGAGTATGTCACACCCTGTCTTCCCTTTCCGTGCGCTGGCCGATCGCTGGATCGCATTTACAAAGGACAGCTCCCTGCCGCTGTATTTCGGGCTGGGGCTCTACAAGGCAGGTACGGATGCTGACAGCGGCACCTGGCTTTCCAGCAGCAGCAATATCCGTGAACAGATCGCCTATCTCCGCAGCAAGGGCGTGGACGGGTTTATCCTTTATGCCTACGATTTCCTGACGGATGATCATGCCCATGCGGAAGTCGAGAATGCAATGGCAGAACTCAAACCGTCCTGAGGCCCTTGGGATATTTGTTTTTGAGCCTGCCGCCGGAGCATTTGCCGAAGCCCATGACCATCCCGCAGTAAGAAACGGCCGTATAACCCTTATCTCCGTCACAGTCGATCTCGTAACCGTTGAGGAACTCCACTGCCCGAGGGTCATCCCGGTCTAAGGCAAGCACCCTCCGGAACGCTGACGGCGGAAAGGCAGTAAACAGCGAATGGGCAGGTTCAAAGCGGTTCTTCTTGAACTCGCCGGCAAAAACCCCCGCCCGGATGACATTCACTCCTGCTGTCTCCGGATACAGCTCCGGCAGCAGGTAGAGCTTATCCCCCTGCAGCTTCAGACGGCCGTGTGGAAGCTCCCGGAAAATATCCAGCAGTTCATCCGCCGCCTGCTTCTCGCTTTTTGTGAGATTCCCGGAGACGATCGTGCCCCACGGCGATGCATCTCCTGTTTTACGCAGGATGGCGGCGAAATGTCCCTCGCCGTTTTCCAGCGGAGTGATACGGATGCCGCAGGAAACCCCTGTGGGTCTGCCGAATGATTCGGTAAGCTCTCCGGGGGTGAAATCCGGATGGCTTTCAAGGAACTGCCGGATAACGCCCTCGTTTTCCTCAGGCGAGAACGTGCAGGTGGAATACACCAGCGTCCCACCCGACCGTAATGCTTCGGCTGCGGAATCCAGGATGGAAAGCTGACGCCGTGCACAGGCTAAAACGTGCTCACGGCTCCATTCGGCGACGGCGGCAGGGTCCTTCCGGAACATCCCTTCACCCGAACAGGGGGCGTCCACCAAAACCCGATCGAAAAAGCCGCTCAACCTGCTGCACAGCACCTCTGGATAGAGCGATGACACCACCCCGCTGCGAATCCCCATCCTCTCGTAGTTGGACAGCAGGATCTGTGCCCTGCTGCGTACCACCTCGTTTGACCAGATCAGGCCACTGCCCTCCAGACAGGAAGCAATCTGCGCAGATTTTCCGCCGGGTGCGGCACACAGATCCAGTACCCGGTCACCCGGTCTGACCCCCAGCAGGGATACCGCAGACGAAGCCGACGGCTCTTGTACATAAAATGCGCCGGCATGGTGCAGGGGCAGTTTCCCGATGCCCTGTTCCTCTGCGGAGACATAATAGCCGTCCCGATAGAACGGACTTCTGGTCACGGGAAAGGGCAGCAGCGGCAGCAGCGCTTCGGGGGTGATTTTCAGACGGTTGACAGAAATGCCCCGAAAGGCGTCACGCGCAAAGCACGCCTCATACGCCGGCAGTTCCTCCCCGAACACCGTCTGCATCTCCTGTAAATAGTCCTCAGGCAGCGTGATCATATTGTTCCTCCTGTGATTTTGATGTATAAACCAGTCCCCTTCGGGTATCCTATTCCTGAAGGGTGGTGACAGCCATGAACAACAGCGAAACCAAGAAAAGAAACCAGAAATCCGCAGAACACAGCAAGAAATCAGGTTCTCAGTCGGGTTCCCCGTCCGGCGGCAGCTCTCAGAGCAACACGCCGTCCACACCCGCAGACTATCATAGCTGAAGGGAAGCATTCGTCTATCCCTTTGGATTCTGATGATCGGTTCCATGACCGTGACTGTCAAATGGGGCTGCCGCAGCAAGCGACAGCCCTGTTTTTCTTGCTCTTGGCAGTTTCCTAAAAACGGAAGCTGTATGGCAGCAATTCCTTGAGGGTGAACAGCCGGTATCCTCCGTTTCCGTCAGCAGCTATGACGGTGAATGCCTCATCACACAGTTCACTCATAAACTGCCGGCAGATGCCGCACGGATAGATCACCCGGCTCTGGTCGCCGCCGTCCTGCATGACGCCTGCAATGGCTATGGCACGGAACTGCCGCTGTCCTTCCGACACGGCTGCCGCAAATGCCGACCGCTCTGCACAGATTCCTGCCGGATAGGAGACATTCTCGATATTGACACCCTGGTAGATTTTCCCGTCCGCACACAACAGCGCCGCTCCCACATGATAGCGGGAATAAGGCGCATAGGCCTTTTCCTGCGCCTGCTTTGCCAATGCGATCAGCTTGTGAATCTCCGTTTCGGTCAGCGTCTGCATCCTGCATCAGCCCTCCGTCACGACGATCGTACCCTGGGGGGTATCCTTGATGGTGACGCCCTTCTCCTTGAGCAGGTCACGGATCCTGTCAGCCTCTGCCCAGTTCTTGTCCTTTCTGGCCTTTGTACGCTGATCGATCAGAGTCTGGATCTCGTCACCCAGCTCCTTGTTCTTCTCCACATAAAGCAGTCCGAGAACATCTGCCAGTTCGTTATACAGGGAAAGTGCAAAGTCACAAAGCTCCTTGGACGGCTTGGTCTGCGGATTGATATGGGTATTGATATCCCTTGCCAGTTCAAAGAGAGCGGAAATGGCATCGGCGGTGTTGAGGTCATCCTCCATTGCCGTGATGAAATCCGTCTTATGGGTCAGGAGCAGTTCACGGAGCTTGTCCTCCCCTTCCTTCTCACCCGAAACGGAGTTTTCTGCCAGGAAGCTCAGGGCTTCACGGCAGTTATACAGTCTTTCAAGAGCCGCCTTGCACTGCTCGATAATCTCGGTTGAATAGTTGATGGGGCTGCGGTAGTGAGAGGAGAGCATCAGATAGCGGATCGGCTCATAGCCGTATGCCTGTGCCACGTCACGAACGGTAAAGAAATTATTGAGAGATTTTGACATCTTACGGTTATCCACGTTGATATAGCCGTTGTGCATCCAATAATGTGCAAAGGGAACGCCGTTGCAGCACTCGCTCTGGGCAACCTCGTTCTCATGGTGGGGGAAGATCAGGTCCTGACCGCCGCAATGAATGTCGATCGTCTCACCGAGATAGCGTCTTGCCATTGCGGAGCATTCAATGTGCCAACCGGGACGGCCGTGTCCCCAGGGGGATTCCCAATATGGCTCGCAGGGCTTGGCACCCTTCCACAATGCGAAATCCATCGGGTCCTCCTTGGTGTCGCCGATCTGGATCCTCGCACCGGCTTCCAGCTCCTCCAGCGGCTGATGTGACAGCTTGCCGTATTCGGCAAATCGGTTGGTACGGAAATACACATCCCCATACTCCGTTGAGTAGGCAAAGCCCTTATCCTCCAGCGTTTTGACCATACTGATAATCTGATCAATATTTTCAGTGGCACGGGGGTGAACGGTTGCTTCACGCACATTCAAGCCCTTGGCGTCCGTCTTATACTCGGCGATATATTTTTCGGAAACGGTGAGATAATCGCTGTTTTCCTCATTGGCACGCTTGATGATCTTATCGTCGATATCGGTAAAGTTCTGGACGAATCTCACACGGAAGCCTCTGTATTCGAGGAACCTTCTTAGGGCATCGAACACGCAGATCGGACGGGCATTGCCGATATGAATGAGGTTATAGACGGTCGGGCCGCAGGCGTAGATATTCACCTCACCCTCATGGATGGTCTGAAGCTCCTCTTTTTTTCTGGTCATGGTATTGTAGATTTTCATGTTTATTCCTCTTTTCCTGAATTTTGGTTTTGTTGGTCCACAGCCGCTCTGAGGATCGCCACCTCATTGTCAAGCTGACAGAGTTTCTGATAGATTGGGTCGGTCACATGGATCTGGTCGAGATCACTGCACGGCGGTTTCACACCGTTAACCCTCACGATTTTGGCGGGGACACCCACCGCCGTGGCGTTTTCGGGCACCTCGGTGAGTACCACGGCACCCGCGGCAATTCTGGCGTTATCCCCCACTTTAAAGGGACCCAGCACCTTTGCGCCGGAACCCACCAGGACATGATTTCCCAATGTGGGATGGCGCTTTCCGTGATCCTTTCCCGTGCCGCCCAGCGTCACGCCCTGATAGAGGGTACAGTAATCGCCGATCTCGGCCGTTTCACCGATCACCACGCCCATACCGTGATCGATAAACAAGCCCTTTCCGATGGTTGCGCCGGGATGAATCTCGATGCCTGTTTTATGACGTGCCCTTTGTGAAATATAACGGGCAATAAACTTCATGTTATGCCGAAAGAACCAGTTCGCTCTCCGATAAGCACGGACAGCCTTGAAGCCTGAATAGAGGAAATACACCTCTGCTCTGCTTCTGGCGGCAGGATCCCGCTCCATGATGGAGTCGATCTCCTCTTTCAGCTTTCTGAACATACGCATCACCACACTCCATTTCTATTGGCGAAGACCGCTCCGCCTGTACCACCGTTTCCGGCGGTCTCTCCATCAAAAAACGCCCTCAGATCGCAGATTCCTCTTGCGATCCGGGGCGCATGATTGCACGGTTCCACCCGTTTTCAACAGCCTGGCTGTCCTCATTGACCGATAACGGCGGCTTCCGTGAAGATATACTCGTTTCCTTTCCATCTTCAGACTCAAAAGTGCATTTCACGGCCTTCCCTATAACGTCCTCACACCAACCGGACGTCTCTCTGCATAGGGCGCGCACCGTTACTCCTCTTTCTCATCGTCTGTATCCTATATTTCCATTATACACGAATTGATTTCAAAATGCTACTGATTCCGGCATATTATTTTGCCTGTTTGATGAAATCGAAATTCTGCACGATATAAATGATACCGGAAATGAGCGTAAATGCCACGCTGATCCACAGCAGAATCTCTCCGGCAATACCGAACCAGTACTGTACGGCATCGATATTGCCGAACCGGATCACGCCCAGTGTGTGCAGCTCCAGCAGGTACTGCAGCAGCAGCACGACTAAAACGGCAGCAATCTGACTGATGGTCTTTGCCTTGCCCCAGCGATTGGCGGCAACCACCTTGCCTTTTCCCGAAGCGATCAGTCTCACCGAGGTGACGGCAAATTCTCTTGCCACTACAATGATGAGTACCACCGCATTGGTCAGCCCCAACTGGATAAAGCACGCCAGCGCCGACAGGATCATCACCTTATCGGCAAGCGGATCGGCGAATTTGCCGAAGTCAGTAATCATATTCTTTTTTCTTGCGATCTTTCCGTCTAAATGATCGGTGTAGGCCGCGGCAGCGAAA
This sequence comes from uncultured Eubacteriales bacterium, assembly GCA_900316925.1. Lineage (GTDB taxonomy): Bacteria > Bacillota > Clostridia > Oscillospirales > Acutalibacteraceae > UBA1213. Next base: position 17,031 of record ONEU01000005.1, read on the forward strand.
ATGAGGAACGCCGCCAGATAGTGATGCGGGATCGACGGCATCAGCAGGAAAAACACATAAAACGGAACTAATATCAGGCGCAGCAGCGTCAACTTATTTGGTGTATTCATCAGGACTGATCCTTTCGTATGTACTTACTCTCGGTAATATCCCATCAGGTCGCAGTCAAGTGTATCGGTAATCTCCACCTTGATGATGTCGCCGATCTTCGGCTTTTTGTCCTCGGTGATAAAGAATACCTTTCCATCCACTTCGGGTGCATCGGCCTTGCTCCTGCCGAAGAAACACTCGGCAAAGCGGTCGAAACCTTCGCAGACCACGCGGATGGTCCTGCCGATCTGCTTGGTCGCATTTTCGGCCATAATCACCTGCTGCTGCTCCATAATCAGCTCCTGACGGTGCTTTTTGGTGGTCTCGTCCAACTGTCCGTCCATCTTCGCTGCAGGCGTGTCCTCCTCCGCGGAGTACGCAAAGCAGCCCAGACGCTCAAACTTCATCTCATTCACAAACTCCGACAGCTCGGCAAAATCCTCCTCGGTCTCGGTGGGGAAGCCTGTCATCAGGGTCGTGCGGATGGTGATGCCGGGGATCCTCTCCCGCAGTTTCCCGACCAGCGCGGTGAGAGATTCCCGATTGCCGGGACGGTTCATCAGCTTGAGGATTCTGCCGCTGCAATGCTGCATCGGGATATCGATGTATTTCAGGATCTTCTCTTCCTTCGCAAAGACGTCGATCAGTTCATCGGTCATCCGCTCGGGATAGCAGTACAGCACCCGCAGATAACAGACACTCTCAATGGCACACAGTTGGGTCAGCAGCTCCGGCAGCAGTGATCTTCCGACAAGATCCTCTCCATAGCGGCTTGTATCCTGTGCAATGAGGATCAGCTCCTTCACACCCTTCCGGGAAAGCTCCTCGGCTTCCTGCAGGATATCGTCCATCGGACGGCTGCGGAATCTGCCCCGGATCTGCGGGATCGCACAATAGGTACAGCAATTGTCACAGCCCTCTGCAATTTTGAGATAGGCATAGTAGAAGGGGGTGCTCCTCACACGGCCGCCGCACAGTGACAGCTCCGTCTTTTCCGGAAACAGCTCCTGCTTCTTACCTGCCAGCACCTCGTTAATGACCTCGACGATCCGGTTATTGGCGCCGATACCGATGACGGCATCCACCTCAAACAGCTCCTTCATCACTTCCTGCCGGTAGCGCTCGGCAAGACAGCCTGTGACAATAATTGCCTTGATCCTGCCCTCCTTTTTCAGGGATGCAAGCTCCAGTATCTCGTCGATACTCTCCTGCTTGGCGTCCTCGATAAAGCCGCAGGTATTGACGATGGCCACCTCACTCATCGCCACATCGGCCACCAGTTCAAATCCCGCTTCCCGCAGGGTATACAGCATCATTTCTGCATCTACTCTGTTTTTGGCACAGCCCAGGCTCACCATTCCAACTCTGACTGACATCCTGTCATCCTTTCTTTTTCGGTTTCTTTTCTGTTATTCTCGCTGCATCAGCTCTCGTCATCCATTTCCAGCTCCAGGCTGTCCATGGCTTCCCGGATATCCGACCAGTGATAGCCCATTGTCCGCAGAGAATTGACTGTGCGGGCACGGTCCTTTTCTGTGGCAAGTCGGCGGGCAAACTTCGTTTCCAGAAGCGCCGTGATCTGCTCGATGGGATCGGGCGACAGCTCACGGATGATCTCCTCGGCAAGCTCCTTGTCGATCCCTTTTTTAAGCAGCTCAAAGGCAGCTCTTTTTTCGGAGAATTTTTTCCGGAAAATGAGCTGCTCGGCATACTCTCTGGCATATTTTTCATCATCAATCAACCCAAGCTCTTCCAGACGCTCAATGGCCGATTCGGCAGCCCTCTCCCCATACAGGGGGATCAGCTTATCTGCAATCTCCTTGCGGGTGCGGCTGCGGTACTCGATCAGATAGAGAGCCTTTTCCTTCGCCCGGTTGACTTTGGAAGCCTCCAGCAGGTCATACAGTTCCTCATCGGAAATTTCCGAACCTGTCCGGAAGCCCTGTGACGCCAAGGTAACGGTGTCCACACTCACGGCATATTCGCCGTCGATATAGAGCGCCGTCATCCCCTTTTTGCGTTCCTCCGCTGCGGTGATCAGCATACTATCATTCCACCATTATATCAATATCGGCATCTGATGTGCGGGGTTCCGCCGCAGCTTCCTCCACGGGTGCGGTTTCTTCATCCGTCTCCACCGGTGTGGTCTCCGGCTTACCCTTGGACTTGGACTTGGATTTGGATGCCTTGACAAACGTCAGCTTCGACTTATTTGCCATCAGCTCCTCCTCCACCTTCTGTGCCACATCAGGATGGTCGAGCAGATACTGTTTTGCATTGTCTCTGCCCTGGGCAATACGATTGCCGTCGTAGGAGAACCAGGCGCCGCTCTTCTTGATGATATCAATGCTCACGGCAAGATCCAGCAGCTCCCCGACTCTCGAAATGCCCTGGCCGTACATGATATCAAACTCAGCCTCACGGAAGGGAGGCGCAATCTTATTCTTGACGACCTTGGCACGGGTGTGCGAACCGACGATCTCGCTGCCCACCTTGATTGCCTCCACCTTGCGGATATCCAGACGCACGGAAGCGTAGAACTTCAATGCTCTGCCGCCGGGGGTCGTCTCGGGATTGCCGAACATCACGCCGACCTTTTCACGGAGCTGGTTGATGAAAATGGCAACACAGTTGAGCTTGGAGATAGAACCGGCCAACTTTCTCAGTGCCTGTGACATCAGACGTGCCTGCAGACCCACATGAGAGGCGCCCATATCACCTTCGATCTCGGCTTTCGGCGCAAGTGCGGCAACAGAGTCCACCACAATCACATCAATGGCACCGGAACGCACCAGTGCTTCGGTGATCTCCAGAGCATCCTCACCGGTATCGGGCTGTGAGACGAGCAGCGCATCAATATCCACGCCCAATGCCTTGGCGTAAACAGGATCAAGTGCGTGCTCCACGTCGATGAACGCAGCAATGCCGCCATTCTTCTGGCCCTCCGCAATACAGTGCAGGGCAAGCGTCGTCTTACCGGAGGATTCCGGACCGTAGATCTCGGTGATTCTGCCTCGCGGCAGTCCGCCGATACCCAACGCCATATCCAGCGAGAGAGAACCTGTGGGGATTGCGTCCACCTGCATGGCGGCGTTCTGTCCCAGACGCATGACTGCTCCCTTGCCGAATTGCTTTTCTATCTGACTCAATGCCGTTTCCAGAGCTTTCTGTTTATCAAATGCCATGTTGTTTCTGTCCTTTCTATCGACAGCCGTTCCGCCGTCTTTTCATACACCTGCACTGCAAGCCGGGTGTATACCGTCCCATTTGCCGTGCTTTGTTCCATTCTTTTCCGGATGCTTCTATTATACCTGTTCCTGTGAAAAAAAGCAAGGTCGGGGATGGATTTTTAGAACATTTGTTCTATATTTTAGTACCAAATATTACCCTGTCAAGTCCCTGGATATCCTGCACCGCACGCAGCTCCCCCATTCCGTGAGCCGACAGCAGCGCCATCACATCCGCAGCCTGCTCTTCGCCGATCTCCAGGGTCATGGAGCCGCCCTTCCGCAGCTTGGCTGTCCAGTCGGACGCCAGACATCGGTAGAAATCCAGGCCGTCATCTCCCCCGTCCAGGGCGGCAGCAGGTTCAAACTGTACTTCCTTTTGCAGCGTGGGAAGTACCTCCCGAGCAATGTACGGCGGATTGGAAATAATCGCATCCAGGCTCCCGTCCGCAAACAGCGTATGGGCGGTGAACAGGTCGCCTTGCAGGGCTTTGACATTGGTACAGCCATTCATCGCAATATTTTTCTGTAGATAACCAAAGGCAGCCTCCTGTAATTCGAGGGCAGTGACTTCCGCCTGGGGCAGCATTCCGGCAAGCGTTACGGCGATGATGCCGCTGCCGGAGCAGAGATCGGCAATCCGCGCCTTCGGACAGTCCCGCAGCGCCTCACGGCAGGTCATAACCGCTACCTCGGTGTCATCCCGCGGAATCAGCACACCTTCTCCCACCGCAAATTCTCTCCCCATGAACGTCCAGCATCCGAGAAGATACTGCAAGGGATAGCCGTCTGCCCGTCTTTCCGCTGCTTTTATCAGACGCTGTTCCTGTTCCGCCGGTACGATACGGCCGCCGTCGGCAATCAGGCGTATCCGGTCAATTCCCATCAGTTCCTGCATCAGACAGCGTGCCTCATACACCGCCGCGTCATTTCCGGATTCCTGCAGGATGCGCCTTGCCGTCTGATACAGCTCCGAATAGGTCATCGGATGATATCCTCACCGTTTTCGGGAATGACATCCTTCATCGCAGCAATAGCCACTTCGATCATATCATCCTTCGGCTCCTTGGTGGTGATGTGCTGCATCCACACGCCGGGAGCGGCAATGATACGGGTGATGACATTATCGTGTTTGCCGCAGATCCGGATGAGCTCATAGCCCACGCCGACCGTCAGGGGCAGCAGCAGGATCTTGAGAGAGGAACGCAGCCACACATTCGTAAAGGGGATAAACAGACCGATGATGATACCCACGATCAGCATCAGAACAATAAAGCTGGTGCCGCAGCGGGGATGGAAACGAATCTGCTTTCTGACATTCTCGACCGTCAGATCAAGGCCGTGCTCATAGCAGAAAATCGTCTTATGCTCCGCACCATGGTACTGGAACACACGCTTCACATCCTTGTTGAGTGTCACCAGACCCATGTAAACCAGGAACAGGATGATCCTCAGGATTCCCTCAAAGGCGGAACGCCAGATGATATAATCATTCAGGAACGGAAATGCGGACGCCAGCAGGTTAAACAGCAGCGTCGGCACAAAAAAGAACACCGCCACACAGAACAGGATCGCCAGTACCATCGCGGCTCCCATGATGAAGCTGACCATTTTCTCACCAAAATGCTTATCAAGCCATTTATCAAACTTGCTCATCTCTTCCTCGGGAGTCTCAATCCCCTCCATTGCCTTGTCCGCCGAACGCATGAGCGCCCTGTTTCCCGTGACAAGAGAATCGATCATGTTGGCAACACCCCGCAGCACCGGGATCCGCAGCAGCTTATACTTCTGGGTGAGATTAAGGGGATGAATCTCCTCCAGTTCAATGCTGCCGTCACTCTTTCTCACGCCCATGGTGGTCTTTTTCGGCCCCCGCATCATAATGCCCTCCATCAGGGCCTGTCCGCCAATGGACGTTACACGCATGGTTTTCTCTTTTTTCATAGCCTGCCTCTTTCCTTTTTCAATCTTTTATCCCTTTTCTTCTTCCGATGCGGGTTCTGCGGCAGCCTCATCCTCCGGCTGTATCACCGGCAGCGAAATCGTCACTGTCGTCCCCACATTTTCTACACTGTCAATATTGAGCGTGCCCTTGTGCAGGCGCACGATCTCATCTGCTACCGCCAGTCCGATACCGGAACCGCGGACGGTCTGATTTGCCTTGTAGAACTTCTGCTTGATCTTCGGCAGATGCTCCGCGGGAATACCGCAGCCGTTATCGGCAATGACAATATGGATAAAGCCCTCAACCTCTTCCACATTGACCGTCACGACTCCTCCCGCATTGGAGTATTTCAGGGCGTTGTCGATAATATTGATAAACACCTGACGCAGCCTGTTCCTGTCGCCCAGTACGGCGGGCAGGATCTCCGGCTCGTCATAGACAATATGCTTGTTCTCCTTATGCGCTCTTTCACGCTGCATATAGATGGATTCATCCAGCTCCGCCAGAATGTCGATCTTATCCATGATGAGCACCATTCTGTCCTCCTGGATCCTGGAGAAGTCCAGCACCTCCTCGACAATGCCGTTCAGACGCTCGGTCTCCTTGATAATGATACCGATACCCTTTTCCAGGGTGCGCTTGTCACGGAAGCCGTCAAGCTGAACGGTCTCCGCCCAGCCCTTGATGGCGGTCAGCGGGGTGCGCAGCTCATGGGAGACGGAAGAGATGAAGTCGTTTTTCAGCTTATCGGCGGTGCCTAACTCTCCTGCCATGTAATTGATGGTATCGCAGAGGTCGCCGATCTCATCGTCGTAGAATTTATTGATCCTGGCATTGAAATCACCCTGGGCGATCTTTTTGGCCGTCTGGCTGATCTCCTTTACCGGGCGCACAATAGAGCGCAGGAAATAGGTACTCGATACAAAAATAAAGAACAGGATGACAATCCCTACCAGACAGACTGCCGCAATGGCAATAAAAATCTTCCGGTCGGCCTCCTCCAGAGACACCACATAGCGGATCGCGCCGACGCTCTGACCGTTGTCATCCACGATGACTCTTGTCAGCGCCATAACGTTCTCGCCGGAGCTGAGATTACCGTGCCAGTCGGCAAAGTGATCCTTCGACTTCATGGCAGCCGTATAATCGGGCATACTCTGGGCATTGTCGGGAGCAAAGCCGGTGGACGTGATGACCACCTTTCCGTCCTCGTTGATCACCATCAGCTCCATCAGCTCCTTGTCGGGAAAGTTCTCGACATACAGCCTTGCCGTCTGGATGAAATCCTCCGAATCATTGAATATGTTCACGAGTTCTGTGGAACGTCCGTTCAGGATCTGAAACACGCCGCTGTAATAAAAGTTCTGGATCACCACGGCAAAAGCAATGATCAGCACAAACAGGATGATCAGGATCACGCCGAACGTATTAAAAAGCCACCTTCTTGTAATACCTCTCACAGCAAACACCTACAAACCGCCGCCCGCAGCGGCGAGATACTCATTTCCGGAAGTTCACCGTCAGGTCGTCTCCCATTTGTAGCCAAGTCCCCACACGGTCACGATATATTTCGGTGAGGAGGGCTTGTCCTCGATCTTCATCCGCAGACGGCGGATGTTCACATCCACGATCTTTTCCTCACCCACATAGGCCTCGCCCCATACATATTTCAGAATGGCGCTTCTGTCAAGAGCCTGTCCGGGATTGGAGAAGAAATACTCCATGATCTGGAACTCCACTTGTGTCAGCTCGATGAGCTTGCCGTTCTTCATCAGGGAGTGATTCTTGAGATTGAGGGTAAAGATGCCCGAACGCAGCTCCTCCTTGAAATTATTCTCGGAGCGCATCTCGGCAATGGCAATCCGGCGGTAAAGGGCGTCCACCCGGGCCACCAGTTCGGTGGGACTGAACGGCTTGGTGATATAATCGTCCGCCCCCAGCATCAGACCGGATACCTTATCCATCTCCTGGGTCCTTGCCGACAGCATGATGATCCCCAGATTACCGTTTTTCTTCCGCAGCTCCTTGCAGACCTGCAGTCCGTCCTTCTCAGGCATCATAATGTCCAGTATGGCAATGTCAAAATCCCCGTTGGCGGCGTCGTACTTCTCCACGGCCATGGCGCCGTTCTCCGCCTCCGTGACGTTATAGCCTGCCCGTTCCAGGTTGATGACAACAAACTCACGAATCGCTGTTTCATCCTCGGCTACCAATATGTTCTTCATGTATCCGTCCTCCTTTATAGAAGCCGGAAGTTATTGTTTACTTCCTCGGCTTTGGTATTCAATTCATCCTGGGCACTGGTCTCATAGATCTGCGCCGCATAAATTGCCTTTGTCCCGGACTCTCCGCTGTCAAGCCGGAACATACTGCCCGTATCGGCTTCCTTCCACTGCTGCTCGGTGAACCGGTACAGGGTAAGCAGCTTATCTCCGGCTGAGGATGTCTTGCTGTTCCAGAGATAGAAGGTCAATTCTCTCGTTTCCGCATTGCTGCGGGCGGTCACCGTTCCGTTCCACCGCTCCGGTACAATATAGTAATAACCGTCCTTGAGGTTGATGACGGTATTCAGCACGGTTTTCATCTTCCGGTTCATGGCATCGTAATTCTGCCAGCTCGTCAGATTGCACACATTTGTGCCTGCCTCATCCACATCCGCCATCATGGGGCTGACCACCGGGATGTCAATCACGCCGTCGCTGTTGATATCACGGCAATATACGGGATCGGTCCGCACGGTGGGATTGGTAAAGGTGTCATTATTATTCTTGACGGACAGCGGATTGATCAGCTGATCGGCCATCTTATCATAGTACACCATCTGGGTGCAGATCGTGTTATCACTGCGGGTACAGTCCAGAACGATACCTGTGGTGTTCAGTTTGGTGATCGGCGTATCCGAAGTCACGGGCTGCCGGGAGGTTTCCTCTGTCGGCTCCTCCTTCACAGGCTCCTCCTGTCCGGATTCCTGCTTGTCCGATTCCTGCTTGCTCGGCTCGATTCTGCTCGGTTCTTCCCCGCTCTGCTCCGCCTGCGAGGATTCCTGTCGGCTCTGCTGCGCCTGTGAGGATTCCTGTCGGCTCTGCTGCGCCTTGGAGGATTCCCCAACGCCGGACTGTTCA
>ONEU01000066.1 GCA_900316925.1 uncultured Eubacteriales bacterium
AAATGGAAGACACAGGTTCTGTATGAATTCTGTATCTATGACCAGGTGCGTTTCGGACAACTTAAAAAAGATTTGCCCGGTATTACGAACACCATGCTGTCCAATACCCTGCGTGAATTAGAAGCAGACGGTCTTATTTTCCGTCAACAATTCAATGAGATCCCTCCACATGTAGAATACGGATTTACAGAAATGAGGAAAGATCTTCTTGTAAGCGTTCCCTCTTAATTAGTCTCTTGCTCCCACAGTATAGGACAAAATGACATCTGGCTCCTTTCGTGAGCCCGCGGTTTTTCTTTTCTCTTTTTATAATTAGCACAGTATTTGATTGCTCAGCTTTGCGCTGAAATTCGGCACTTTTATACTCATGAAATCACGACACACGACGGAATAATAATATTGTTTTGACACTATTGGAATTTCGTGTATAAGCTGGTATAATTTCTGTTATAATCTGGTCTGATTCTGAGAGGATCCGTTCGACTTGCTGGAAGAAGACGCCTTCCCTGGATCGATCTTCCAGATTGTATTGAACACATGAGGATTGTGTACTGATGATAATACGTAGAGCTGAACTCAATGAGTATCCTCAAGTCATCGAATTCTACCATTCCATCTCCGATTCCATGAAAGGGTCCCCTTTTCGTCCCACATGGCGACGAGGAATATACCCGGTAATAGATGATTTGATTGGAAACCTCTTCATCGCCAAAGACGAATACGAAGGAATCATAGGAGCTGTCCTAGTCAATGATCGTCAGGGATCCGGCTACGAAAACGGTGCCTGGCAGCGAAACACAGATCATGTGGCAGTCATTCACCTTTTGGCTGTATCCCAGAAGCACCAGCACGAGGGATGGGCAAGGGCACTGCTTGATGCTGTCAGGAACAGTATGATTGGCGTAGCAGATACAATCAGGCTCGATACGCTGGAAAACAATATCCCCGCAAAAAGGCTGTATGAAGGCTTTGGATTTCACAGCTGCGGAGATATAGATGTTGAATATGAAGGTGTCGGTGTCAAGAAGTTTACACTGTATGAATATCTGATATAAGCATCGTTTCCGGATCCCCATAACAGATCTATTCTGAAAGTCTGGAGTGAGATAAATGCTGTTTCTGCTTCTGTTTGCCGCAGTCATGTTAGTTCTATACATTCGTGAAAAGCTTGCATCATACTCTGTCAAAGCTGTACTGCTTAAATCAGTCGTCTCCGTTCAGTTTATTGCAGTTGCAGTATTGGGCTGGTACTTATCAAGCAGAGGAATACTTGGCATATTTGTCATCATTGGCCTCACATTCGGGCTGCTCGGAGATATCTGGCTGGATCTGAAGTATGTGTTCCGCGATTATAATGACCAGTTCACTTACGCCGGGTTTACCTCTTTTGGGTTCGGACACATCCTGTATATTGCCGGCTTATTGGCCCAGTACATGTCAGGCATGAAGCTCTCCTATCTTGTTTTCCCCATTATTCTTAGCGTGGGTCTCAGTCTTTTCAATGCTGTGTTGGAAAAGCCGATGAAGCTTCATTATGGTAAAATGAAGGGCATCGTCATCGGGTACGGTGTGTTACTTTTCAGTACGGTTCTTTTATCTGGAAGTCTTGCTCTGGCACAGGGCTGGCAAGATCCTTCTTTGAATCTTTTCTTTGCCGGTGGTGTTCTTTTCGCCCTTTCAGATCTGGTTCTGAGTGGAACGTACTTCGGTGTTGGGAAAGAAAGGCCTGTAGATATCATATCAAACTACATTCTGTACTATGGAGGCCAGTTTCTGATTGCATATTCTCTTCTTTACCTCTGATCATCTCATTCGTAGTCTTTTATACCTGCTTCTCACAACAAGCAGACTCAGGGCAATAAAGAGCTGCCCAACGTAATAGAGGCTCAGATTTATGACACGCAGACTGAACTTGCTCTACGCTTTATTATGTTAACTGATACATTCTTTCCTGCAGCGTTTGCAAGACTGCTTCCGCAATCATTCGTGCTCCCACTTTATTCGGATGAATTCCGTCCACGAACCACTCCTTGTGATTTTCTGTCAGATGGTAGAGGTCTACCACAGGGCAGTCTTCTTCTTTCCCGACCCGCTCGACGGCATCATGCATCGCTCCCCCAATTGCGCTGTCAAGAATGTTATCCAGTTTCTTTCCGAGGGCGAAGAAGGTTTTAGGCGGCTGCAGCAGAATAACCTGTGGTCTGGACTGAAGGTCTTTATAGGCCGTGACAAAGCTTCGGAGATCACTCTCATAGCACTCCGCATTCCAGTTCGCAGGCTTGGCGTCATTCGTACCAAGCATTATAATTACTATGTCAGGTTCTGATGCAAGTGAAGCGTCGCAGATTTTCTCCTGTCGATATGGTTTGTCTGACTGATTCTGAAGTGCCCGGTCACAAATTCCGAAGTTCATCACCCGGTAAGACGGCCCGAGCAGCTCCTGCAGTTGATTCGGATAGCAGAACCTTCGGAAGGCCCCCATAAGACCATATCCGTAGGTAATACTGTCACCGATACAGGCGATTCTTTTTTTTGTTCCATCTGGTTTCGGGGATCTCGGGTTCATTGCTCTGTAATAGAGCACACCATAGGCCGAAGCAAAGCCGCCAACAAGGGCTACTCCCCCAAGGGTCACAGTTTTTCTCATCGTATGCCTCACATTCACACTTCTTCCTGTTATTCCATTGTGATACAACTGATGCCCTCATACATGATCAATATCCATGTACCCGGACAAATATTGGGAAAAAGATCGCTGTTATTTCATCCGGAGTCTCTTCGAAATCATAGTTCACCCAAGCTTTCATCAAGGCAGAGGCAGCCTCTTTCATTTCCGGAGTTGATCTTTGCGTCGACTCTGCCGGTCGGACGGCGAAAGGTCTCAAAACCAAAAAAGATGTTACCAACATTCCGATGACTAACAAACTGGTCATCAAAATGGCAAAGAAAGCCATGGACAAGCATAATAATGTAAAATAATAAAGATCGGGCAGTCCAGACTGGCTGCCCTGTTCATTTCCATGTTGCACTAGAGATTTTTTTTCCATTGTTTTCTTACAGTTCACGCATAAATCCGTTCATGTTCCCCTTGGTAAATCATCATGTACGGATTACCTGTTTCACTGTTCTTTTGTCAAAGCTATTTTTACCTGAGACGATTTTTTTGAAATCATTTTTCGTCCAGATCTCCCAGTTCTCCCGCACATGCAGCTCTGACCATCTCAACAAGATCTGCATATTCTCCGTGGCT
>ONEU01000039.1 GCA_900316925.1 uncultured Eubacteriales bacterium
ATTGCAAGACTGGGAGTAGACCTGGAGATCACGGATACCGAACCGAGCTCCTCCGAGATGGAGTCAGCCTTTGACTTCATTAACCACAAGCGCGCCCTGTACATTATGAATTCAAGCAAAGCCGAGAGGGAAGAAATGCTGGCTGTGCTGCGCCTTGATAATAATGCTACACTCAAGGATATTGAATCGGTGCTCAGAGGCGATTGATAAGAAAAAGGGATAATCAATATGAAACCGGAAAAGCTTTATGATACAATCAAATATGTGCCCCGTAAGCCCGAAGGCTTTGTGCGCAGAAAAAACAGAAGACCGCTTTCGGGACTGGATATCCTCTGCTGCTGTGCCGGCTGGGGAAAGAGCGGATATCTGTATCAGCTCTATGAGGAAGCCTCGTCGGCAGTCTATCTCTGCGTGGGTCATGGGGATAACAGCCGGGAGCGCCTGGAGTCACTTGTCTGTCGTGCCCTGTCCGGCAGGGAAAGCACTGTTTTTGACGTGATCGGCAGGCTTGCGGAGCACAACACGCTGCTGCTGATCGACAACGCCGATTTCATCACCGATCCGGCTGCGGGAGAGCTTCTCTCATTTCTTGCAGAGGCTGCCTGTGGCGGCGACTTCCGGATGGTGATGGCTTGCCGAAGAGTACCCGGCTTCATGCTGCAATATGTGATGGACGGCAGGGCAGGACTTCTGGGGATTGACGATATGCGCCTTGACAAAGGCGAGATCAGAGAGCTTTGCACCAACACCGGTAAGGATCTGAACGATAAATATATCGGAATGCTCGACAGCTTCTGCGGCGGCTGGTGCGCGGCTGTCCGGACTGTGATACGCAGCGGGTCCGATGATCTGCGCAGCGTCGTGGAAGGTTCTTTCCTGCCGGAGTATGTAAGGCGGGAGATACTTTCGGATATGGAGCCGGAGCTGCTGGAATATATGTTCAGGACCGCCTTTTTGCCTGCCGGGAACAACGAGCTTGCGGAAAGCGTGCTGGAGCTGGATGCTCCGGGTTTTTATCTGGGAAGGCTTGTGAACAGGGGGATCGTGCCCCAGGGGGGCTATCCGGTATATCCCGAGGCGCTGCGGTACATCCTCTGCACCGGATTATCCGCCGACGTGAAAAAACGTCTGACCGATAACGCTTCTGACTATTACATACGCAGTAAACGCTTTGCGGAGGCGGTGCGCCTTTTCGACGAGAGCGGCAATGCGGCAGGCGCCGAAAGACTGCTCAGACTCTATGGCGACAGACTGCTGGCAAATTTTGAGTTTGAGCTGATAGGCTGCTGCGGCAGGATCATCACCGGCCAGGGAACCATGAACGATCCCGAAGCATTGGGTGCGATGGCACAGTACTACTATTACAGCGGCAACTATGAGAAGATGGAACAGGCATATAACCTGGCGGACAGTATGTTCGGCAAGGAGAATAAGTTCAGCGTGTACCGTCGGCTGTATAAGGGGCTGCTGCGTTACAGTTCAAAGCCCGACCTTTACCGCCGCAATGTAATGAGTGCGCTTGACTATCTCCACGAGCATTCGCTGCCGCTGCCGTTTCTGTACCAGAAGGAGCTTGACGTTCTGCAAAGTATGACCGACGGAACCGGACAGGAGACGCCGGTGCTCACGGTGAACCGTTTCGGAGGACTGAGGCTCCTTGCAGGACAGCAGCAGACCGAGATTCAGTGTAAGACAAAGCGCAGTGCCGAGCTGATCGCCTATCTGATGGAGACCGGCGAGAGACCGGTGAACCGGGAAGAACTGCTCAACGCCTTCTGGCCGGAGGAGATGCCTGCCAATGCGGTTGCGATGCTCCATAATATGATTTATCATCTTCGCCGTGAGCTTACCCCCTACGGCATTGAGAATATCATCAGCTATAAGAACAAATGCTACAGCCTTGACATGACCATGCTAAGGGACGCTGACAGCAGCGTTACCGAAATCTGCACGGCTCTGGAAAGAGGCGACAAGGAGCTTGCGCTGCAAAAGGGAGAGGCGGATTTTTCCTACTGGGGCAGCTATCTGGGCAGTACGGATATTCCCTGGGCCAATGAAAAACGAGAGTATTACGATCGGTGCTACATCGACCTGTGCAGACTGCTGGCGGAGCATTTCAGAGCCGGCGGACAGCCCGAAAAGGAGCTTGAAGTGCTGAAAAATGCGTTCCGGCTGGAGCCCTATTCCGAACAGCTCCTGTACGAGCTGCTTGGCTGTTTCAAGTCGCTGGGAAAGCCCGACAAAGCAAGACAGTACTATGAAGAATATGCGGAACGACTTGACAATGAATTCGGCACACGTCCCGGCAAGTGGCTGAGGAACCGTTTCCTCTCCTGCTTCTCGGAGAACGATACCGATGCTGACAGGAGGTGAGAGCATGGTCCGGAGCTGCAATGAGATGTTTTCGGAGCTTTCGGCATATCTGAAAGAGTTTTCACAATCAGGCTATCAAGAAGCACGCTCTCTCCGGATCAGAGAGCTGATCGGCCGTGAAAAGAACAGCCCGCTTTTCAGGGTGTTCTCCGTTTTCGACTGCAATGAATTTGACAGATGCGCGTTGGCCCTCGCTCTCCTCACAGCTTCAAGCGCGTCGGCGGCACAGACGGTCTCCGCTGCTTTCAGACTGCGTGAGGGCTTTATCACACCCGCTGCGGTGAGCAGTATTTTTTTCGGCCTGGATGACGTGGTTCCTTTCTGTTCAAGTCTGCTCAGGGATTCGCCGCTTGACAGGCTGCTCGACGGCGTCAGCACCGATCAGGGCTGTCTGATGTCGGTGAAGGACTTTACTGCCGCCTTTGTTTTTTCCGGTATCATGGATGATGATGCCTTTGCGCCTGATGACGGGAATCAGAGTGACTGCCTTCCTCTGAAGGACAGCACCCGTGCCCGGAATGAGATCCTGTCCTTCCTGAAAAACACCGATACCTCCGTGCCCTTTGTGCTTCAGCTGACAGGTGAGAGGGGCTGCGGGAGACATACGGCTGTCAATAACGCCTTCAGTACCGCAGGACAGCGGTATATCTTTGTGACGCTGCCGGAGGATGCATCCTCACAGCGTATCAGGGAGCTTGCTTCAAAGCTCCTTTTGCTCGGCGCCGTTCCCGTGCTCAACGGAGTCGGCAATACGGAGACGAACTGTCGTGTGCTGCGTCAGCTTGCGGAGGAAACCGGTCTTGCCGCCGTGATAACCGAAAAGGAGCTCTCCGCAAGGGAACTCTCCGTACCGTCGTTTACCGTAAAGCTGAGAAGACCCGACCCCGGAGAGCAGTATCTTCTCTGGCAGGAAAAGAGTAAAGCTCTCACGCTGGAAGAGGGGACGGATCTTTCGGAGCTTACCGGAGAGTTTGACATGACTCCCGGAGATATTGAACGTGCCCTGAGCTTTGCATTGATGCTCTCAGACGGCGGCAGACTGACCGTTGCAGACATCAAGAACGGCTGCTACCGTTCATTTGCGACAGATATGGGTGATAAGGCGGTGCGCCTTGAGCCTGTGTTCGGGTGGGATGATATTGTCCTTCCGGAAAGGAGCAAAGCGCTGCTGTCACAGGCCTGCAGTCAGGTGAGACTGCGGCACAGAGTCTACAGCGGCTGGGGGTTCCAGGAGAAGCTGCCCTACGGCAGGGGCGTCTCAATGATATTCACAGGACCTCCCGGTACCGGCAAGACCATGGGCGCACAGGTCATGGCGAAGGAGCTTGGGATGGATATCTACAGGGTCAGCCTTGCCAATGTGGTGAGCAAGTACATTGGCGAGACGGAAAAGAACCTGAACGATATCTTTGAAAAGGCCAGAAGCTGCCGTGTGATCCTTTTCTTTGACGAAGCAGATGTGCTCTTTGCCAAGCGTACCGAGGTAAAGGATTCCAACGACAAGTACAGTAATATGGAGTCCGCATTCCTGCTGCAGAAGATGGAGGAGTACAGCGGCGTGGTGATTCTGGCAACCAACCTTGTGCAGAACTTTGATGAAGCGTTCAAACGGCGGATGCGGTTCATCGTAGAGTTCCCGTTTCCGGATGCTTCACACCGCAGGGAGCTGTGGAAAAAGGCTTTTCCGCAGAAAACACCGCTTGGTGACATCGACCTGGATTTCCTGGTGGAGCATTATGAGCTTTCGGGCAGTAATATCAAGAACATAGCGCTGCAGAGTGCTTTTCTTGCCGCCGCGGAAAACAGCAGCGCCGTGGAGATGAGACATATCATCCTTTCCGTCAGGAACGAATTTGCCAAGAGCGGCAAAGCGTTTACCAGGGCAGAAGCAGGGGAATACTACTATCTTCTGTGACAGAGGAAATGGGGGACAGTCATGGATTTTAAAGAAAAAGAAAAAAAGCTGCTGTCCTCGGAGGGGATGGAACATGAGCGTGTCAGCGAGCAGCGGCACCATAAAAAAATGGAGGGCTATGAGCCCCATCCCGGAGATAAAAACCTGAGTGAGATGTTTGGACTGAAAAGCTCCTTTGACAATCTCTCTGTCGGAACGGACGATCTTGGCAGGCTGACGATCTCCGTCAGCTCACAGAAGGGCTACCATTCCGATACGCTTACCAGTGATAAGAAGATACTGAAAGGTTCCAGAAGAAGGACGTTTTACGATCATTTCGGTGAGTTTTACACGAACCCGTTTTCAAAGGGGAAAGGTGCGTTTGCGTTCCGTACACGCCGGAACCTTCCCGAGAGCAGGATCCTGCGTGAGATGAGGATCATGGCATCGCGTCGGATCACCGAGGAGCAAAAGGAGGCAATGCCGATCCTCTCCCTTGAGGAGGACAGGAAGCGTCTGACAGCGCTTCGTGCAATGGACGGGAAAGACCCGCAGGTGAAAGAAGAGAAGCAGGCGGCCGAAAATGTTGTTGCCAGGAAAACCCAGATGGAGAACCGCTTCATCCGCAGGATGAGGATAGCGCGTCAGCAGACCTACAAGCCGCCGCAGCCCGAAATGCCCGGATTCCTGCAGTCCCTGTTCCAGGAGGAGACGGACCTGCCGGATGACGACGATACGAAGGATGAGAACGACGGGAACGAGTGATCCCTCAGAAACGATGCCCCGGGAGCAGTGCTTCCGGGTATTTTTGCGTACTACGGAAATGTGACACCCTTCTGAGATTTTTGACAAGATAATTATAGTCCGGATTATAATTTTAGTTATAATCACCTGCTATAATACAAGCATATCGGAAAAATATTCCCTTAATATAAATCTTGAAAGGAGGAAAGGTCTTGTTCTCCGGCAGGAGGATGGACCGATCATTATGGCAGAGTATTTATCCCCCGGTGTCTATGTTGAGGAGTTTGAGTCGGGCGGCAAGCCGATGGAGGGTGTTGGCACCAGCACCGCAGGCTTTGTGGGACTGGCTGAGAAGGGTCCCGTTGGAGGCATTCCTCAGCTTGTGACTAATTTTGCGGATTTCAAAAGGACCTATGGCGGCTTCCTTTCTGAAAACGAGTTCGGCGATTATCGTTTTCTCGCCTATGCAGTAGAGCATTTCTTTGTAAACGGCGGTACACGCTGCTTCATCACCAGAGTGGCTCCTGCAAGCGCAAAGTGTTCAGAGGCAACGATTGGTGAGCTTTCCTTTACGGCAAAGGACCCCGGCGTTTGGGGTGACAGCATCAGCCTGAAAATCGGCCGCTCATCAAAGGCCAGAACACAGGCTTTTGAGAAGCTCGGCGACAAGAAATACAAGGTAAAGAACAGCGCCGGCTTCAACCCTGGTGATATCGTTGTCTTCACAGAGGGCGAGAACATCGAATACAATAAGGTAGAAAAAAATCAGGACAATGTTCTGACGTTTGTCAACGAGTTTACAGCAGACATTACCGATACAGAGCTGCTTCCCACAAAGGTGCTCTCCACCTGCGAGCTGTCTCTGGAAGTGAAGTATGGTGATACGGCTGAAAACTATGAGAATGTTTCCTTCAATATTGATGCTCCTAACTTCATTGTCAAGAAAACCGCTAAATCAGACCTCATCACCGTTGCTTACAACGGCACAAATGAGATCGCAGATCCGTATGCCTCCTTCGGCGATCCGGATGCCGCATCTGTCGGCACAGAGTTCAGCGGCGGCAGCAACGGCTCGGTATCCGACATTTCCGCAGATGATTTCATCGGCACGGACGGCGGTGCAGGCAACAGAACCGGTATCCAGTCCTTCCTTGACAACGACGTCGTATCCATCATGGCTGTTACCGGTGTGACAGACCCCAACGTGCAGCTGACACTGGTTGCTCACTGTGAAAACCTGGCAAGCCGCTTTGCAGTTCTTGATCTGCCCAGAGGCGCCAAGAAGGTTGACGAGATCCTCGCTCACCGCGATATCTTCTCCTCCAGCTATGCAGGTCTGTATCATCCGTGGCTCCAGGTGTTTGATCCCCTGGACAAGAAAAATATCGCTATTCCGCCTTCAGGCTCAGTGATCGGTCTTTTCGCAAGAAGCGACAACGCAAGAGGCGTTCACAAGGCTCCTGCCAACGAGGTCATCAGAGCTTGTGTAGGTCTTGACTGCCAGTTCAATAAGGGCGAGCAGGATATCCTCAATCCGAAGGGTGTGAACCTCATTCGTTCGTTCCCGGGTCAGGGCATCCGTGTCTGGGGCGCAAGAACTGCCTCCAGTGATCCGAGCTGGAAGTATGTCAACATCCGCCGTCTGTTCATCTTCATTGAGGAATCCATCAAGGCTAACACCAACTGGGCTGTATTTGAGCCGAACGATCAGGCTCTGTGGACAAGAGTACAGAGAACGATCAGCGTGTTCCTCAACAATATGTGGAGAAACGGTTCTTTGGCAGGTGCGTCTGCCGACGAAGCATTCTTTGTCAACATCGGAAGAAACACAATGAGTCAGGACGATATCGACAACGGCCGTTTGGTTTGTGTGATCGGTGTGGCACCCGTGAAGCCTGCTGAATTTGTGATCTTCAGAATTACTCAGAATACCGGCAGTGCCGAATAATCAGAAAGGAGTTTGACGACTTATGGCAGGATATCCGCATACCAGATTCAGATATAAAGTGGAAATTGACGGACTTGATGCAGGTGGCTTTTCAGAGGTCACAGGCTTTGATGCATCCATTGATGTAGTAGAATACAGAGAGGGCGATATGGTCACCACCCCCATGAAGGTGCCGGGCCTGAAGCGCTATGGCAACATCACCCTGAAGCAGGGCCTGGTGGATTCTACCGTTATGTATGACTGGATGATCACCGGCGTGAACGGCGCAGTGGAAAGAAAGACCATTACCATTACACTGCTTGATGAAGAGGAGTCTCCGGCAGCTTCCTGGCAGGTCATCAATGCATGGCCCATGAAGTACACCGCTCCCGATTTCAATGCAACTGCCTCTGAAATCGCAATTGAGACTGTTGAGATTGCACACGAGGGCATGACCAGAATTTCCTGATCCTCATTTGATACAGATAGCGTGCAGTACCCCTTTGAGAGGGTGCTGCACGCTTTTGCTTTTGGAAAAAAGTGGATAATTTGTTGATTTCAGTTGGGAAATAAGGTATAATATTTCCAAAAAGTGGAGGAGGGTTCCGGGAGCTTATGGCACCCGGAGAGAAACAACACGATGGATAAACTATCAAAAGAGAAGGATCATTCGGATTCTTCCTACCACAAAAGACGCAGGCGGCGACGCTATAAGATGGTTCTGACACTTGTGCTTCTGATTGTTTGTATGGCGGTATTCAATATTGTGAGCAGCGTGGTGCTCTATACCACCAGGATCAAGGAGGAGCGTATTCATACGGCAACGGGGGCGGCAGAAATGGCGGCAGCCCTGATTGACGGGAACAAGGTGGAGGACTATCTTGCCAACGGGACAAAAGAACCCGGGTACGAGGCGATCCATAAGGAAATGTGTAACATCCGTGACCATGCCTACGGGGTAGAATATCTGTACGCCCTGAAATTGGTGGATGAAGGCTGCTGCTTTATCTTTGATACCGACACGGATGACGTGCAGGCAAATCCTCCCGGAACGGTGGTTGCTTTTGAAGAGGCGTTCAAGCCGTATCTGCCGGCGCTGTTTGCGGGGAAGCGTATTGAGCCCATCGAATCAAATGATGTGAGCGGCTGGGTGATTACGATCTATGAGCCGGTGTATGACCGGAACGGCAAGTGTTCGAGTTATGTGGGCGTGGACATTTCCATGACGGACGTGCGCGATAATATCGGAGAATTTCTGGCATGGGTTGTCAGCGGTACGATCATTTTCCTGCTGCTGGTACTGTTGATCTGCTGGTGGCTCTCTCACCAGTACAGCAAGGTAAGTGACGCCGAGGAACAGCTGCATAAGCAGCAGCAGGATAAGGTGCTGCTGCGGGAGATCGTGACGGCACTGGTCAAAACGGTTGATATGAAGGACCAGTACACCAACGGTCATTCCTTCCGTGTGGCAAAGTATACGGCGATGCTGGCGGAAGAACTGGGCTATGACACAGAGACGGTGGAAAAATATTATGATATTGCGCTGATGCATGATATCGGCAAGATCGGCATTCCCGAAGAGGTGCTGAATAAGCCCGGCAAACTGACGGATGAGGAGTTCGCCACGATCAAGTCACACGCAAAACTGGGGTATGATGTCCTCAAGGATATCAGCATTATGCCCGACCTGGCAGAGGGTGCAGGCTGTCACCACGAGCGTCCCGACGGAAAGGGCTATCCGCGGGGACTTAAAGACGGGGAGATTCCCCGTGTGGCGCAGATCATTGCCGTAGCGGATACCTTTGATGCCATGTATTCAAACCGTCCGTACAGAAAGCGGATGAATTTTGATCGTGTTGTATCGATCATCAAGGAAGTTTCGGGCACTCAGCTGACCGAAGACGTGGTGGATGCTTTCCTGCGATTAGTGGATAAGGGAAAGTTCCGTTCCCTTGATGACGACGGCGGTGGCAGCGTGGAGGATATTGACAATATTCACAAGCGCTTTGACGAAAAGGAAAAAAGCCTGAACAAGAGCGGGGATGAACAAAAATGAAAGTGACGGAGAGCTGTGCCCGGTGCCTGTGGAACAGACAGCGGCATCTGACACAGGATGCGGCGTATCTTTCGGAGATCCGTCAGATTCTTGACAGCCGGCAGGAAAACGACTGCGCACCCTATCTGGTCTATCTCTTCAATCAGACATACGAGCGTCACTTCGGACAGCGCCCCTCGTACCGGGAAGCTAAGGAAACACTGAATAAATCAAAGTAATACTAACTCAAATTGGTATTATGATAATTTTCGTCACTAATCAGGCGTAAAGCAAAAG